>NZ_CP029185.2:702500-910000 GCF_003096015.2 Limnobaculum parvum | reverse complement strand
TGTGACGAAGCGACCAGTGCGTTGGATCCAGCAACCACGCGTTCGATTCTTGAACTGTTAAAAGATATTAACCGCCGTCTGGGATTAACGATTCTGTTAATTACCCATGAAATGGATGTAGTGAAGCGTATTTGCGATCAGGTTGCAGTTATTAGCGACGGTAAATTGATTGAACAAGACAGCGTTAGTGCTATGTTCTCTCACCCTAAAACGCCGCTGGCTCAACAATTTATTCAGTCAACGCTGCATCTGGACATTCCGGATGATTACTCTGAGCGCCTGAGCCCTGAACAAAAAGAGAATACCCATCCATTATTACGTCTGGAGTTTACCGGTCAATCGGTGGATGCACCTTTGCTCTCAGAAGTCGCTCGTCGCTACAACATCAATAACAATATTATCAGTGCCCAGATGGATTATGCCGGTGGCGTTAAATTTGGTGTCATGCTGACTGAGATTCACGGTACGCCGGAAGAGGCCGCAGCCGCAATCCAGTTTCTTCAAGATCACCATGTAAAAGTTGAGGTGTTAGGTTATGTCTGAGGCAATGATGTGGATGATGGGTAAAGCCACTTGGGAAACCATCGTCATGACTTTTACATCTGGTTTTTTTGGCTTTGTCATTGGGCTTCCGGCCGGTGTGCTACTCTATATCACCAGACCGGGGCAGATTCTTGAGAATCCAACGCTTCATCGTGGACTATCAGCGGTAATCAACGTGTTTCGCTCCATTCCGTTTATTATTCTGATCGTCTGGATTATTCCGTTTACTACCCTTGTTGTCGGAACCTTTATCGGCTTAAAAGCCGCACTGGTTCCACTGAGTATCGGGGCCGCTCCGTTTATTGCCCGTATGGTGGAAAATACCCTGTTGGAAATTCCTAGCGGCTTGGTAGAAGCCGCACGTGCAATGGGCGCAACCCCACTACAAATTATCCGTAAAGTTTTGCTTCCTGAAGCATTACCCGGATTAATTAACAGTGCCACTATTACACTTATTACCCTGCTGGGATATTCAGCCATGGGTGGAGCCGTGGGGGCCGGAGGCTTAGGTCAACTAGGCTATCAATATGGTTATGTCAGATATGATGCAACCGTGATGAATACTGTTCTTATTCTGTTAGTTATATTGGTTTATATCATCCAATTCTGTGGTGACCGTCTTGTCAAAGCCGTTAGTCATAAATAATGGTACTGACAAAAAGTAAATTGTGCTGCTTGCAGCGTATTGATAATAGAGAGAAATAATATGCTATTTAAGTTTAAAACCTTTGCCGCTGTTGGTGCTCTTATTGGATCTCTCGCGCTGGCGGGATGCGGGCAAGAAGAAAAGAACCCTAATCACATCAAAGTTGGCGTTATTGTTGGTGCGGAACTAAAGGTTGCCGAAGTCGCTAAACAAGTGGCAAAAGACAAATATGGTCTGGAAGTAGAACTGGTGTCATTTAATGACTATGTGCTACCAAACGAAGCGTTAAGCAAAGGTGATATTGACCTGAACGCTTTCCAACATAAGCCATATTTAGATCAGCAAATGAAAGAGCGTGGCTATAAATTATCAGTTGTCGGTACAACGTTTGTTTATCCGATTGCAGCTTACTCTAAGAAGATTAAATCTATCGATGAACTTCAGGATGGCGCACAAATCGCAGTACCAAATGATCCAACCAACCTTGGTCGTTCTCTGCTGCTATTGCAAAAGCAGGGTCTGATTAAACTGAAAGAGGGTGTTGGCCTAATGCCGACCGTACTGGACGTGGTTGATAATCCAAAACATCTGAAAATCATTGAGCTGGAAGCACCACAATTACCACGCTCTCTGGATGACAATCAGGTAACGCTGGCTATTATCAATACCGCTTACTCCAGCCAAATTGGCTTAACACCAACCAAAGACGGCATCTTCGTTGAAGATAAAGAATCTCCTTACGTGAACATCATCGTTTCTCGTGAAGATAATAAAGACTCTGAAAACGTGAAGAAGTTTGTTAAGGCTTTCCAGTCTGACGAAGTATTTAACGCAGCAGATAAAGAGTTTAAAGGCGGCGCAATTAAGGGTTGGTAATCCTTCCCTAACGGTAGAAGCCAAAACAGACCGCACAAATGCGGTCTGTTTTATTTTCAACGGTTCAAAAAATTAGGTTGCGCTATCAACACACTTAGTTCTCTGATGATGATCCCCTATCCGTTTTAGCCCTTCAATAGCCAACTCCAGATAGCGCCTTGGACATCCCAGATTCAGTCTCACAAATCCTTTTCCTTGAGGGCCAAACCCCTCCCCCATTGATGGCGCGATATGTGCAATTTGCGTCATATAGCGTTTCAACTCACTGTCATCAACTCCCAAGCTGCGGCAATCAAGCCAGGCCAGATAGGTTCCTTGTGCGGGTTGAAGCCGTGCCCAAGGAATCTGTTGTTGAATTTGCTCAGCAAACCACGCTCTGTTTTTTGCCAGATACTCCAGTAGCTGATCCAGCCATGATGCCCCATATTGATAGGCGGCCGTCGCCGCAGTAAGCGACAAAGCATTAAATACATCTAACCCGTGAGCATTTAACCGTTGATTAAAACGTTCACGCAACGTGTTATCCGGTAAGATAAAGTTAGAAATACGCAAAGAAGAAAGTCCAAATGTTTTACTGGCAGAGCAGGCAACAATCAAACGTGAATGCCAGTGTTTATCTAAATGTAATACTGAAGTAAAACGCTCGCCCGGCAGCAGTAAATCCGCCCATATTTCATCAGAAAGTACTTTCACGTTATGACGTTCGCATAGCATGAGCAAGTCAGATAGCTCTTCTTTTGACCAACACCTTCCGCTGGGGTTATGCGGATTACATAAAATAAACAGCGCAGGTTTTTCCTGACTAAAAAGTTGCTCAAGATGCAGATAATCCATGCAATAGCCCAATGCTTCATCATGAATTAATGGATTCTCCAGCAAACGTCTTTCATTAAGGGTTATGATTTTTGCAAAAGAACCATAATAAGGCCCCTGAACCACAACCCCATCCCCGGGTTTACTGAGCATTTGAACCAACAATGATAAACCGGGAATAACCCCCTCTACACTGCATATCCATTCCTGCTGCAAATTGAGCTGATGCCGTTGACTAAACCAGTTCACTACTGATGAATAATAGTGTTCATCTCGCTCGCTATAGCCAAAAACACCGTGGGTAACGCGCTGTTGTAATGCAGAAACCACCGGAGGAGGACAGGCAAAGTCATAGTCAGACACCCACATCGGCAATAACTTTTTTTCTGGCATATCAAGATAGCGCTCGATGAAATCCCATTTCACCGATCCTGTCTGATGACGATCGATAATTTGGTCGAAATTAACGGTCATTGCGTGAACTCCTCATTACCAGAGAGTGTTTCCACGGCAGGCTCTGTCGATGGTGTTACTTTAGCAATCCCAAATCCGGTGAAGCCATAAATTAATGCAAAGAAGATAGCGGCATAACACTGAATAGCCCAAGGTAATAATTCTAACGTACTGACACCAAGGGTACTTGCCATATAAACGCCGGCTGCAGTCCATGGAATAAGCGGTTCAATGACGGTCCCCGCATCTTCGATGGTTCTGGCGAGGTTTTTTGTATCCAAGCCCATACGTAAATAAGCGCCTTTAAACAATTCCGCCGGAATCAATAACGCTAATTTCCCGTCGCTGGTCGCTCCGGTAACCAAAATCGTAGTACCAATAGTGGCAGCGATTAACTGTCCGGTAGAGTGAACAATGGTGAGCAGGCGATTGATAATGACTTCAAGCGCTCCCGTTAAAGACAAAATACCGGCAAAAGAGAAAGCACAAAACACCAGCAGGATGGTGCTCATCATCGAGAAAAGACCACCACGATTGAGTAAGCGGGGAACATCAGCCATGATTCCATCGGTTGTTACCCCCTGAGCATTAAACATTGAGAGATGAAAACCATCCATAAATGCATCTAAACCCTGCCTAATATTCAGTCCTTGCAAAGCAACCCCAAGTACAATCGCTAATAGACAGGCGGACAACATTAGTGGTATCACCGGTTTCTTGGCAATCGCTCCCCACAGGACAAGCGCTGGAGGCAAAAGCAATACCACATTGAAGTGATATAAAGATTCAAGAGCCGTTATAATTTCAATGACTCGGGCCGGAGTCGCAACCTCACCCATCAAACCACTGTGGCCTGCAATCAGATAAACTACACCGGCCAGCAAAAAGCTGGGAATAGTGGTGTACATTAAATGTCTGATGTGAACATAAAGGGTTGTATCAGAAACGATAGCTGCAAAATTGGTAGAGTCTGATAACGGTGAAATCTTATCGCCAAAATAAGCACCCGATACAACAGCCCCTGCGGCTGCAGCGATAGGCACATCAAGACCGCTGGCAACCCCCATCAAAGCTACACCCACCGTACCCGCAGAGCCCCAGGATGTTCCCGTACAAACAGAAATAAGGCTGGTTATCAGAAAAGCGGCGATCAGAATATATTGAGGATTGATGAGTTTTAATCCCCAATAAACCATATAAGGGATAGTACCGCTAAACATCCAGGTACCAATAAGGCCTCCCACGCAAATCAGAATCATCATAACCGGCATAGCTTTCGCCAGTTTATTGACAATAGCGTGGATCATTTCATCCCAGTTATAACCTTGCCAATAGGCTAATACTGCAGTCACTGCGGCGGAACATAACAGCAGAGGCTCTATGCGTAATCCCATAACACCATAGCCAACTATTAATAAAGTCAACATGGCGATGATCGGCAGGAGCGAGCTCCCAAAGGAGAGCATTCTTTTATCATGCATGGTAAAGCTCCAAAAATAGGAAGAGTTGACACAGTATAATCGTTAGCCATCCTCCTAAACGTGAACCGTCATAGCCTCCCATGTAATCGGTTACATGAGATAATAAAATGAGATTTACTTCACAGATGGAGCCCTTGACGATGGATCTTTTCGCCACACAGAATCTCGAATAATGAGTTCTGCTTCAAAACGATTCGCTCTGGGCAGAGGCGTTTGTTGGTTAAAAAGCTGAATAGCCAGACCTGCGGCTCGCCACGCCATTCGCTCTATTGGGTAATGCATGGTAGTTAGTGCCGGGTATAGATAGCGAGCCAAGACAACATCATCAAACCCGATTAAAGAGAGATTTTGTGGTAACTTGATCTGTCGTTGATGCAGCGCACGCATCATGCCTGCCGCCATCACGTCGTTAAAGGTAAATGCTGCTGTAAACGGAATACCACTCTCCAGCAATCGCTGTGCCGCTCTTTCTCCGCCTTCCTCATTGAAAGGAACGCTGATGACCCACTCTTTAGCATATTGAATGCCATATTCAGCCAGTGCTGCTTGGTACCCGGTCAATCGCTGTTGACGATCGGCGATTGGCAGATCAGATGTGACACAGGCAATATACCGGTGCCCTTGTTCTAATAAGTAACGCACCGCCTGAGTTGCACCTTTTTCGTTATCCAGCCAGACGCAGCGATGGGCTAATGACGGAATATGGCGATTGATGATCACCATTGAGGGAGAGTGGGCCGCATAACGAATCAATTCTTGATCTGACAAACGCGTACTATGTACCACTATAGCTTCGCATCCTTGGTTAATAAGGAAATCGAGCCCAGATTTTTCTAACTCAGCCTGATGGCCACCGCTGCATACCATCAGGCGAAATTCGTTTTGACGAGCAATCTCTTCAACGCCTCGCGCCAAACGGGCGAAAAAGGGGTCCGCAAGATTACCTGTGATTAACCCCAGCATATTACCGCTTCGTTTAGCCAAAGCTAAAGCCGCTGCATTGCGGTGATAATTTAACTCACGCATCGCCTTCTCAACCCGTTCCCGGGTAACTGGTTCTACGTAAGTGGTTTGATTTATCACTCTGGAGACGGTGGCCGTCGAGACCCCCGCAAGTTTTGCTACATCTTTAATTGTTGCCATGAAGCCAGCACCTTCAACGGACACATTGACATACGTGCTATTATTACTGGCTCAAGGTTAATCTGCCGCATTGTTTTTTACTGATTTACCATTATTATTCTCCATGAAATCGGGTACTCTCCGAATCAACACACTTTATCAAGGATACAGAATGCGAATCCTCACGCTTTGCCTGTTTGCGCTTTTTCTGGGCGGCTGTGCCCAATCTGGACCTTCAGCGCCAGAATTAGAACCAGTAAAACTTTATAAAACTGAAGCTGAACTTTCTGGAGCCTCATTTAAAGAGATGGGATTAGTTTCGGGAGATTCATGTCAGTTTACTGCTCAGGACAGCCCGCCAAGTATTACTTCTGCGATGCTGAGCATGCAGAAAAGAGCGGCTTACAAAGAAGCCAATGCGGTGTTATTACATCACTGTGAGATGATGTCTTCAGCCCCGGGTTGCTATCAGGTTGCGGTTTGTGAAGGCACTGCACTGCATATCAATTTTTAAATGACCGCACTGCATATCGAGCCTATAGGCGTTATTCGTTCGCCTTACAAAGAAAAATTTGCCGTTCCCCGTCAGCCAGGGTTAGTGCAGGATGGGGGGGGCGAATTATTATTGCTGCCGCCCTACAATCAGGCAGAAGCAGTACGTGGATTAGAGCAATTCAGTCATATTTGGCTATTGTTCATCTTTCATCAAACTCAGGATGGCGGCTGGCGACCAACGGTGCGTCCTCCTCGTTTAGGCGGAAATACCCGGATGGGGGTTTTTGCTACTCGTTCTACGTTTCGCCCCAATCCTATCGGGATGTCACTGATTGAACTAAAAGGCATACGTCAGGAAGGTGCAGATATTATTCTGCAACTTGGCAGCTTGGATTTGGTTGACGGAACCCCCATTGTCGATATCAAACCCTATTTGCCTTTTGCTGAGAGTGTTCCCGATGCTCAGGCTGGGTTTGCCCAGTTAGCACCTGATGCCAACATGCCCGTCAGTTTTTCTGCTGAGGCAGAACATGTTCTGCAAAAAGAGAGCCGAGATCTGCCCTATCTGCGCCGCTTTATAACTCAAGTGTTAGCTCAGGATCCTCGCCCTGCCTATCGAAAAAACGAACAGCAAGCCAGAGAATTTGCCGTACACTTAATGGTGTTTAACGTTCGCTGGCGAGTGGAAAATGGGCAAGCGACCGTTATTGCCATCGATAAACGCTAGAAATTCCTGTTCCTCTCTTTTGAGAGATGATAGTCACTGATACACTAAGTCACTTTTTTATTTATCAGGCTTATTCTGCGTTTGCTTTGTCAGACTCTGCTTCACTGATAAGCAACGCTGAGAAATTGCCATTATCTGAAGATTAAATGGAAGCACTACAACATGCGTACTAGTCAATATTTGCTCTCTACTCTAAAAGAGACACCTGCTGACGCGGAAGTCATTAGCCATCAGCTAATGCTCCGCGCCGGGATGATCCGTAAACTGGCTTCTGGTCTTTATATCTGGTTGCCTACCGGTCTGCGCGTTCTGAGAAAAGTTGAAACCATCATTCGTGAAGAGATGAACAACGCCGGTGCCATTGAGATCTCTATGCCGGTTGTTCAACCCGCCGACTTATGGCAAGAGAGTGGTCGCTGGGAGCAATATGGTCCGGAACTGTTACGTCTTGTCGACAGGGGCGATCGTCCATTTGTGTTAGGACCAACCCACGAAGAAGTCATCACCGACTTGGTGCGTAATGAAATCAGTTCCTATAAGCAATTACCGCTGAATTTTTTCCAGATTCAAACTAAATTCCGTGATGAAGTTCGTCCACGCTTTGGTGTGATGCGTTCCCGGGAATTTATTATGAAAGACGCGTATTCATTCCATACCACTCAAGAATCTTTGCAATTGACGTATGACAAGATGTACGAAGCCTACAGTAAGAGCTTTAGCCGTATGGGGCTGGATTTCCGTCCCGTGCTGGCTGATACCGGCTCTATTGGCGGTAGTTCTTCTCATGAGTTTCAGGTACTGGCGGGTAGCGGCGAAGATGATGTCGTTTTCTCCACTGATTCAGACTACGCCGCCAATATGGAACTGGCGGAAGCCCTCGCGCCATCAGCAGGACGCGCAGCACCGGCAGAAGAGCTGCGTCTGGTAGAGACACCTAATGCTAAAACCATTAATGAGTTGGTCGAACAGTTTAATTTACCGATCGAGAAAACGGTCAAAACTCTGCTGGTTCATGCTGCAGAAGAGAGTGGTCATAAACTAATCGCGCTGTTAGTTCGTGGCGATCATGAACTGAACGAAGTGAAAGCACAAAACCAGCCGCTGGTTGCCAGTCCGCTGACATTTGCTTCAGAAGAAGAGATTCGCGCGGCTATTAGCGCTGGTCCTGGTTCTTTAGGCCCGATCAAAATGCCAGTACCGATGATCGTTGATCGTTCTGTCGCAGTCATGAGCGATTTTGGCGCAGGTGCCAATATCGACCATAAACACTACTTTGGTATTAACTGGGAGCGGGATCTGCCTCTGCCTGCTACGGTAGCCGATATCCGTAACGTAGTGATTGGTGACCCGAGCCCAGACGGCAAAGGGACTTTACTGATCAAACGCGGTATCGAAGTGGGCCATATCTTCCAGCTTGGCACTAAATATTCTGAAGCCATGAAAGCGACAGTTCAGGGTGAAGATGGGCGTAATCTGACCATGACTATGGGCTGTTATGGTATCGGAGTAACTCGTGTCGTGTCTGCCTCTATAGAGCAGAATCATGACGAACGCGGTATTATCTGGCCTGATGCTATTGCACCGTTCTCTGTAGTTATTGTGCCAATGAACATGCATAAATCTTTCCGCGTTCAAGAAGTGGCAGAACAACTGTATGCAACGCTGCGAGCCAAAGGTGTTGATGTACTGCTGGATGATCGTAAAGAGCGTCCAGGCGTGATGTTTGCCGATATGGAACTGATTGGTGTGCCGCACACCGTGGTTATCGGCGATCGTAATCTGGACAATAACGAAGTTGAATATAAACATCGTCGTGCTGCTGATAAGCAAATGATTAACAGTGATGAAATTGTGTCATTCCTGCTGTCACAGATACAACCGGCTTAATCAACATCGGTTATTCAAAACATCCCGCTACGGCGGGATGTTTGATTATCAGTAATCCACTTTTCCACGCAGGTTTTTTGTTTCACCCCGACGAACTTTACTCTCCAGCCGTTTACGTTTAGCATTTTTGCTCGGCGTGGTTGCTCTGCGCGCTTTTTGGAATCGCGTGGCTTCCTGAATCAATGCGGTTAACCGGGCTAATGCAGCTTCACGATTTTGTTCCTGACTGCGGTACTCTTGCGCCTTAATAATCACCACACCTTCACTGGTTACTAGGTGACTATGCAAGGCCAGCAAACGCTGTTTATAAAACTCCGGCAAACTGGAAGCATGAATATCAAATTTCAGATGAATCGCGGTTGAAGTTTTATTTACATGCTGCCCACCCGCACCCTGCGCTCGGATTGCCGTCAAGACCATCTCATCATCAGGGATCGTTACGCCAGCCGAAATAACCAAACCCATTAGTTATTCACCCAGTGTTTTCCATGTATCAAACGTTAGCTCAACATTATTCTGATTGTCTGACAGCCAGATAGCTCCATCCTGAATGGTCGCCTGTAATTGCATATTACGAGCACACATTGAAGTCAGCTGTTTTAGTTGACCATCATCCAGAAAACGCACCAATAAATTACTGTGGGAAGCCAGCTTACTTTGATTCTGCTGCCACCATACTTTTGCCGCTCGTTCACTGTATGCATACAGCACAACCTGCTCTGACTGATGGCAGGCTTTTCTTAATCTTTTTTCTTCCGGTAGCCCCAACTCAATCCATAGAACAATACCGTTATGATCGTTATGCAACCAGATTTCTGGCTCATCATCTGCGCATAATCCTTTAGTAAAGGATAAACGCTCGTTCGCATGACATATCCAGGCCAGCAGCCGTAACATCATTCTTTGCTCAGTTTCCGACGGATGCTGTGCCAGTGTTAACACTGTGTCGGAATAAACCTGACGATCCATGTCCGCAATATTAACGGTCGCTTTGTAGATAGTTGCTTTTAATGCCATGAAGAAATGCCAGTGTAAATAAATTGAATGGCCGCTAGTGTAACCAATTCGCTAAGGGAACACATCGTTAATCCAATCGATAGAGAGTATCCACAAGTCCAAATAGCCGTTAACCTTTCTGTTTTTCTTAAAACATCACCATGTTAGCCAAATAACGACATCATCTCTTTTGTCAGCGAGTCTTGACAAATTTATTCACTAAACCACCAGCAAGTAGCTGATATAAAGAATCACAACTATGCTATAGTCAGCATCATAATTAATGATCAGCAAGCTCTGATATTGATTTAGCGTTATATAATAGCGCCTGTAACACAAAGATTAGCTGCAAAGGAGGAAGGATTATGCAGAAATACAGCGAACCCGTTCGTCGTAAATATGCGCAAATAGCCAGCGGCGATCTTGGATACGTATCTGATGCGTTAGGATGTGTATTAAAAACATTAGACGATATAGCAGCTGATGAAACGCTATCGTCTGCCGTTAGGGAACAAGCGGCTTATGCTGCCGCTAATTTACTGGTGAGTGATTATGGTGATGACTAAAAAAGAATACCAACCCATAAACTGTGATGACTATGATAATTTAGAGCTCGCCTGTCAGCACCATTTAGTCCTCGAGATTAAGTTAGAAGATGGTGAGAAATTGGAGGCGAAAGCCTGCGATTTATTATTGCGCAAAAAGGTTGAGTATCTGATTGTTGAAGTCGATGGTCAGCAAAGAGAGCTGAGACTCGATTACATTGTTTATTTTAGCCATCCTACAATTGGTAAAATAGAGATCAGTCTAGCAGACTGATTCATTAAAAACGGGCGGTGTTATCACTGCCCGTTTAATTCTCACCTGAATATCAACTACTTCTCGCCTAAACTGGCGTAATAAGCTGCCAAGTCGGCAATATCCTGATCGGAAAGACTGCGTACATATCCAACCATGACCACCGCCATACCTCCGGTTCTCTCCCCGTTCTTATAAGCATTCAATGCATTGCTCAGATAAACTTCATTTTGCCCGGCGAGGTTCGGATAGGTTGGGATTGAAATTTTGCCATCAGCACCATGACAACTGGCACATCTTGTCGATTTAGTTTTACCTGCCGCAACATCACCGCCAGCCTGTACAGAGAAACTCAGCAGTAATGCACTAGATAGTAACAATAACGTCTTTTTCATTATATTCGCCTCTGTAAACTACATTGATTATCAATAAAATAGTGTAGATGAATTGAGTACCGGGCCGTTAATATAATTTTTTCCGATACACGATATTCCAGCCCGCATCTTCTCCCTGCCGCTGACCTTCAACCGTAACAAAAACGCCTAATGCGGCAATCAGAGTATCGCCGTAAAACAACAGTGGTGTTCTTTGACGCCGCCAAACGGGCACACCCAGCTCCTGCCAAAGCTTTTTCAGACTGCGGGAATGAGTTCGGCCCACCATATGAATGTTCAAATTTCCTGGTGCTGAAAAACGCACGGTAACCAATTCATCGTCTTGTGGGCTACGAACCACCTCACCCGACTCATCAATGACTAGTGCGCCTAATGAATCAGGGAGTAACAGTTTTGATTGCCCATCCCACACTAACTGAATTTCATCAACAGGCTGCATCACAGGTAGCAGATATAGCCGCTGCCGGTAGCGACGAACATGATGTTCACCCAATTTCAGTATCGGTTCCGCATCCTGTTGGCTAAGCGCCACTTCCCACCACAGCTTTTCTAACTGCTCCAGTGACGGCATCATAACACCACGCTGACTTAACCAACGGCGTAACAGTGCCCGACGCTGGCTATCAGATACGGACAGCAACCCATCAATAGCAATTGCACCATCAGAATCAACCTGTTGGGTCAAGATCGGTGCAAGGAGCTCGTCCAGTAATTGCTCTTGTTCTGCACATAAACTGGCACTGCGAGACACCATGCGGGAGAACTGAGGCCAACGTTGCTCTAAGACTGGCAGCACGTCCAAACGCAAAAAGTTACGATCGAAGCGAGCGTCCTGATTGCTGTCGTCATCAACCCAATGGAGCTTTTGAATTCTGGCATAATCTTCAATTTGTCGACGGGAAACATCAAGTAGTGGCCTCACCTGCTGATAATCACCAAATGCTATTCTTTCCGGCATGGCCGATAACCCCGCCGGCCCGCTCCCCCGTTTTAGCGCCAGTAAAAATGTTTCACACTGATCGTCTCTATGCTGCGCCGTCACCAGAACTTCATTATCGGATAATAAATCATTAAGTGCTTGATACCGAACTGCTCTGGCTGCCGCTTCAATACCTACTTGGGAAGGATCTACGCTAACATAAGCAACATGTAATGGGATGTTCCACTGCTCACACTGCCGTCGGCAATGCTCAGCCCATTCCTCCGCGTGCTGGCTAAGACCGTGATGCACATATACTGCCCGTAACATTAGCGCTGGCCTCAGATCCCCTTTTATTGTCATCAACGCATGCAGTAATACTGTCGAGTCAATACCACCGCTGAATGCCACTAAAATACGGCTATCATTTTCCAGAGTGGCATCAATCTGTTGTATAACTTCATCGCACAGTGCTTCATCAGACATGTAGGGGTACCTATAAAAAGAGATGCCGTATGTTAATCAAAATACCATAGTATAACGAGCAACTTACGCACGCTCTTCATAAAGTTCCAACGGCAATCCATCAGGATCGTTAAAGAAAGTAAAACGTTTTCCAGTATAGGGATCGACACGGACTGCCTCGTACTTCACCCCTGCCGCGGTCAATTGGGTCACAGAGAAATCCAGATCCTGTACGCGAAAAGCCAAATGCCTTAAACCACAGGCTTCCGGCTGAGTTGGTCTGGCAGGTGGTTGTGGGAAAGAAAAAAGCTCTATCTGATAGTCACCATTAATTGCTAGGTCGGCTTTCCACGATTGGCGATCTGCACGATAGTATTCAGCTACCAGTTTAAAACCTAATGTATGACAATAAAACTGCTTACTACGCTCATAATCCGCGCAAATGACCGCTACATGGTGTATTTTTTCAATTTCAAGCATTAAATCACTCCAAGAATTAAAATTATAACCAATTAAATCAACACATTAAATATCATCATGCAAAAATCAACCTGTATTGTTTTTCCTATTAACGAGATTCAGCTCACTGAATACTAAAACCATAACTACTAGAATTCGCGGCTAAATCAAAACGATAGACACAACATAAGGTATAACCATGTCTGAATATCTCTCCTTCATATTAGGTGTTATTCCTTTAGTCGCGTTAATTGTAATGATTTTGAAGATAAAAACCCCTATACATTATGCAGTTATCATTTCGCTAATGGTTACTTTGGTTCTTGCCGGTTTCTTCTGGAAAATGCCAGTACAGAGCCTCTCCATGTTGACACTTTATGGTGCATCCAAAGGTCTGTGGCCAATTATCATTGTTATTCTTGGCGCTATTTATAGCTATAACCTCATGCTAAAAACCGGCAGCATGGATGTAATAAAAAATGTTCTGGCCAATATAAGTGATGATAAACGCATCCAGATACTGCTGATTTCTTGGTGTTTCGGTGGCTTTTTGGAAGCCGCTGCAGGTTATGGAACGGCAGTAGCTATTCCCATTGGTATCCTGATTGCCTTAGGCTTTAATCCGTTAAAAGCAGCGATCGCTTCTCTGATAGTCAATACGGTACCAACCGCCTTTGGTGCGGTTGGTATTCCCGTTTCTATTCTGGCAGAACAAACTGGACTACCGGTGCAAGAACTTGGCAGCATGATTATTGTACAATTATCGTTGTTCAATATCTTACTTCCTTTCGTGATTGTCGCTATTACTGGTAATAGTATCAAAACCATTAAAGGCGTGTTCTTTATTACCTTGATGTGTGGTGTAAGCACCTTAATTCCTCAATACTTAGTCGCCACCTACCTTGGGGCTGAACTACCCGCTTTTGCTGGCAGCTTGGTAAGCATGCTAGTGACCATTTTCCTAGCAAAACGTCACAAGGCCTCACAGAAAGAGCAAGCCGAACAGCCAGAAAATGAAAAGCAACACTATTCTCACCCGGCCCTGATACAAGCCAGCGCTATCTATCTGCTGACTTTCCTATTTATTCTGCTGTGTTCGCCGCTATTCCCATCCATTAAAAGCAGTGTAGGCCAACTCTCCAGTATTATTCCTTATACCCTCAGTGATAATCAGGTTCTGAAGCTGAAAGTTGAATGGTTAAGCACCCCCGGTGTACTGATTATTATTGCTACTTTTATTGGCGGAATGATTCAGGGCGCAAGAATATCAACAATGTTTTCCGTGCTCTGGGGCACAGTAGTTCAACTGAAAAACTCCATCATTGCTATTACTGCCATCGTCGCCATGGCAACAGTGATGGATATCAGCGGCATGATCAACGATATCGCCAATACGTTGGTCAACGTTACCGGCATCGGCTATATCTTTATCGCACCGATGATTGGCGCACTAGGTACCTTCGTTACCGGCAGTGATACCAACTCCAACATACTGTTCGGCAAGCTACAGACCAGCGCAGCTGCTCAATTAGGCATTGATCCAATCCTGCTGGCGGCCGCGAACACCTCCGGGGCAACCGGTGGCAAAATGATCTCTCCTCAGAGTATTGCCATTGCCGTTTCGGCAACCCGAATGGATGGTCAAAGCGGTGCCATCATGTCAGGGACCCTTAAGTATTGTGCGATGTATATTATTATTCTCGGCCTGAAGATTAGTGCCATGTATTATTTGTTTTATTCATAACACAAATCACATAAAACACATTTAGCCGTTCGAGGTGCTACCAATCCCAGTGTATAGCGGCAATATTAGGACAACAAAAAACCCGCAGATGATGAAATCTGCGGGTTTCTTATTTTTATTCAATAATCAGGTATCAGCAATAGCCATAACCCATCAGGCGTTGATAACGGCGATCCTGCAAAGATTCCGTATCCAACTCATCTAGTTCAGACAAATCGGACAGCAGTTTAGCCTTCAGTGATGCTGCCATCGCTTCCGGATTACGATGCGCGCCACCCAGAGGCTCAGGTACCACGGCATCAATCAAACCCAACTCTTTCAGACGAGGTGCGATGATACCCATCGCTTCTGCCGCCAGAGGTGCTTTATCTGCGCTCTTCCACAGAATAGAGGCACAACCTTCCGGTGAAATAACAGAATAGGTGCTGTATTGCAGCATATTCACTTTATCACCAACCCCAATAGCCAGTGCACCACCGGAACCACCTTCACCGATAACGGTACAAATGACCGGCACTTTCAAGCGAGACATTTCACGCAGGTTACGAGCAATCGCTTCTGACTGGCCACGCTCTTCTGCACCCACACCCGGATAAGCTCCCGGTGTATCAATAAAGGTGATGATTGGCAGCTTGAAACGTTCAGCTATTTCCATCAGGCGCAGCGCTTTGCGATACCCTTCCGGTGCTGGCATACCAAAGTTACGGCGAATTTTTTCTTTGGTTTCTCGGCCTTTTTGATGACCAATGATCATCACCGGACGACCTTCCAGACGAGCCATGCCACCAACGATAGCTTTGTCGTCAGCGTAAGCTCGATCGCCTGCCAACTCATCAAAGTCAGTGAAAATATGCTGAATATAATCCAGGGTATAAGGTCTACGTGGATGGCGGGCAAGCTGTGCAATCTGCCACGCCCCAAGCTCAGAGAAAATTTTATTAGTCAGTTCAAGGCTTTTCTCATGCAGACGCTTAACCTCTTCATCAAGGTTAATATCCAATTTTTCGTCTTGAAGACTGATTGCCTTCAGCGAATCAATTTTCGCTTCTAACTCAGCAATCGGCTGTTCAAAATCCAGAAAATTCAGACTCATAGCATTCCTATTTTAGTCAAATTCCAATTCTACCTGAGCATTACCCACAAGCGCTCTCAGATCTATCAGCAAACGTTCGGTTGGCGTTACCCGCCATGTTGTACCAAATTTAAGCCGTGCCCGGGCATCTTCCCGCTGGTAATACAGATGTACTGGAATCGTCCCCGATCGATGGGGTTCCAGCGATTCACGAAGACGGTTTAAAAGCTGGTCATCAATTTGCCTGTCCATCAATGAGATGGCAAGCCCACGCGCATATTTTTCTCGCGCTTCACTGATGTCCATTAATTCGCGGACCATCATTTTAAGCCCGCCGCTAAAATCATCAAAGCTGACCTGTCCGGTCGCTATCAGGATTCGATCTTTTTCCAGCAAATGCTGGTACTTTTCAAGTGCCTCAGAGAATAGCATGACTTCAAGGCGACCGGAACGATCATCCAACGTACAAATACCAATTCTGTTACCACGTTTAGTGGTCATCACTCTGGCCGCGACCACTAACCCAACAGCAACGATGGTTTTACCACGCTCTGTGGGGTGCATATCTTTCAGGCGAATACCGCCGGTATAGCGTTCCAATTCTTTCAGATATTGCGTGATTGGGTGCCCGGTAAGATAGAGGCCCAGCGTTTCGCGCTCACCATCTAATATTTCCTGTTCCGGCCACGGCGTCACATTAGCATAGGCTTTCTCAACATGCTCGGGTTCTTCTGCTAACACACCAAACATATCGGCCTGCCCTAGCGCTTCCGCCTTGGCATGCTGGTCCGCTGCTTTCAATGCTTCGATTAAAGAGTGCATTAACGCCGCACGATGTGGACCTAACCGGTCAAATGCCCCCGCCATTATCAATTTTTCCAACACACGTTTGTTTAAGCGCTTAGTGTCAGAGCGAGCGCACAGGTCAAACAACTCTTTAAAGTAGCCGCCCTGATTACGTGCTTCAATTATAGCTTCTATTGGACCTTCGCCAACGCCTTTAATTGCACCAATACCGTAAACAATTTCGCCGTCATCATTAACGTGGAAATGGTACAGGCCGCTGTTGATATCGGGTGGTAGTACTTTTAAGCCCATACGCAGGCATTCGTCCACCAGACCCACCACTTTTTCGGTGTTATCCATATCAGCAGTCATTACCGCTGCCATAAATTCAGCAGGATAGTGAGCTTTCAACCATAACGTCTGATAAGAAACTAATGCATAAGCCGCTGAGTGAGATTTATTAAAACCATAACCGGCAAATTTTTCTACCAAGTCAAAGATTTTCATCGACAATTCGCCGTCGATGCCCATCCTCTCTGCGCCTTCTTTAAATACCGAGCGCTGCTTGGCCATCTCCTCAGGCTGTTTCTTACCCATTGCACGACGCAACATATCCGCGCCACCCAAGGTGTAACCCGCCAGAACCTGCGCTATCTGCATAACCTGTTCTTGATACAGGATAATACCGTAGGTTGGTTCAAGCACCGGTTTCAGTGATTCGTGTTGCCACTGAATATCAGGATAAGAAATCGCTTCGCGCCCGTGCTTACGGTCGATAAAGTTATCTACCATGCCCGATTGCAGCGGCCCAGGTCGGAACAACGCCACCAAAGCGATCATATCTTCGAAACAGTCGGGTTTCAGGCGCTTAATCAGGTCTTTCATACCGCGGGATTCAAGCTGGAATACCGCCGTAGTTTCCGACCGTTGCAGCATATCGAAACTTTTTTGGTCAGCCAGTGGAATCGCGCTGATATCGATAGGTTCCTGACCTGCCTTGGCCCGACGCGCATTGATCATGCCCAGCGCCCAATCAATGATGGTCAGGGTACGCAGACCGAGGAAGTCAAACTTCACCAGACCCGCATATTCCACATCGTTTTTATCAAATTGGGTAACCGGAAATTGCCCTTCTGGGTCGCAATATAACGGAGCAAAATCGGTGATTTTAGTTGGAGAAATAACCACACCACCGGCATGTTTACCGGCGTTACGGGTTACCCCTTCCAGTTGGCGCGCCATGTCAATTAGCGCTTTAACCTCTTCATCCGCTTCGTACAATTCAGGTAATTGAGGCTCGGCAGCAAACGCTTTTTCCAGCGTCATGCCTGGGTCCATTGGGATTAGTTTTGATATGCGATCGACGAAACCGTAAGGATGCCCCAGAACCCTGCCTACATCGCGAATAACCGCTTTTGCCGCCATGGTACCGAAGGTAATAATTTGAGATACCGCATCTCGACCATACATTTCAGAAACGTGATCAATAACCCTATCACGTTTTTCCATACAGAAGTCAACGTCGAAGTCAGGCATAGAGACCCGCTCCGGGTTCAGGAAGCGTTCGAACAGCAGGTCAAACTCCAGTGGGTCCAGATCGGTAATACCCAACGCATAGGCCACCAGAGAACCCGCACCAGAACCACGACCAGGCCCAACGGGCACGTCATTATCTTTTGACCACTGAATAAACTCCATCACGATCAGGAAGTAACCGGGGAATCCCATTTGGTTAATAACCTGTAGCTCAATATCCAAGCGCTCATCGTATTCAGGGCGTCGCTCTGCTCTGAGAGCAGGATCGGGATACAAAAACTCTAGGCGTTTTTCCAGCCCCTCTTTGGAGCAGACAACCAGAAAATCCTCGGTGGTCATATCCCCAGTTGGAAACTGAGGCAGAAAATACTCACCCAAACGAATGGTCACATTACAGCGTTTAGCAATCTCAACGCTATTTATCAACGCTTCCGGTAGATCAGAGAAAAGTTCACACATCTCCTCTTCACTGCGTAGATATTGCTGAGCACTGTATTTTTTTGGTCGTTTCGGATCGTCCAGCGTAAAACCATCATGAATGGCTACCCGAATTTCATGAGCATCAAAATCAGAAACGCCGATAAATTTGACATCGTTAGTGGCAACAACCGGAATGCCTTCTCGGGTAGCCAGCTTTACTGCTGCGTGAAGATAAGCCTCTTCTTCATCTCTCCCGGTTCTGACCAACTCCAGATAGTAGCTGTCCGGGAAGTGGGTATGATAGAACTGTAAGCACTCAGCAACCAATTGCTGGTTGCCACGCAATAACGACTGCCCGACATCGCCAAAACGCGCCCCAGAAAGCAGGATCAAGCCCTGCTTATATTCTATCAACCAATCACGATCGATAACCGGGCCACCCTGAACATAGCCGCGCTGATAGGCTTTGGAAATCAGCATCGTCAGGTTCTGATAGCCTTCATTGTTGGCTGCTAAGACCGTGAGCTCGGTTAGCTCATCTCCTAAGGTTTCGCTTTGAACCCGAAAATCAGCACCGATAATCGGTTTAATACCAGCTCCGTGTGCAGAACCATAAAACTTCACCAACCCACACAGGTTAGTAAAATCAGTAATCGCCATCGCAGGCATGCCCAGAGAAGCCATTTTTTTCACCAATGGACCCACTTTGGCTAATCCATCAATCATGGAATAGTCACTGTGAATACGAAGATGAATAAAACGAGGATCAGCCATATCAAATACCAGCTATCAGATTACAAACATTGTCAGGATACATCAGAAAAATCATCGCAGACTTATTCCAGCCCTAAAGCACGTCTGACCGGAGCAAAGCTGCGACGATAATCTTCTGTCGCGCCATGTTCCGCTAACTTCTCCAAATGCAGGGCAGTAGGATACCCTTTATGTTGAGCAAATCCATACTGTGGAAAACGCAAATCTAACTCGGTCATTTCACGATCGCGCGTCACTTTAGCCAGTATGGATGCAGCGCTGATTTCAGCAACCCGACTATCCCCCTTTACCACCGCCTGTGAAGACATGGTTAGTTTAGGGCAACGGTTACCATCAATCAGTACAAAGTCGGGCTGAATATGCAGACCGGCGACCGCACGCTGCATGGCCAACATAGTGGCATGCAAAATATTCAGTTGGTCAATTTCTTCTGGCTCGGCACGACCCAAGCTCCAGCTCAATGCTTTATCTTTAATTTCATCGTACAGAGACAGACGTTTCTTTTCGCTCAACTTTTTAGAATCAGCCAAACCAACAATTGGATTAGCCGGGTCGAGAATGACAGCAGCAGTAACCACTGCACCGACTAACGGCCCACGCCCAACCTCATCAACACCGGCAATTCGATTTGCTGCTGGATAAACAAAGGGTTCGATGATGATACTTTTTGCCATAAGGATTATTGCTCCTTGCCGTTTGTCTGAGCTGGAAGATAACCTGCCAGCTCTAAAACAGCCTGCGCTGCCTGACGGTCCGCATCACAACGAATACGCTGATGTAATTCAGTAAAAGTTTGCTTCAACGCTCGGGTATGGTCATTGTCATTGTTGAGTAACGGCGTCAATGCCGCAGCCAGCTTCTCAGGGCTACAGTCATCTTGCAGTAATTCCGTTACCAATTCCCTACCCGCCAACAGATTGGGCAGCGACACATACGGCGTTTTGATCAGACGTTTTGCCAACCAAAAGGTGAAAGGTTTCATACGGTAGCCAACGACCATTGGGCATTTGGCTAACATACATTCCAGAGCCGCCGTACCGGAAGCCAATAAAGCCGCATCACTGGCGATCATAGCGCTACGGGCCTGCCCATCCAGTAACCTCACCTTCAGGTCAGGAGCCACTTCTGATTTAATTCGCTCGAACTGCTCGCGCCGTTTAGCATTAACCAACGGCACCAACACTTCCAATTCAGGATATGTCTCTTTCAGCAATATAGCTGTTTTGAGGAAATCAGCGCTGAGCATTTCTACTTCTGCATTGCGGCTACCCGGCAGTAAGGCCAGACAGTGAACGTTATCCGCAATACCTAGCTGTTCTCTCGCTGAGTGACGATCGGAAACCAATGGCATGGCATCCGCCATAGTATGGCCAATAAAACGGCACGGTACCTGATAACGATCGTAGAAAGCTTTTTCAAACGGCAGGAACGCTAACACCAGATTCGTTGAACGGCCGATTTTAAATACCCTATTCTGACGCCAGGCCCATACGGAAGGGCTAACGTAATGAATGGTTTTAATACCGCGCTGTTTTAAACGCCCTTCAAGGGTAATATTAAAATCAGGCGCATCAATACCCACAAACACATCTGGCTTCAGCTCGCTAAAACGCTGAGTTAGCGCTTTGCGGATTTTCAACAAACGAGGCAGGCGTTCCAGAACTTCAACAACCCCCATTACCGCCAGCTCTTCCATTTCAAACCAGGCTTCACAGCCTTCAGCTTGCATCAATGGGCCAGCAACACCAACAAAGCGTGCATCGGGGTATTGATCTTTTAAGGCGCGAATCAGACCTGCACCAAGAATATCGCCGGAGGTTTCCCCGGCGACTAATCCAATGGTAAGAGGACGCGACTGCATAACTTAACGAATGAGGCCGCGAGTAGAGCGGCTAAAGAAATCAACAAACAGCTGAACGGCAGGCTGTTGTTTTGCCAGCGCTTCAATTTCTGGTTTCACTTCATCCAGCGTCTTACCGCTACGATAAAGCAACTTATAAGCATTGCGAATGGCGTGTAGCGCATCTTTCTCAAAACCGCGACGCTTCAAACCTTCAATATTGACGCCAAACGGCGTGGCATGGTTGCCCTGAGCGATAACGTAAGGAGGAACATCCTGAGCAACGCCAGAACAACCACCAACCATAACGTGGGCACCAATCACGCAGAACTGGTGAATAGCCGTCATGCCGCCAATAATGGCAAAGTCATCAATCTCAACGTGCCCAGCCAGTGTCGCGTTATTCGCCAGAATACAACGGTTACCAATTCGACAATCGTGGGCAACGTGGGCGTTGACCATTAATAGGTTATCACTGCCGATTTTAGTTAAGCCACCGCCTTGTACAGTACCCCGATGAATAGTCACGCTTTCACGGATACGGTTACGGTCGCCAATCTCTACGCGGGTCGGCTCACCGGCATATTTCAGATCCTGATTCACTTCACCAACGGAAGTGAACTGATAAATCTGGTTATCTGCACCAATTTTTGTGACGCCGTTAACCACGACATGAGATTTGAGCACGGTACCTGGTCCAATTTCGACCTGAGAACCAACCCAGCAAAACGGGCCAATATGAACATTGGCTCCGATGACCGCACCCTCTTCAACGATTGAAGTTGGGTGAATAAAGGCGGTGTTATCAATCACAGTATTAAGACTCCCGACGACGAGCGCACATCATGTCAGCTTCACAAGCGATTTCGCCATCTACTTTAGCTACGCCTCGGAAACGGGCTACACCACGACGCTCTTTAATAAACTCAACCTCAAGGACCAACTGATCCCCAGGTAAAACAGGACGCTTAAAGCGAGCATTATCAACAGCAGCAAAATAGTAAAGTTCCCCTGGCTCTAAGCGACCAAGGCTCTTAAACGCCAAAATGCCGGTTGCCTGGGCCATCGCTTCCAGAATCAGTACACCAGGGAAAATCGGCTTACCGGGGAAATGCCCCTGAAAGAAAGGCTCGTTTACAGAAACGTTTTTAATCGCTCTTAAAAATTTACCTTTATCAAAATCTAATACCCGGTCCACGAGCAAGAATGGATAACGATGAGGTAGTAAACTCAGTATCTCTTCAATATCCAGAGTACGATTGTCAGTAGTCAAAATGCTCATCCTGTCTTCAAAACTAAACTGATTATATCAACAACGCGGCCTGCTTTTAGTCTTGAGGACTATAAAACAGGCCGCGAATAAAATTATAAAAATTAATGGGATAACGACTGTTTTCTTAAACTTATATCAGCTATTTTCCATCAACTTTCCGTTCAACGGCTTTCAGGCGTTTGCTCATGTCATTAATATTTAACACCAGCGCTGCTGTTTTACGCCACTCTTTATTACTCTGAAGCGGAATACCGGAAGAGTATATTCCCGGTTCAGTGATAGGTCGCATCACCATTCCCATTCCAGTAACAACAGCCTTATCACAGATTTCCATATGACCATTAATAACGCTGGCACCACCAATCTGGCAGTATTTGCCAATCGTCAAACTGCCCGCCATAATCACGCCACCGGCAACTGCGGTATTGTCGCCAATTATCACGTTATGCGCAATCTGACATTGGTTATCAATGATCACACCATTGCCAATAATCGTATCATCCAGTGCACCACGATCGATAGTCGTGCAAGCACCAATCTCAACATTATCACCAATTCTGACCGTTCCTAACTGAGGGATCTTAATCCAGTTTCCACGCTCATTGGCATAGCCAAAACCATCAGCACCAATAACGGTACCGGATTGAACCAAACCACCTGAACCAATCACCACTTCATGATAAATAGTGACGTTAGCCCACAGGCGAGTACCTGCGCCTATACGTGCATTTTTACCGACAAAACATCCGGCACCAATCACTACGCCATCACCCAGCACCACACCACTTTCAATAACGGCATTCGCACCGATGGAAATATTCTTCCCCAATGTGGCACTTTCAGCAATGACTGCGGTTAGCGCGATATCTTGGGCAGGAGATGGTGTTGTATCCAGTAACTGAGCCATACGTGCATAGCTGAGGTAAGGATTCTTCACAACTAATGCAGTCAAATGTGAACAGAAAGGAAGGTTTTCTTCGCTCAGCACCACTGCACTGGCCTCACAGGACAAAAGTTGTTCCTGATAACGGCTATTAGACAGAAAGGTGATCTGTCCTTTTTTGGCAGATGTCATTGATGCAACACCGGTGATGACGATATCGCCATCACCGTGTATTTCTGCCCCCAAATGTTCTGCTAAATCAGCTAAACGAATGGAGTGCATAACTTATTTTACCTGAGCTAAAACTTTTTCAGTAATGTTGCTATCAGCATTTACATAGAATGCAGCATCTGCTTTAACAACCACTGAGTAACCTTCTTTTTCAGCAACAGTTTTTACTGCGTCCTGAACTTTAGCAACTAACTTGTTCATTTCTTCAGCTTCACGACGACGGCTGTCCTGAGTAAAGGCTGCAGCTTTTTGCTGGAAGTCCTTAATATCATTTTCCAGCTTAGTACGGTCAGCAGGCTTCATTGAACCACCGCTAGTTTGCAGTTTTTTCACTTTATCCTGAGCAGCTTTCTCTTCAGTTTGCAGCGCTGTAGCACGAGATTTGAACTCGCTTTCCAGTTTTTTAGCTACTGCGTCACGCTCTGGCATCTTTTGTAAAATACTCATCACATCAACAACAGCAACTTTATCGGCCGCTTGAACGCCCGCTGAAGCAACCATAGCTAAACCTAAACCTGCAGCACATAACCACTTTTTCAATTTGAACTCCTTACTATAATTGCTATCGAGTTGAACTCACTGTTTGTTACTACCTAACTCAGAACGATTACCAGGTGGTACCAATATTGAACTGGAATTGTTCTGACTTATCTCCCTCATACTTCTGCAGTGGATTAGCATAAGAAAACACTAATGGGCCCAGCGGAGACATCCACTGTAACGCCACACCTGCCGAAGTACGTATATTGCCTGCTTCACTGTAGTCTGGAATGCCTGCAGCACTTGTTGCATCGGTATTTTTCCAGTGGGTATCCCAAACGGTACCGGCATCAAAGAATACAGAGGTACGCAGAGAATTAGCATATTTATCATCAACAAACGGCGTTGGGAAAATAAACTCTGCGCTGGCAACGCCCATTGCGTTACCACCAACCGCATCGCTGTCACGTTCTAAATAACAGCCTGCGCTGGTATTTGGCGTTGAACAGCCACGAATATAAACCGCTTTAGGCCCGATGTTATTAGAACGGAAACCACGAACGGTACTTGAACCACCGGCATAGAAGTTGTCATAGAATGGCATTTCTTTACCACCTAAGCCATCGCCGTAACCAGCACGTAAACGCCCTAACAGTACCCACTTATCATTGCTATCGATCGGGTAGTAACTGGCACTATCAAAGGTAATTTTGTAGTACTCGTTATCTGAACCAGGAATAGTCACTTTACCATTCACGCCAGCACGACTACCGGATGTAGGGAAGTAACCACGGTTCAGGCTGTTATAACTCCAACCTGCGGTAAAGAAGAAGTCATTAGCTTTATAATCAGCATCACTGTTCAGGCTTGGTGTTTCACCGACTGACTCCAGATAGCGCCACATAGCAATCTGCGGTTGCATATCCGTCAGGTCGTTATGCACATAGTCCAGACCGAAGCGTAATGAGTTATTCTCATTAATCGGGAAGCCTAACGTCGTACCAAGACCATAGCTGCTCTTATTATAGGCAGAAAGATCAGCATCATCAGCGTTAAATTTGTCGTAGAAAATCCGTCCGCCCAAGCTTACACCGTCTACGGTGAAGTAAGGTTCGGTCACAGACAACTCAACATAAGTACGGTAGTCGTTTTTAGTACCGTTGATACCAACGCTCTTACCCGACCCCATCCAGTTGTCTTGCTGTAAACCAACTTGGAAGCTCACGCCACTTTCCGTACCGTAACCCACACCAACGTTGAAGGTACCGGTATTGCGCTCTTTCACTTTGTACACCACATCGACCTGATCTGGCATACCCTGAACGCGCTCGGTTTCCACATCAACCGTTTCAAAATAACCTAAACGGTTTAAGCGCTCTTTGCCCTGCTCAACCTGATCGTTACCTAACCATGCACCTTCCATCTGACGCATTTCACGGCGCAGTACAGAATCTTTACTGACGTCGTTACCCTCAAAGCGGATACGACGAACGTAGAAACGGTTACCCGCATCAACGCTGATATGCAATTTAACGGTTTGAGCGTTGTCATCAATTTCAGGTTGGGTTGTTACCCGAGGATAGGCATAACCATAGCGGCCCAACATTTTCTTAATGCTGTCTTCAACCTGAGTGACTTTACTGCCGTTGTACAGTTCACCTGGATTAACTTTCGCTAACTCTTCAACTTCTGCACCACGACCAGCCAAGTTACCCTTCACTTCAACACCTGAAAGTTTGTACTGCTTACCCTCAGTCACATTGATAGTGATATAAATACTCTTCTTATCGGGTGTCAGGCTAACGTTAGTTGAGTCAATATTGAAACGGGCATAGCCGCGATCCAGATAGAAACTACGTAACGCCTCGAGGTCACCCGATAATTTTTGTTTCTGGTAATTGCGATCGCCAACGAAGTTCCACCAAGGCACTTCATCACGCAATTGGAATCGGCTAACCAGCTCTTCCGTAGAGAAAGCGTTGTTGCCGACAATATTGATTTGCTGAATAGTGGCTGATGCACCTTCAGTAAAGACTAATTTTAAGTCCACGCGGTTACGCGGTAATGGAGTGACAACGGCTTTTACTGAAGCGCTGTATTTACCTACGCTATAGTAAAAATCCTCCAGCCCTTTCTCCATTGAACTCAGAGTAGTTCTGTCCAGCGCTTCACCAACCCGAACACCGGAAGATTCCATGTTCTGTTTAAGCATATCGTCCTTAACCGATTTATTACCGGAGAAGGTGATGCTCGCAATAGTTGGACGCTCTTTCACCTGAACAATCAAGGTACTGCCATCACGCAGTACTCGTACATCCTCAAAGTTTCCGGAAGCAAATAAGGCTCGGATAGTGTTCCCGATGTCATTATCATCGATAGTATCACCAACACGGACAGGCATATTTAACAATGCAGCCCCTGTGGCAACGCGCTGTAATCCTTCGAAACGAATGTCTTTTACGACAAACCCATCGGCACCGTATGCGGTGGCGCTGCCAAACAGCAGCGACGCTAGAAGCAACTTTTTCATCGCCATCGTTATAATCTGTTAACCCTAACCAAATTCTCTAGCCGTAAAAGCGTGAGAAGTCATTGAAAAGTGCAAGTCCCATCAACAGTACCAATAAGATTGCCCCAACACGATAACTGTAGTCCTGAACTCTTTCAGATACCGGTTTACCTGTTATCTTTTCTATTGCTAAAAACACGAGATGCCCCCCGTCTAATACAGGCAGAGGGAACAGATTGATTATGCCTAAGTTAACGCTGATAAGCGCTAAAAACATTAGATAATAAACCAAACCATATCCTGCTGATACTCCAGCACCCTGGGCTATCGATATCGGGCCGCTCAGATTTTTTAACTGCACGTCACCGGTTATCAATTTACCCAGCATTTTGACTGTTAATTTAGTCAATTGCCATGTTTTATCACTTGCCTGATAAATAGCAGTAAACACACTGTACTGACGAGTTATTTTATACTCATCCGGCAGTGGTATCACCTTTGGCGATATCCCGGCGAAACCTTTGCTGGTTCCGTCCTCGGACACCTTCGCTTCCGGCGTCAGAACTAAAGAGTGGCTCGCGCCATTTCTTTCTACTACTAACTCTATAGGAACATTTGGGCTTTGGCTGACCAATTTGACAAACTCAGCCCACTGTCCGAAATCTTTACCGTTGATCTTAACCAGTCTATCACCCGGCTGTAAACCCGCCTTTTCTGAGGCAGAGCCTGATTGAACCACATCTAACACGGGTTCTATTTGAGGAAGTTTAGGTACAAAGCCCAAACTTCTTATAGGATCCTGCTTCTCTGGGTCAAACTTCCAGCCGGTAAGATTCACGGTTTTAGTCTGATCCAGAGAAGTACCGAATGGTGCAACGGTAAGCTCCATTTGGCTTTCACCTATTTGACCAACTAACGCCAGACGAACAGAATCCCAATCAGGCGTTTCGATACCATTAATAGCTTTTAGTTCCATTCCCGCAGAAATATTTGCTTGTGCAGCAATAGATTGCGGCTCAACTTCACCAATTACCGGGCGTAAGCTCGGCACGCCAATAATAAACACCAACCAGTAGGCAAATACAGCAAACAAGAAATTAGCTATCGGCCCAGCAGCAATAATCGAGGCTCGTTGGCATACCGTCTTATTATTAAATGCCTGAGCACGATACTGAGGTTCAACCTCTTCTGCCCGTTCGTCCAGCATTTTTACATAACCACCGAGTGGAATCATCGCGATAACATACTCGGTGCCCTGCTTGTCAGTACGTCGCCATATCGCTTTACCTAAACCGATAGAGAAACGAATAACTTTTACTCCACAGCGGCGGGCGACCCAAAAGTGGCCAAACTCATGTACTGTCACCAAAATGCCCAGAGCGACAATAAACGCAGCTACGGTTCCAACAATATTCATAAGCGATAGCTATTCCGTCTAACCTTTAAAAACAAGGAAAATCAAACAGGCAAAAACCGGAATCGCAGCAGTCAGACTATCGATCCGATCGAGAACACCACCATGACCAGGAATCAAATGACCACTGTCCTTTATCCCGGCTTCACGCTTAAACATACTCTCGGTCAAATCGCCCAACACAGAGGCTAACACCGCCAGTACTGAACTGATGAGTAACGTATTAAAAGAGATATACAGCGGTGCATACAAACTAAACAACCACGCCAACAGCGCAGATGAGACTAATCCGCCGACTAGCCCTTCCAGCGTTTTGCCCGGAGAAACTTTAGGTGCCAGTTTATGTTTGCCGAACAGTCGACCAAATGCATAAGCACCGGAGTCAGCACCCCAGACCAAGAACATAACGTACAGCAACCACCAGGCACCAGTATAGCTATTTTCTTCAAAACCATACTGGCGTAACGCCAACATACCCCAAAAAAACGGCACAATGGTCAAAACACCAAAAATCAAACGTAACAAACGGGAATGCTTCCAAAACTGTGCAGAAGCAGGATAAAACAGAACCATCAGCAGCGCCAGAACCCACCAGCCCAACGAAGCCAGCAGAAAACCTTCAACAACAGGATGTAATAGCAGAGGTAATGGTGAAGTATAGGTAGGCCAGTATAGCGCAAACAAACCACCCCCACAGATAACCGCCAGCGTAATGCGTTGCATTGGTGTTCCCAGACCAGCTAACTGTCCCCACTCCCAGGCAGCCAATATGCAAATCGCAATAGTCATAATGGCGAAAGGCAACGGCGGCAACATAAATAATGCTGCAATAACAAGAGGAATAAGAATCAACGCGGTAATGATGCGTGACTTTAACACGAGAACCTCCTACAGTTCTTTAATACTCGCGGGTTCAGTCCCACCAAAACGGCGTTCGCGTTGTGCAAATGCATTAAGCGCACCTTCAAAAACAAGTTCATCAAAATCAGGCCACAATACTTCCGTAAAATAGAGCTCCGCATAAGCTATCTGCCACAGCAGGAAGTTACTTATCCGATGCTCACCACCAGTCCTGATCACTAAATCTACCGGAGCCAGATCGCTCAGATTAATGTGCTGGCTCACCATGTGTTCGCTAATATCATCGGGCTCGATATCGCCGTTTTTTACCTGCTGCGCAATCTGCTGAACAGCCTGAATAATATCCCAACGCCCACCGTAATTTGCTGCAATATTTAATGTCAGCCCGGTATTAGCTTCAGTTATCGCCTCTGCGCGCTGAATACGCTCTTGTAAGCGTTCACTAAAACGCCCCGTATCACCGATAATTTTTAAACGAACATTATGTTTATGTAAGCTCTTTACCTCTTTGTCTAAAGCTCGGATAAAAAGCTCCATTAAGGCAGTCACTTCTTGAGGAGGGCGATTCCAGTTCTCGCTACTGAATGCATAAAGCGTTAGTGCTTCAATACCGTTATTAACGGCAAAACTCACAGCTCTGCGTACAGCTTTCGCACCTTCCTGGTGACCAAAAATTCTCATTTTACCTAGTTGCTTAGCCCAACGCCCATTGCCATCCATAATAATAGCAACATGACGAGGAACAAAGGCTTTCAGGTTATTCACTTGCTGCTTAGCGGGCGACATAACTTATTAAAATTCCTTAGCTAAAATTAGAGCAACCGTAAGAGACTGTTGTTTTGCTTGTGCAAAAAAGCCGTGAACGCTCCACGGCAAAGAAAACA
Organism: Limnobaculum parvum; assembly: GCF_003096015.2. NCBI lineage: Bacteria > Pseudomonadati > Pseudomonadota > Gammaproteobacteria > Enterobacterales > Budviciaceae > Limnobaculum > Limnobaculum parvum. The sequence goes on along the minus strand of NZ_CP029185.2, from coordinate 880,218 downwards.
GTTCGTTAACGCGCTTTTCTACCGCCCAAATCCATGGTTCGGATAGCTTAAACCGCATAATGAGACAAACTATACCATTTCGCCCGAATTGGAACAAATCAACCATTGTTAATGATTCCATGATGCAATAATGTGTTCTGCCTGCGCTCTGGCCCATGAATCTATCGCTAAAACCTCATCAATACTGTGAGGTTCCCCATGAACCAACGACGCCATCACTTGATGATTAATCGCGGCAATATCCGTAAACGCAATTTTACCCTGTAAAAATGCACCAACGCTACACTCATTGGCAGCATTCAACGTTGTGGTTGCTGCCTGACCGACATGGCTGGCTTCAATAGCCAACTTCAGGCAAGGATAGCGGTCAAAATCGGGCTGTTCAAAGGTCAAAGCACCAATGCTACAAAAATCCAAATGGTTAACGCCGGATGTCACTCTGTTTGGATAAGCCATCGCATGAGCAATTGGCGTACGCATATCTGGCGTTCCCAATTGTGCAATCACACTACCATCATGATAACGCACCATTGAGTGAATAACCGATTGAGGATGAATCAACACTTCCATTTGCTCTGGCAACGCATTAAATAACCAACGTGCTTCGATGTATTCCAGCCCCTTATTCATCATAGTTGCTGAATCGACAGAAATCTTGCGTCCCATCGACCAATTAGGATGAGCGCAGGCCTGATCCGGCGTCATATGTCTTAACTGTTCCACAGGCGTACTTCTGAAAGGCCCGCCAGAGCCGGTTAAAACGATACGGGTAATTCCGTGTTCTTCCAGTGAAGCACAACCGAGATCTCGTTGAATAACTTCCGGCATGCTCTGAAAAATAGCATTGTGCTCACTATCGATTGGTAAGAGTTGCGCACCAGACTGTGCAACGACATCCATAAACAGGCGACCACAAGTGACCAGCGATTCTTTATTTGCCAAGAGCACCTGCTTGCCCGCTCTTATCGCAGCCAATGTCGGTAATAGGCCAACGGCGCCCACAATCGCCGCCATCACTTGATCAACTTCGGTATCTTCAGCCAATTCGCAAGCAGCCCGAGTACCGCTAACCACTTCGGTCATCACCCCTTCAGATTTCAGGATGGTACGTAAGTGTTGTGCTGAAATTTCATCTGCCATTGAAGCATAACGGGGCATAAACTCCCGACACTGCTGCGCCATCTTTTCAACATTGCTACCGGCTACTAATGCAAACACACTGAATAAATGTGGATTTTCCCGGACCACCGATAAAGTACTGTGACCAATGGAACCCGTCGATCCTAGAATAGTTATTTTTTTCATTAGGCTAATTCATTATCACTGACAAATACGCTGGTATTTCGGCAAAAATACCCCTGCCGAAATTGAATGCTGCACATATTACTCTTTTCATAGAGAAGAGATCACTAATTAACTTAGTCAGGTGAGGCACGTCATCTCTCGTTTTGTAAAAAAAAAGCCCGGTGCTGATAACAGCCACCGGGCCATCGTTCAAAACAGAATCAGAACGCCATCAGTTCCGCTTCTTTCTCTGCTAATGCTTCATCTACTTTCTTGATATAAACATCGGTCAGTTTTTGGATATCATCCTGTGATCTACGCTCATCATCTTCGCTGATCTCTTTATCTTTCAGCAGCACTTTAACTTTATCGTTAGCATCACGGCGAACGTTACGGATAGAAACTCGACCTTGTTCCGCTTCGTTACGAACGACTTTAGTTAAATCTTTACGGCGTTCTTCGGTTAACGGAGGAAGAGGAACACGAATAACCGTACCCGCAGAAGAGGGGTTTAAGCCTAAATCAGCTGACATAATCGCCTTTTCAACCGCCGGGCCTAAGCTACGGTCAAATAGCGTAATCGCTAAAGTACGTGAGTCTTCAACCACTACGTTGGCTAACTGACGTAAAGGGGTTGCTGAACCATAGTAGTCAACTTGAATACCATCAAGTATGCTTGGATGAGCACGGCCAGTACGAACTTTGCTGATATGTGTTTTAAACATTTCCAGGCACTTTTCCATGCGTACCTGAGCATCTTGTCTAATATCGTTAATCACGTTGCTAACCTTTTAATGCTAGTAATATGGTGGGCCACGCCTTATGCACAGCCCGCGAATTAAGAAATTTGCCACTTTGCTTTAACACTCATCTTCAGCCTGAAGAGAAGCATACTATAAGCTTTTATTTGACCACCGCGCTGAATTATTCAGCCGGTTTGGTAATTAAAGTCCCTTCAGCTTCGCCCATGACTACACGACGCAAGGCTCCAGGCTTATTCATATTAAATACGCGGATCGGTAGATTATGGTCACGAGCCAGTGTAAATGCGGCTAAGTCCATCACTTTCAGTTCACGCTCTAATACATCCTGATAGGTCAGGGTTTCATACAGCGTTGCCTCTGGGTTTTTCACCGGATCGTCAGAGAACACACCATCAACTTTGGTCGCCTTCAATACGACATCCGCTTCAATTTCGATGCCGCGTAAACAAGCAGCAGAATCGGTAGTAAAGAATGGATTACCCGTACCCGCAGAGAAAATCACCACGCGACCATGACGCAACAGGCTGATAGCTTCCGCCCAGCTATAGTCGTCACAGACGCCGTTAAGTGGAATAGCTGACATCAGACGAGCGTTCACATAGGCACGATGTAGCGCATCACGCATAGCCAGTCCGTTCATTACGGTAGCTAACATTCCCATGTGGTCGCCTACTACACGGTTCATACCGGCCTTTGCCAAGCCTGCTCCGCGAAATAGATTGCCGCCACCAATAACCACACCAACCTGAATGCCCAGCTCAACCAGCTCTTTAATTTCTTGTGCCATGCGGTCTAACACACTGGCATCAATGCCAAAACCTTCGGAGCCCTGTAAGGCTTCGCCACTTAATTTAAGTAGGATTCTTTGATATACGGGTTTCGCGTTAGTCGCCATAGTCTCATTTCCTGGTCGGCTGTTATAATGGTCTGTTTATTCTAAAAAAACGGACCGACATGGTGATCGATCCGCCTTTATACATCAAGCTAAGTTTACTTAGTCATCGCAGCAACTTCTGCTGCAAAGTCTACTTCTACTTTCTCGATACCTTCACCCACTTCGAAGCGGGTAAACTGTACAACGCCAGCTTTATTCTCTTTCAGCAGATCGCCAACGGTTTTGCTTGGATCCATAACGAAAGCCTGACCAGTCAGAGAGATCTCACCGGTGAACTTACGCATACGACCTTCAACCATTTTCTCAGCGATTTCGCGAGGTTTTCCAGATTGCATAGCAATGTCGATCTGGATTTCGTGCTCACGAGTCACCACTTCAGCAGGTACATCGTCTGGAGAAACGAATTCAGGCTTGCTTGCAGCAATGTGCATAGCAACATGCTTAACCAGCTCATCATCAGTAGTACCGGTTGCAGAAACCAGAACACCGATACGAGCACCGTGCATGTAAGCACCCAGTCTGTCGCCTTTAACCAACATAATACGACGAATATTGATGTTCTCACCAATCTTCGCTACCAGCGCAGTACGCTGTTCTTCAAATTTTGCTTTTAATACTTCAACATCATCGATGTTTTCAGCCAGCGCTGCATCAACTGTTGCGTTAGCAAAAGCCAGGAAACCAGCATCTTTAGCAACGAAGTCAGTTTCACAGTTAACTTCCATGATGACGCCAACTTTAGCATCAGCAGCAATTTTAGTCAGGATAACGCCTTCAGCAGCTACACGACCAGCTTTCTTAGCCGCTTTAGCCTGTCCTGATTTACGCATGTTGTCGATAGCCAGTTCGATATCGCCATTTGCTTCAACCAGCGCTTTCTTACATTCCATCATACCGGCAGCGGTACGATCGCGAAGTTCTTTTACTAGAGCTGCGGTAATTTCAGCCATTCTCTTTATCCTCGGTTATTCTTTGTCGGATGTTCTTTGTTGTATAAACAAGCAAAAAGGGAGCCTGCAAAGGCCCCCTAACCAACATATCTAATACCTGGTTAATAAGGGCTCTCTAATGGAGCACACCTTATTACTCTGCTTCGATGAAGCTTTCTTCTACAACCTGAGCGCCTTGGTCTGAACGACCTTCACGTACGGTTGCAGCAACAGCGCCAAGGTACAGTTGTACTGCACGGATAGCATCATCGTTACCAGGGATAACGAAGTTAACACCGTCCGGATCAGAGTTAGTATCAACAACAGCAAATACAGGGATACCCAGATTGTTTGCTTCTTTGATAGCAATGTGTTCGTGATCGGCATCGATAACGAAAATTGCATCAGGCAGGCCGCCCATGTCTTTGATACCACCCAGGCTGTTCTCAAGCTTTTCCATTTCACGAGTACGCATCAGCGCTTCTTTCTTGGTCAGCTTATCGAAAGTACCATCTTGTGCCTGGACTTCTAATTCTTTCAAACGTTTGATTGACTGACGAACGGTTTTCCAGTTAGTCAGCATGCCACCTAACCAACGGTGGTTAACGTAGAATTGGTTGCAGCTCTTTGCAGCTTCTTTTACTGGCTCGGATGCAGCGCGTTTAGTACCAACAAACAGGATTTTGCCTTTGTGAGACGCGATCTTGCCTAACTCAGCCAGAGCTTCATTAAACATTGGTACAGTTTTTTCAAGGTTGATGATATGAACTTTGTTACGAGCACCGAAGATGAAAGGTTTCATTTTCGGGTTCCAGTAACGAGTCTGGTGACCAAAGTGTACGCCAGCCTTAAGCATATCGCGCATTGATACAGTTGCCATTATTACCTCTATGAGTAAAGTTTGGGGTTATGCCTCCACGTATCCCATAACGCCGACCCCTGAACAATGATATTCCGGAGCACCCCGCCGTATGTGTCGATACGTGTGTGTTATAACGTTGATTAATGTTAGTGGATATCTCATTGCCTAAGAACACAACAGAGTGATGTTAATAGTACGGATTTCCGGCGCGCTTTATACCATAAAAGTGGCAATTAATGCCACTACTTACTATTAGTCATAGCGAAAAAACTATGGGTGGAAGAAAAATAGTAACACCTCACACATGTTGACTCAGCGTGAAGTGCTACTGTTCACCTTAAGTCTAGTTTAGTTACGGATGATTTTCCCATCCTGATACACCCACTTACCATCTACCATGGTACGGACTACCTGACCAACCATCTCCATACCGGTAAACGGACAAGATTTACCTCGGGTCAACATCGCGTGTGGGTCAACAATCCACTCTTTTTTCGGATCGATAAGCACCAGATCTGCCAAGCCTCCAACGCTCAAGTGACCGCGATCTTTCCAATCGAACGCTGCCGCTGGGCCTGCCGTCATTTTCTGAATCAGTGCCTGCAAGTTCCATTGCTCGGTTTTAACCAGACAACTGTGCAACACGCTAAATGCGGTTTCAAATCCGGCGAATCCACAAGGTGCTTCATTAAACTCGCAGTCTTTCTCTTCATAAGCGTGTGGAGCATGATCGGTGGCAATGGCGTCTAAAGTACCATCCTTCAGGCCTTCAATTAATGCCACTATGTGTTCATTAGTACGCAACGGTGGATTAACTTTGAAAGCTGAATCGAAAGATTCAATCGTTTTATCCACCAAACACAGGTGGTGCGGAGTCACTTCGGCGGTAACTTTGATCCCCTTGGCTTTAGCTTCACGAATTAAATCTACCGCACCTTTACTACTCACATGGGCAATATGTACATGTCCGCCGGTCATTTCAGCCAGCATGATTTCACGAGATACTGCGATATTTTCCGCTTCCGCAGGACGACCTTTCAGGCCCAGCTTGGCAGAAACACAACCCTCATGCATAACGCCATCCGCTACCAAACAGCAATCTTCTGAATGGGAAATCACGGGCAGATTAAACATGCTGGCGTATTCCAGAGCAGCACGCATCAGGCGACCATCATTGACATAGTAACCGTCATCAGAGAACGCTCTGGCTCCAGCCTGAGCCATGTCACCAATTTCTGACAGCTCTTTACCCTCCAAACCTTTCGTCACCGCACCGGTAATTTCTACCCGCACTAAGGCATCAGTCTGAATTTTATATTTCATACCGGCGACAATAATCGCCTGATCGATAACTGGGCGAGTATTGGCCATGGTCAGAATCGTGGTAAATCCACCAGCCGCAGCCGATGCCGTACCGGTTAACAGGTCTTCTTTTGCCTCTTGCCCTGGTTCACGCAGGTGGCAGTGAATATCAATAAAACCGGGGCTGACAACCAGTCCGCTCGCATCAATCACGTCATCGCCCATTTCGGCACCCAGTGATTTTCCAACCGCAGCCACTTTTCCATTCGCAATGCGAATATCCATCACATCATCTAAACCATTAGCAGGATCGATCAGGTGACCATTTTTAATTAACCACTGTGCCATTATGCTTGTACCCCATCCGCTAAAGTTAAAGATAGAACTGCCATTCGGACTGCCACACCGTTATTCACCTGCTCTTCAATGGCCGAGAAGCGACCGTAAGCCACATCCGGTGAAATTTCCAAACCACGATTCATTGGACCCGGGTGCATCACTAATACATTCTCGTTTGCCAACTTCAGACGTTCGTCGTTAATACCAAAAATGCGGGCATATTCACGCGGCGTTGGAAATAACCCCTTCTTTTGGCGTTCTAACTGAATACGCAACACGTTCACTACATCTGCATCTGCAATAGCATCTTCTACACGGTGGTGAATGGTGACGCCCATCTCCAACATTTCTTTAGGAATTAAGGTCTTTGGCCCACCAAGATGAACTTTCGCGCCCATCTTCAGTAAACCCCAGATATTTGAGCGCGCTACTCGGCTATGCAAAATATCGCCTACAATAGCCACTTTTTTACCCGCTATTGAGCCATGATGCTGGCGAATGGTGAGTAAATCCAACAGCCCCTGAGTTGGGTGTTCATGAGCTCCATCACCGGCGTTAATTACGACAGCCTTAACATAACGTGTCGCATATTGAGCTGCCCCTTCCGCGCTATGACGCATGACAATGGCATCAACACCCATCGCCTGAACGGTTAACAGAGTATCTCTCAGGCTTTCGCCCTTTGCGACGCTGGAGGTTGAAGCGGCAATATTAATGACATCGGCACCCAGATATTTGCCGGCTAACTCAAAGGATGAGCGTGTTCTAGTACTATTTTCAAAGAAGACGTTAACGATTGCTTTTCCGCGCAAAGTAGACAACTTTTTGATGTCTTGCTTCGTTACCTTTTTCATTTCATCCGCGGTATTCAACACACGTTCGATATCAGCAACCGACATGTGTTCCAACCCTAAAATATGTTGGCCTCGCATTATGTTTTTCGCTCCTCTGTTGAAATTTGAATCAAAAAAAACCCCTAATCTAATACTTGTCAGTATCTGATTAGGGGTTGATATCAACCTTTTTCGCTATGTGTACTCTCATCCTGCTTTGCCCAATTTACTTTAAGTGATTTCAAAAAATCTTTTACCGCCCACTAAAAGATAAAAGATAACGCTTAAACCTTCTTAATTTACCAGACATATAGACCCAGTCAATATATATTAGCGAGTGTCATTCATTTATTATTTTTCAACACACATTACCCCTTATTATCGAAGGGTTATTGATACGATAAATTTGGTTCTCTTTTGCAGGACTGATACCATATTCAGATCGTGAATTGATTATCGTTGTCAGTTAACCCTGCGTCCTGTGCGCTTTGTTACGTGCTGACTCCTATCATTAGTGGACAATTTTATGGCTATATCTATCAAAACCCCTGAAGACATTGCAAAAATGCGTGTGGCTGGTCATCTAGCCGCCGAAGTATTGGAAATGATTGAGCAGTACGTTAAGCCTGGCGTAACAACCAGCGAACTGGATCGTATTTGCCATGACTATATTACCAACACTCAGCACGCTGTTTCAGCCTGCCTTGGTTATCACGGTTTTCCGAAATCAGTCTGTATTTCCGTCAATGAAGTGGTGTGTCACGGCATTCCCAGCGATGACAAAAAGCTGAAAGATGGCGATATCGTCAATATTGACGTGACGGTAATTAAAGAGGGTTTCCATGGTGATACTTCCAAAATGTATTTTGTTGGTAAACCAACCATTTTGGGTGAACGCCTGTGCCGTGTAACTCAGGAAAGTTTATATCTGGCTTTAAAAATGGTTAAACCTGGCATTCGCCTGCGTACCTTGGGTAAAGCGATTCAACAACATGTTGAGAGTCAAGGCTTCTCGGTAGTCAGAGAGTACTGTGGTCATGGCATTGGTGAAGGGTTTCATGAAGAGCCTCAGGTACTGCATTATGATGCGGATGACGGCGGCGTAGTGTTACAGACAGGCATGACCTTTACCGTGGAACCTATGGTTAACGCCGGTGATTTCCGTATTCGGACTATGAACGATGGCTGGACGGTAAAAACTAAAGATCGTAGTTTATCTGCACAGTATGAGCATATGATTGCCGTTACTGATACCGGTTGTGAAATTCTGACCCTGCGCAAGGATGACACGATTGAGGCGATTTTGACGCCAGAAGCCTAACTGTTTTTTAGTTGTTGTTTTTTGAATGGCTGACGCGAGTTGGCCATTTTTGTTATGGCCTATTGATGACGTTTTTTAAATTAACTCTGAGGGTATTTCAGCCGTAAAAAATCTCCACCCATATCAATTTAATACTCGGTCGGAAGACCTTCATTACCCCGTCTCAGAGTGCTTCGGGCCTAGCCCGCTTAGGGTGGTCTCTCCCTCAGCTTGATTCCGTCAAAGAATAAAATAATTAACCAAATGTTAGTTATTTTCATTCTCCTATCTCAATAATTGTGTTTTCTACGCTTTCATCTGGCGAATTTTAGGGTTTACAGGTAGCTTAAGTAGTAGTGAGTTGTCCGCCGTGGCAACGATTGATTATTTTGTGATTAACTCCGCTATCAGAAGGTTATTGTCACTATGTTTGAGCACGTTTTGCTGAAAAAACCCTGCGATCCTTCCTGTTTAAGTAACAGTGAATTGACGTTACCCAATCTGAAGCAAGAGTTAGAACGTTTTCAAGCTTGGTTGAAGCACGCTTTTGAAGCAAACGTCGCGGTTGATGAATTGCTTAAAGTTCGTTCTGACTATATAGACCACTTACTGCAACGGCTCTGGTTGTTTCATGGTTTCATTAAACCAACGGCCAAAGGGTTGGCGAACCGCAGTGGGTTAGCGTTAATTGCTGTCGGGGGATATGGCCGTAGCGAACTACATCCTCTTTCTGATATTGATATTTTAATTCTCAGTGACCAACCATTAGACGAAGAGCAATCCCAGCGAGTTGGTGAAATCATTACGTTGCTGTGGGATTTAAAGCTGGAGGTGGGCCATAGCGTACGTACGCTGGAACAGTGTCTGGAAGAGAGCATTGCCGATCTGACCGTAGCCACCAATCTGATTGAGTCACGATTAATTTGTGGTGATGTGGCGCTGTTTCTCTCATTACAAAAGCATATTTTCGGACAGGAGATCTGGCCATCGGATACCTTCTTTCACGCTAAGTGTCAGGAGCAGGAAGAACGCCATCTGCGCTATCACGGTACCAGCTATAATCTCGAACCCGATATTAAAGCCAGCCCCGGAGGTTTACGGGATATTCACACTTTGCTGTGGGTAGCTCGCCGCCATTTTGGTGCGACTTCTCTGGATGAAATGGTGAGTTTTGGCTTTTTAACCCCAGCAGAGTGTACCGAACTGGAAGAGTGCCAAGCTTTCTTATGGCGCATTCGTTTTGCCCTACATTTGATCCTGCCGCGCTATGACAACCGTCTGTTATTCGATCGACAACTCAGTGTTGCTACCCTGCTAGGGTATCAGGGAGAACGTAACCAGCCGATAGAACGTATGATGAAAGATTATTATCGCGTTACCCGACGGATTGCAGAGCTTAATCATATGCTTTTACAGCTGTTTAATGAGGCGATCTTAGCCGTTGACCATACCGACAAACCGCAAATTCTGGATGAACGTTTTCAGCTACGCGGTCAGTTGATTGATTTACGGGATCCTAATTTGTTTATTGAGCAACCGGAAACTATTCTGGGGCTATTCTACCGACTGGTGAGCAATCCTGATATTAAAGGCATTTACTCAACCACCCTGCGCCATCTTCGCTATGCTCGTCGCCATCTGAAGCAGCCGCTGTGCGAGTTACCCGCCGCTCGTCAGTTATTTATGGCTATTTTACGCCACCCCGGTGCCGTAAAACGAGCGATTGTGCCAATGCATCATCACAGCGTACTGGCGGCCTATATGCCACAGTGGGGGAAAATTGTTGGTCAGATGCAGTTTGACCTGTTCCATGTCTATACCGTTGATGAACATACTATTCGGGTGTTGTTAAAGCTGGAAAGTTTCGCCGATGAAGAGACGCGTCAGGCTCACCCTCTCTGCGTTGAGCTTTTTCCCCGTTTACCAAAACAATCGTTATTACTGATGGCGGCACTGTTTCACGACATTGCTAAAGGCCGTGGCGGTGACCATTCCACTCTCGGTGCGGAAGACGCTAAAGATTTTGCTGCATTACACGATCTCAACTCTAACGAAATTGATTTAGTCAGTTGGTTGGTTAAACAGCATCTGCTAATGTCAGTTACCGCTCAGCGCCGCGACATACAAGACCCGGAAGTCATTCAGCAATTTGCTGCCGAAATACAGACGGAAACGCGATTACACTATCTGATCTGCCTGACCGTAGCTGATATCTGTGCCACTAACGAACCCTTGTGGAACAGCTGGAAGCAGAGCCTGTTACGTGAGCTCTATTTCGCCACAGAGAAGCAACTACGCCGCGGCATGCAATATCGACCAGACTTAAGAGAACGCGTTCGACACCATCGAGCTCAGGCGCTGGCGCTATTGCGACGGGATAATATAGATGAAGCGGCACTGCATAATCTCTGGAGCCGATGCCGGGCCGACTATTTTCTACGCCATACACCGAGTCAGTTAGCTTGGCATGCTCGCCATCTGGTCAATCATAAATCTGATAAACCGTTGGTGCTTATCAGCCCGAGTCCTAACCGGGGGGGAACCGAAATCTTTATTTATAGCCACGACCGCCCCTATTTGTTTGCAGTAACCGTCGGTGAGTTGGACAGAAAAAACCTGAGTGTTCACGATGCCCAAATTTTTACTAACCGCGATGAAATGGCAATGGACAGCTTTATCGTTCTGGAACCTAACGGCAAGCCTCTAACACCCGATCGCCATCAGGCTATTCGTGAAGGATTGGAACACGCACTGACACAGCCTGTGTATGAACGCCCGCGTCCACGTATGCTATCTTCTAAACTTCGCCACTTTAATGTAGCTACTCACGTGACTTTCTTACGAGGCCATAGCGAACGCCGTACCTATATGGAGCTGGTCGCCCTAGACCAGCCGGGGCTGTTAGCCAGAGTGGGGGAGGTTTTTGCTGATTTAGGTCTATCGCTGCACAGCGCGCGCATCTCCACTATTGGCGAACGGGTTGAAGACTTGTTCATTCTCACAAACAGTGAACGAACAGCGTTATCTTCTGAAATTTGCGAACTTTTGAAACAAAGGTTGACAGAAACCCTGAATCCAACGGATAAATATGGCCTCCAATAATATTCCCTCAAATACACGACATCAGGAAAAGAGATGCAGCAGTTAAAAACCGTTATAGAAACCGCCTTTGAGCGCCGTGCTGAAATTACTCCGGCGAATGCAGATACCGTTCTTCGTGAAGCTGTTAAGCAAACTATTGCTAAATTAGACAGCGGTGAATTACGCGTTGCCGAAAAAATCAACGGTGAGTGGGTCACACATCAGTGGCTGAAAAAAGCGGTTCTGCTTTCGTTCCGTATTAACGAAAATGTCGTCATGGATGGCGCAGAAACCCGCTATTTTGATAAAGTTCCAATGAAATTCGCCGACTATGATGCAGCACGTTTTCAGCGGGAAGGTTTCCGAGTGGTTCCACCAGCCAGCGTTCGCCAAGGGGCTTTTATCGCCCGTAACACCGTGTTGATGCCATCCTATGTCAACATTGGTGCTTATGTTGATGAAGGCTCCATGGTTGATACTTGGGCAACCGTCGGTTCCTGTGCTCAAATCGGTAAAAATGTTCACCTATCCGGCGGCGTGGGTATCGGTGGTGTGCTTGAGCCACTGCAAGCGAACCCAACCATTATCGAAGATAATTGCTTTATCGGTGCCCGTTCTGAAGTCGTAGAAGGCGTAATCGTTGAAGAAGGTTCGGTGATCTCTATGGGGGTTTACATCGGCCAAAGCACACGCATTTACGATCGCGAAACCGGCGAAGTCCATTACGGACGAGTTCCGGCTGGCTCTGTCGTGGTTTCAGGCAACCTGCCGTCTAAAGATGGCAAATACAGCCTGTACTGTGCGGTTATCGTGAAAAAAGTCGATGCTAAGACCCGTGGTAAAGTGGGAATTAATGAGTTACTGCGAACCATTGATTAATCATTCTCGCTGACCTGAATCAAATTTAAAACGCGGACGATGTCCGCGTTTTCATGCTGAATAATCCAACCTAAAAATCACCCCAAAACTCGATATATTTTGGCTCTGCTGACGTTTCGAAATGCTCTGGCAATGAAAAGCTAAATTCATGTGCAAAATAGCTCGCCAAGTCATAACCGTAATAGATGATATCCGTCTGATAAACAGAAAATATTGGATTCCCAGTTTCATCGGGCGTGGCCGGAATATAGCGATGAGAATAGATTGGAATAAGTTTTGGATAAGAGTGGAAATGTTGGCTGACGATAACCTGTATCGCCTCAACACTCTCGGGTCTCTCACCCCATGAGTGTTCCCAATAGCTATTGTTTTCTACATCAAACAACATCCCTTCCAACGGCCAATTGATACGTTGTTCTATCTGTTGTTTTTCTTGGGCTGAATGCAGGCCTGCGCGCCAATTTACGAACAGGTCAGAAACAGGCAATGCCGTCTGAAGAAACTGTTTCAAGTCTGGAGGAAAAGTGACCTGAAACTCGAGCTGAATATCAGCAAGCTCTTCATCGCTTAAACCTTCAACAAAAGTAACGCCGCGCTTTTTCAGACGTTTAATCAGCCATGTCATCTGTGAAATATTCATAAGTTCACACCAGCCCTCCCCCAGTTTAATGTCCCTTCACGATTAATATTCAAATACCCGTTTTTATCACATCGCGAGTTTACGTCACTTCATCCGTCTGTTTATTCCTTTTTAAACATTAGGGTAGTGATTGATATCCCCTGCTATAATAATTATTACACCGTCATAAAAATAAATCAGGAAGGTTTTCTTATGTACGATAATCTCACCAGTCTCGGCATTACCAATCCTAAACAGATCGATCGCTATAGTCTGCGTCAGGAAGCCAGTAACGATATTTTAAAAATCTATTTTCGTAAGGAAAAAGGTGAATTTTTTGCCAAGAGCGTCAAATTCAAATATCCACGCCAGCGCAAAACCGTTTTAGCTAACCCGGGTGCAGAAAAATCCTATAAAGAAGTCCATGAAATCAGCCCTAATCTTCGTCATGTTATTGAAGAACTAGATAAGATTTGTCATGGAGAACGCATTGAGGTCGACTTAAAGAAAAAGATTCTTTCCGACCTGCGCCATCTCGAACAGGTTGTTACCCATAAGATTGCTGAAATCGAGGCCGATCTGGAAAAACTAACGGAAAAAGAGAACGGTAAGTAAACGCCGTCTGACAAGATAATCCTCAATCCTGACGCGGTATAACAGAAAGTAAAAATCCACCGGTTACCTAAGGTGGATTCTTACTATGGCAACGCTATGGCTGTAGCAAAAAACAACTACCCAGCCAAACTGCCCCAGTGTTTAATCCAGTCGGCAGCAAACACCTCTGGTTCAGAAACTTCGGTTGCATCAATAATCAATATATCACCAAGCCGAGTCGCCCCTTGCTCCTGCAGCAGTGCATCAAACTTTTTACCCGCTCCACAGAAATTTTCATAGCTGCTGTCTCCCAGTGCAATTACGCCATAGCGCAGCCCTGGCTGATGACCTAAAGAATCTTTAATATCATAAAATAGCGGCTCGATGGAGTCTGGCAAATCGCCCTGCCCGGTGGTTGATGTCACTACCAGCACATGCCCTTGCTCATAGTTTTGCCACTCATCCAGCGTCCCTTCATCAAACACGGCTACATCGTGCCCTTGTTCTTGTAACAGGGTTTGAGCTTCTTCAGCAACCATTTGAGCATTACCGTATACGGTACCAACAAAAATTCCTATTTTTGCCATCGCTTCTTCTCTCTGTTTTAACGGGTTATCTGACCAAGCTATCCTGAGTTATTGCCAAATTAATTTCAACCCCATTATATTCAGGGCATTGCGAGCTCCATCCAAATTCTGTCATTAAGTTTTGCCAGCGAGAATCCCAAGGGGCAGAAATAAGTAATGGCTGATGAGTAACCGGATGTTGAAGCGCTAAATGACTGGCATGTAACATCAGCCCCTGACAGCCAAAATGTTCGACTACCGCACGATTATGGCGTAAATCACCATAGGCGCTATCGCCAATAATCGGATGGAAAATATGTTTCATATGGCGACGAAGCTGATGCTTACGACCCGTTTGAGGCGTCAACTCTACCAGACTATAACGCGCGGTATCATAAGGCCCAACGGCAATAGGCACCTCAACCTGTGAGAGCCCCCGATAATGGCTGATGGCAGGCTGAGCGTCTTTATCCTGTTTGGCAAACTTATCGGCGATCTTATCCAGCTGTTCCACTAAAGGATAATCAATAGTATCCGCTTCATGAACGTGTCCCCGAACCACCGCGTGATAGACCTTATTAATCTGATGATGTTCAAACTGTTGGGACATTTGACGAGCCACCTCACTGGAGAGCGCCATCAACAACACTCCCGACGTTGGGCGGTCAAGGCGATGTACGGTAAAAACATGCTGACCAATCTGGTCACGCACCGTTTGCATCACCACTACTTTTTCATGTCTATCCAACCAACTACGATGAACTAACCATCCAGAAGGTTTATTTACCGCGATCAAATGTTCATCTTGATACAAAATATCCAGCATTAGGAGGTTTCTTTATTTAGCAGTTGATCGATACGATGAAGGGCATCAATAAGAGATTGATGATTTTCAGCACGTTGGCTGAACGCCTCTTCAAAATAAGGGGCCATTGCGATACGAGTGGGTAATGGGTGCCCCCCTTCGACCAGCGCTCTCATACGGGGAATAAAGACCCACTGCAGCCACTCTTCAGGCGACATGCTATCAATACAAAAAGGTTCACTACTCTCAAATGCGCTAAGCTCAGGCGCACAGGAACGCCATAATGCCTGTTCCTGCATCAACTGCTCGATTTCTCCCAGCAATTGCCGAACCTGATTATCTAAACTCATTATTTTCTCTTGAAATTGACACGATAGGCCCGTCTAAAAGCCTAAAAAAGATGTTCATCATATCACTTTGAGAATGGTGGGTAAAAAACCAAATATTGAATGACAAAAAGAAGAAAGGCCCACTGTAATCTACAGTGGGCCTTAGTGCTTTATATAGCTTATCCGGCTATGCGCATTGCTTCCCTGCTCAATCCTTGAATAATTGTCCTATCGGTTATCCTAACCTTGCTATCCTTTGCAACGTCCTACTTTCGTCCTTGTCTCGTCATCCTGCATCATCCTGATGCTCTTCCTTGCTAGTCGTCCTGACCCCCTACACTCCGGTAGGTACTCATTCTCCATCCTGGAGGTGTCCGCTAGTTTTATCCTTAAACTTTCCTGTGCTACCGTCCTGATAGCGCCAATCCTTGATTGTCTTCCTGACTTTCTACATTCCTGGTAGAATTAATTTTCATCCTGAAATTGTCCGTTAGTTCGATCCTGAACTATCCTTCATCTTCCTGATGATATCCTAAGCTCTTCCTGAGCAAATCCACTCGCTTTATCCTAAAGCTGCATCATCCTGATACAGTCCTTATTCCTAAGCTTCCTTCCGATGGACATAGAATCGCTTAATTTCCTCCGTCTCACAATATACCCTGTGAGACTTACATTCTGTAAGACACCTTGCAAGCAACCCAATCATAGTTTAACTTAATGATATTTAATAATATTAAAAATGATAATTTTTAAAAATTGACGATATGTCTCACAAGGCTTGTAGGATATATCTCACAAGGATGCGCGCTTCGATTGTAAGACATGCATCCCATTTACTTATGAAAACTCACCAAAGGCTCAAGTTTTTGCAAAAATACCGTTAATGACTCCGCCAGCGTTTCCCGCTTGGCGGTGCCAAAATGTTCAAGAAACACTTCACCAGACAGATTACATAAAGAAACCATTTCCATTTCTGAATCAGTCGTCGCAATAAATAGCGTAGGGACCAGCTTTAACCTACGCTGAGTCACTAAATGACCGATCAAGTTCTCCTGTAGCCGAATGAAATCTTCATCGCTCCAAACCTGAATCAGCGACAACTCCAACCCGTCAAAACAAGCCGCCATATCACCGGCATATTGTGAGGTATAAAACTGAGCGCCCTCTTCTATTAGTGATATATTCAGCGCACGCTCAACGTTAGCCAAAGAAGGCTCTGAACCAAAAGGCTGAGGTAGCCAAAGCACTGACTCATCCTGAGTTCGAACAATGCAAGGAGAGGCTACGCCATACAGCATTTCACTGGCAGGTTCATGTCCGGCCTTTTGCTGCCACAAATCAATAAAAGAGGTGGTGAACTGGGTCAAAGCGGAGATTACGGGATATGTCATATTTATCTCAAAGATTGCGTTACACTATATGGCAAATTTTCAATGATTATAGCGTTATTCCCTCATGGGGTAACAGTGGAGTAATAGCATGACTTCCCATTATCAAGACAATCAGGTGCTGTCAACGCTTAAGCTGGGTAAAGAAACCGCCTATATTGACCATTATGATGCCTCATTGTTACAGCCGGTTCCGCGCAGTTTGAATCGTGACCCATTAGGATTAAGTGCAACCGCCCTACCTTTTCACGGTGCCGATATCTGGACACTGTACGAGTTGTCCTGGCTTAACAGCCGGGGGTTGCCACAGGTCGCTGTCGGTGAAGTTCATATTGATGCAAACAGTGTAAATCTGGTTGAATCCAAAAGTTTTAAGCTCTATCTCAACAGTTTTAATCAGACCCCATTTAACAGTTGGGAAGATGTTCAACAGGTGCTCACGCGTGATTTATCGCTGTGTGCCCAAGGCGCTGTTATCGTCAAATTATTTCGCCTAGAGCAATTGACCGGAGAGACCATTGGCATCTTTGACGGCGAATGTATTGACGATCAGCCGATCGCGATTACCCATTACGACTTTGATGACACATTGCTGGAACAGGCTACAGAGAAGTATACCCCCGTGGTTGAAGAAACGTTGGTCAGCCATCTGCTAAAATCTAACTGCCTGATTACCCACCAGCCCGATTGGGGCTCGGTAGAGATTCGCTACCGAGGCCCCCAAATTAATCGCGAAGCCCTATTGCGCTATATTGTCTCTTTCCGCCACCACAACGAATTTCATGAACAGTGTGTAGAGCGCATCTTTAATGATATTCAACGTTATTGTCATCCGGAAAGCCTCAGCGTATATGCTCGTTATACCCGACGAGGTGGACTGGACATTAATCCTTATCGGACAAATACTCAGTTTGTTCCCGAAACCAAACGGCTGGCCAGACAATAGTCTGTGTTACGGATATAAAGCAATTAAAAATAACGAAGATAGTACGATAAATCATAACATTAAGTGATGCTTCGCAATATTCATGTAAATGACAGTAAAAAATACAAGATTACCGTGAATGGTTTCCAGAACATCAGTAAAGTAGAGAGACGTTGGTCAACACGGCAAGTACCATTATCTGAACAAACAGAAAAGTTTACCGTTACCCTTTAGCAAGCTTTTCAATAACCTCAACGTTAGGGAGTTGGTTTGATTACACATATTAGCCCACCATTAGGTTCTATGGACCTGCTGTCACAGCTTGAGGTGGATACATTAAAAAGAACTGCCAGCAGTAATCTCTATCACTTATTCCGTAATTGTTCACTGGCGGTACTGAACGCCGGCAGCAAAACAGACAACAGCAAAGAGCTACTGGAGCGTTATAAATCGTTTGATATTAACGTGCTGCGTAGGGAACGGGGCGTTAAGTTAGAATTGATAAATCCACCGGAAGAGGCTTTCGTTGATGGTCGTCTTATCCATTCGATTCAATCTAACCTGTTTGCGGTTTTACGCGATATTCTGTTTGTTCATGGTCAACTGGCTCAAGCATTGAAACACCAGAGAATGGATCCTGATAATTCAGTGCATTTAACCAATCTGGTGTTTTTCATCTTACGCAACGCCCGCGGCCTGCACGTTGGAGAAGAGCCAAATATGGTAGTCTGCTGGGGCGGACACTCGATCAATGAAACCGAATATCTGTATGCCCGCAAAGTCGGCAATCAGTTAGGATTACGCAAACTCAATATCTGTACGGGATGCGGCCCCGGCGCCATGGAAGCACCAATGAAAGGTGCCGCCGTTGGTCATGCACAACAGGCTTATAAAGATAGCCGGTTTATTGGTTTAACCGAACCCTCCATTATTGCAGCAGAACCACCAAACCCACTGGTCAATGAGTTGATCATCATGCCGGACATTGAAAAACGGCTGGAGGCCTTTGTCCGCATTGCGCACGGTATCGTGATTTTCCCTGGTGGCGTTGGTACCGCAGAAGAACTACTTTATCTGCTGGGTATTCTGATGAACCCAGAAAATAAGGATCAAAAACTGCCTTTGGTGCTCACCGGCCCGAAAGAGAGTGCCGATTACTTCGAAGTACTGGACCAGTTCATTCTGAGTACGTTGGGAGAGCAGGCGCGTAAACACTATAAAATCATCATTAACGATCCGGAAGAAGTTGCCCGAGTCATGAAGAATGGCATGTCTGCAGTAAAAGAAAATCGCCGTGCCACTGGAGATGCCTATAGCTTCAACTGGTCAATCAAGATTGCACCAGATTTACAACATCCTTTCGAGCCAAGCCATGAAAATATGGCAAACCTGAACCTCCACCCTAATCAACCGCCGGAACAATTAGCTGCGGCACTACGCAGGGCCTTCTCTGGCATTGTGGCGGGAAACGTGAAAGACGTAGGTATTCAAGCTATTGAGCAATACGGTCGCTATAAAATTCATGGCGATTCGCAAATGATGAAAGACATGGACAAGCTACTGCAAGGTTTTGTTGCACAGCACCGCATGAAGTTACCGGGTTCGGTTTATACCCCTTGTTATGAAATTTGTACTTAACTAACCTCACGCAATAACTGATTAACTCTGCCGGAGGTCACCCCGGCAGCTTACGGATAAGCGAAACTTATGCCTATACACCTGCTGATTGTTGATGCCCTCAATCTGATTCGCCGTATTCATGCGGTACAAGGTTCCCCTTGCGCTCCAACATGTGTACGAGCTCTAGAACAGCTTATTCAGCACAGCCAACCTACCCATGCGGTGGCTGTTTTTGATGACGAGCAGCGTAATACCGGTTGGCGACACTTACTCTATCCTGACTATAAAGCGGGCCGCTCCCCAATGCCTGAGTCGCTGGTATATGAATTACCACAACTAAAGACGGCTTTCGAACAGGTTGGCATACCCTGCTGGCAATCCAGCGGTGATGAAGCTGACGATTTAGCAGCAACCCTCGCGCACCATATCAGCCAGAGAGGTTATCAGGTAACGATAGTGTCAACGGATAAGGGTTACTGCCAACTGTTAGCGCCAACCTTACGCATTCGCGATTATTTTCAAAAACGCTGGCTGGATGTTCCCTTTATTGAACAGGAGTTTGGCGTCAAACCAACCCAATTGACTGATTTCTGGGGGTTAGCCGGTATTAGCAGCAGCAAGATCCCAGGCATCTCCGGTATTGGCCCCAAAGCGGCGGCAACATTACTTAGCCAATATGAAACGCTGGATGGAATCTACCAACAAATAGATAACGTGCCGGAAAAATGGCGAAACAAGTTAATCGAGCATAAAGCGCTGGCTTATCTGTGCAGGGAAATCGCGACATTAAAGCAGGATATTCATTTAGCAGGAAATCTTCAGCAACTTCGGCTAAGTGAAAATAAGATGAATGAAGATGACCTCAATAAAACAAAAAGCCCCGCAGCATCTTCACCACAGGGCTAAATTGAGTTAACGGCCTTTTCAGCGATTAATTTCTCTCATCACGACGACCGGGTATCGATGCCCAAATACGGCGGATATGCACCGTAATCTCTTCACGATCGTGATAGAGCTGTTTCGCATTAATCTGTGCATTAATGCCATTCTCTTTTAACTTATCGTCAATAGCTTTCAGATTCTGACACACTTCTTCGTAGCGCTTTTTCATCGGCAACTTCAAGTTGAAGATAGCTTCCCGGCACCAACCTTTGATTAGCCAGTCAGCCATCAAGTTGGCAACTCGCCAAGGTTTTTCCACCATGTCACACACTACCCAATAGTTTGTGGAATTGGTTGGTTCATAGCGAAATCCATCTTCACGATGATGGGTTACCTGACCGGTATCCATAATGCTCTGAGCCATAGGGCCGTTATCTACGGCATCTATCATCATACTGCGCTGAACCAATTGATAAGTCCAACCGCCGGGACAAGCACCAAGGTCAACCGCTCTCATACCGCTGGCTAAACGTTCCTCCCACTCGTCTGCTGGAATAAACACATGAAATGCCTCCTCCAGCTTAAGGGTCGAACGGCTGGGTGCCTCTGCCGGAAACTTCAGTCGAGGAATACCCATAAAAAACGGTGAATTATTATTGCTGTATGAGTAGCCGACATAACAACAGCCGCTGGCAATAAAGAACACATGAATCACCGGGCGACGTAAATTTTCTTTCGCCAGCATAATGCCGCGCTCACGCATCACTTGTCGTAGTGGCACAGTAAGCTTACGACAAAACTTCAACAGTTCTTTGCCATCATTAGTATCAGGTACTTCCACCCGCACTTCACCGGCGTTTTCCACGACTCCCTGTATCATTCCGACAATAGGAGAAACACGATCGTCTACCGGCAAATCTTTTAACAAGTCACCAACAACCAGCATCTGACGAGCAAAAATTAGCGAACTGAAAGAAAGCTCTTTTACCAGACGGTCAGCATCTTCATGTTGATAACATTCAAACAACACATAGCCACTGTTATCTTTGACCCGAGGAAAGCCATAAACTTCCAGCTTGGCCGCTTTTTCTGCAATCTCTGCCGCACATTCTTTCTCGAATCCTGGGCGACAATACAACGCAACTTTATTCACTATTCAACCTTTTACTCAGGCGTAATGCGCCAACCAGCAGCAGAGCCCAACCAATTAAAAAACAAAAACCGCCAAGTGGCGTGATATAAGGCCACATACCAATAGAAGTCAACGCGAGCCAATACAGGCTACCGCTAAACAGTACAATACCTATAGCAAGAAAAGCCGCGCTGCGCCGAAACCAAACATTATCTCGTAGCTGAACAGCAACGCCCAAAGCCAGTATAGCTAGGGTATGTATACCCTGATAATCAAGACCAGTCCGCAGCCATGCTATCTGCTTAACGTCTAAAATTTTACTCAAACCGTGAGAACCAAACGCACCAAGAGATACAAAAATAAAGCCGCTTATGGCGGCAAGTACCAAAATCCAACGACTATTCATTGTCATTTATACCTTCAAATGTAAGCGTCATAGCCAAACCTGCTGGAATTCTACCGGTAAATCTGAGTTTATATAATCACTGTTTTAATTTTTGATGAGATCTATTCTTCATAGCGCAGATAAACACTCTGCTGTTCACTGCTGGCAAGCGCCAAAATCCACTCGCGAAACGAAGCAATTTTCCCCAATTCCGCCTGACTCTCATGGCACACCAGATAGAATGCATTTTTACTGGCTAATGCATGGTTAAACGGACAAACCAAACGGCCTGATTCAATTTCCGCTAATGCCAGAACGTTATTCACCAACGCCACGCCCTGGCCATGTACTGCGGCCTGAACCACCATTGCTGTATGGCTAAAAATCGGTCCCTGTTGCACATTAATATGCTGTAAACCCAACTGCCGAATATAGGCCTGCCAGTCTCGCCGGGAAGCATCATGCAACAGGGTATGATGTTCCAACGCTTCTGGCGACGTCAGTGGATGAGCACCCATCATCACTGTCGGTGAACATACTGGAATCAAATATTCAGCATACAGCGGTTCAACTCTTAGCCCCGACCAGTTACCGCGACCATAAAAAATCGCCACGTCAACATCGTCCGAAATTTTCCATTCATCACGATCAATGGCTTGGATCCTGACATCAATTTCCGGATGAAGCAGATGAAATCCAGACAGACGCGGCACCAGCCACTGAATAGCGAAACTGGTTGGAACGCTAACCGTTAATGCACCTTTAGCACTGCGGGCCTGCAGCTTACGCGTAGCTTCATTGAGAGAGGCGAATATTTCTTTTATATCTAAATAATAACTTTGCCCCTCTTCGGTCAGCAGAAGAGAACGATTACGACGACGAAACAGCTTAAGCCCGAGAAAATCTTCCAACGACTTAATTTGGTGACTAATTGCGGCCTGCGTCACAAAAAGCTCTTCAGAAGCTTTAGTAAAGCTAAGGTGGCGAGCAGCAGAGTCAAACACCCTCAATGAGTTTAATGGAGGTAATCGCTTCATAATATTGATAATACTTCCCAGTCCTGATGATAATTCATGAACAGGTTAGCTATTTTTGCTATTCACGCATTAGTTTTTCTAATGCGTTACATTATAAATTGTCCGTTGTACATATACCAGCAAATACCTATAGTGATGGCACTTCCTAAGCCGGAACGAAAAGTGTGTTTTTTGAATGAAGGGCGCATTTTGGCTTTGTGGTTGTGATGTTGTGTTTGCTAATTTTCCTGATATTTGTCAGGTACAATCATTAATTCACTGATTTATTTGGCTTAATGATGATTTTATTTTCTGAACATTTACCCTGTCTGTCCATAGTGATTACAGTAGCACCGCCAAGGCGGTGCTTTTTTTATTCTGTTTTTCATCAGGCAGCGGTGTAAATTAGTATGGCTGCCTAACATACTCTTTCATCTCGCTCTGTTTTATCTGCTTTTCACCATCAAAGCGGGTTTCATAAGTCACCATACCGGTGCTCTCGTCAACCTGAGGCTCTCCCACCGTGATAATTTTGGTGCCATCTTGCATGGTCATCTCATAATGGCTGGAACAACCAGCTAAACCTAACGTGAGAGCCAGTGCTGCAGAGGCAAGAATAAAACGTTTCATAAACTATTCCTTACGGTTAAACAGGTTATACCCTAAATAATTCGGGGTGCAGGAACGTAACCAACGCACCTACAACTTGAAGTATGATGGGTATATTCCTCTTGGTAAAAGTCATACCATCATCTTAAATCTCTTTAACTATCTTCTGAAAAGCGTCTGACTGCAAATAAAATTAGCGGCAATTAATGATGTGCTTTCAACTCACTGCTAGTACAATCAGGGTTATTGCAGAACTATCCATACCCACAGCAAATGGCCTCTTATGAAATCGTTTAATCCTGATTTATTTCGCCAACAGTTCCCTGCACTAAGTGAAGCAGGCTGTTATCTGGACAGCGCAGCAACGACACTTAAGCCCCTGTCAGTGATTAACGCCACCAAAGAGTACTATGCCCATAATGGTGCCACAGTACATCGTAGCGCCCATACGGCGGCGCAACACGCTACCGAGCTGTTTGATAACGCTCGTTTGCAAGTGGCTCAACGACTCAATGCCGCCAGCGAACGGCAAATTGTTTGGACTAAAGGCACCACGGAAGCGATTAATTTGGTTGCTCAAAGTTATGCTCGCCCGCGTCTGCAACCGGGTGATGAAATCATTGTCACCGAATCAGAACATCACTCGAATCTTATTCCCTGGCTAATGGTTGCCAAACAGACCGGCGCTAACGTGGTTAAATTGCCACTCAATAAGTGGTTTATGCCTGACTTGAGCCAACTACCGGCGTTATTAAGTAGCAAAACTAAAATTTTGGCTATCGGCCATATGTCGAACGTCACAGGCGGTTGTCCGGACCTGCATCTGGCCATCACGCTGGCCCATAAAAATGGCACCGTTGTTATGGTTGATGGTGCACAAGGTGTGGTGCACTCACCACCGGATGTCCAACAATTAGATATCGATTTCTACGCTTTCTCTGCCCATAAGCTCTATGGCCCAACCGGAATTGGCGCACTGTATGGCAAAGCAGAGTTATTAGCTGAAATGTCTCCTTGGCAGGGCGGCGGAAAAATGCTGACTCAAGCCTCCTTCCACGGGTTTGAAGCCCAACCGGTTCCTGAATGTTTTGAAGCGGGTACCCCTAACATCGCCGGTGTCATCGGCGTTGGTGCCGCACTGTCATGGCTGAAGACTCAGGATATCGCAGAGGCAGAGCGTTATGCCTGCGCGCTGGCACAGGCAGCCTACGACCAACTATCATCAATTCCCGGATTTATCAGCTATCGGGCACCCGGCAGCAGTCTGCTGGCATTTAATATTGAAGGTTTTCACCACAGTGATGTTGCTACTCTGCTTTCTGAGCAAGGTGTGGCTATCCGCTCAGGACAGCATTGTGCCCAACCGTTGCTAGATGCAATGGGAGTAAGCGGCACCCTGAGAGCCTCCTTTGCCCCTTACAATCAACTCACTGATGTGGATAGGTTGTACGATGCGTTAACCCATGCACTTTCACTACTGGAATAATCATGTTGGCCCCACACCCTTTTGGTACCGATATTGGTACAGCGCAATTACTCAGCCTGTTTAGTGATAAAAAACAGTGGGAAGACCGCTATCGCCAGCTTATTCAACTGTCAAAACAGTTACCGCCCTTACCGGAAGCGTTAAAACAGCAACAGTTGGAACTGAAAGGTTGTGAAAACCGGGTCTGGCTTGGGCATCAGCGCAATGAAGACGGCACGCTACACTTCTACGGCGACAGCGAAGGCCGAATTGTGAAAGGAATTCTGGCTATCCTGTTAGCTCAAATTGAAGGCCAAACGCCACAACAAATCGTGAAACTTGACCTGATGCAGTTGTTCGATCGGTTGGGAATCCACCAACAACTCAGCGCTTCCCGCTCTCAGGGGCTGGACTCGCTAGTTAATGCCATAGAGAAAATAGCGCTTCTCTATATTTAATTACATAATGTTTTACTCAATCACACCAACGTTATATATCAAGGATGAAAATGAAAATTATCAAAGCACTACTCTTATCAATCTCATTAAGTTTCACTGCTCATGCCAGTATTGAAATGACCGCCGTTGAGCCAATAAAAGGGCAGATCACCATTGATGTTCCAAAAGGGTTCACTCTAATGGCAGACGATATGCTCAAACGGAAATACCCTTCAGAAAATCGACCTAAAATTGTCTACACCAATCAATCAGGTACGGTCAATGTCGCTATCAACCATACCAAGATGCCATTAACTGACAATAAGTTAGACGAACTAAAAGACTTTATGCTGGAAAGTATGAAGAACTACCAGCCTCAGGTAAAAGAAGTCATGGTAGACAATAAGAAAGCCTACATTCTTGATTTTATCTCTCATGCTACAGACACGGATATCCACAACCTGATGCTAATCACGCCCTATAATGGCACCGTACTTTTCGTGACGTTTAATACAACGAAAGATGAGGAAGCCAACTATCTGGAAGCAGGCAAGTCATCGTTGATGTCGATAAAATTTAAATAATGCTTTGAATATCTAGCCTGTAGATGTGGTATCTCCCTGCACTACAGGCTACTAGCAATGAATTCTGTTACTGATTTCGTGCCGCTTTCGCCAACATTTTTTTCAGCGCGTGAGACACGGCAACAAAACCAAATGATGCAGTAACCATAGTAATGGCACCAAACCCCGAAGCACAATCCATCCTTTTTGGCCCTTCTGCGGTACTTTTTACTGCACAAACGCTACCGTCAGCCTGAGGATAAACTAATTGTTCAGTTGAAAATACACAGTCGATACCCAGTTTTCCTTTGCCGTTTTTCACTACGCCAAAATCACTTTTCAACCGTTCACGGAGTTTAGCCGCTAAAGGGTCTTGAATCGTTTTTGCCAAATCAACCACCTGGATCTGTGTCGGATCAATCTGACCACCCGCTCCTCCGGTGGTCACAACCGGAATTTTATTACGACGGCAGTAAGCCAATAATGCCGCTTTAGGACGAACGCTATCGATGGCATCAATGACATAGTCGAACTGTTTTGTCAGATATTCAGCCACGTTATCCGCGGTAATAAAGTCATCAATACAGGTCACTTCGCATTCCGGGTTAATTTCCGCAATTCGCTGGGCCATCACGTCACCTTTAGGCTGTCCTACCGTTTGGCGCAGCGCATGAATTTGGCGGTTAGTATTGGTTACGCACACATCATCCATATCAATCAACGTAATATGACCAATACCGCTGCGAGCTAGCGCTTCTGCCGCCCAGGAACCCACACCACCAATGCCAATCACACAAACATGAGCCTGTGAAAAAAGCGCTAGCGCAGGTTGCCCATACAGACGGGCGATGCCGCTAAAGCGTTGCAAATAGGCATCAGAATAGACAGCAGACATGGTGACCTCATATTGGGTGTAGCATTGAATTGCGTGGTAATTTCATCCGCAAATCAGAAATAGAGTTGATAACAATATAGATGTTGTAGGGAGTAAGGTATATCCCTACTCCCCCGACAATAAATTTAATGAATTTAACAGCAAGAGGAAAAGAACCTCTTGCTGAATTCTCGGTTGTAACCGCTTAGTTTGATGCAGATGAAAGCGGTGAATCAGAAGGCGCGCTTAGCACCCATACTCGACCATAGTGGTTATAAAAACCGGCAGCATGCCCTGCTTCATCGCCAACGCCCTGATAAATATCGAAGTGATGGCCTTTAATTGCACCACCGACGTCCAGTGCAATCATCAGGCGCATTTCGTACTTACCGGTAAATTTGCCACTCTTATCTAACAAAGGAACCTCTGCCAGAATGGTTGTGCCCGGTGGAATCAATGTTTTATCCGAAGCCACCGACGCCTTGGCAATCAATGGAACCGCGCTCGCACCTTTTACCGGTGCAGAATGTCTTGGCTTAAAGAAGACAAAAGAAGGATTCTGCTCCAGCAGTTCTCTAACTTCCTCGTCGCTGTGCTGCTCGGTCCAGCGCTTGATAGCCTGCATAGACATCTCTTCACGCGGTACTTCATTACGATCAATCAGCACTTTACCAATGCTGTTATATGCACGTCCGTTTTTACCCGCATAGGCGAAGAATACCATCGGCGTACCATCACCAAAGTCAACGTACGCGCTACCCTGCACCTCCATCATGAAGTTATCTACTAGCGAATTGCTGTAAGCTAACTCCAGATTTAAGCCATCCAATTCACCGGCATAAATACCTGCACGATCGGGTAAACGACGCATATTTTTACTTTTCTTTGGCATCGAATACAGTGGATATTTAAACTCACCTTGACGAGTATGGCGTGCATGAATCACTGGCGTGTAGTAACCGGTAAACTGAACGTTTCCGTAGTTATCTACCCCTTCCATTTGATAAGCGCCAAGCTTGAATTGGGATAACTGAGGGCCTTCCGCGCCAGAGACCATCCACTGGAAAATTGCCTGATAGGTATCACGGTGTTTGTTATACAGAGCCGGAGAAACCTGACTAATTTCATAAACCTGTTGAGCAAAATCTTTGCCATTAACCGGTTTATTTTTAGCATTTGGGTTGTTCACCAAACCAAATTTCTGACTCAATTTACCATCTTTATATTGTTGTCCACGATCGGTCGGCCGTGATTCACATCCTGCGAGTAACGCAATAACGACGCCACCCAGTATAAATTTTATCCAACGTCCTTTCATTATATCGCCGCCTACCTTTGATTAACCGCTGCTCTGTTGCTATCGAATAATACGAAAGCCACCAGTATAAAGGAAAGCGCCTATAAAAAAAGTGACGATAATGAAATGATGAAAAGTTAATCAACCGTAAAATTCAAACCTTCTTTTTTGTTATATTAAAGAAAAATAGCTTGCAACCTGAACCACAGAGAGTAATATGCGCCTCCTACGGACGCGGGGTGGAGCAGCCTGGTAGCTCGTCGGGCTCATAACCCGAAGGTCGTCAGTTCAAATCTGGCCC
Source organism: Limnobaculum parvum (assembly GCF_003096015.2). Lineage (NCBI taxonomy): Bacteria > Pseudomonadati > Pseudomonadota > Gammaproteobacteria > Enterobacterales > Budviciaceae > Limnobaculum > Limnobaculum parvum. The sequence goes on along the minus strand of NZ_CP029185.2, from coordinate 851,943 downwards.
CCGCAACCAACTTAATACTATGCCAAGGTATTAAGGCAGAAACATCTTCTGTTGTAGTATCAAGTCTTATCGGACGCGGGGTGGAGCAGCCCGGTAGCTCGTCGGGCTCATAACCCGAAGGTCGTCAGTTCAAATCTGGCCCCCGCAACCAATCTGATACTTACCAACGTATTAAAACAGAAATGTGTTCTATTGCAGTATCAAGTCTTTTTCGGACGCGGGGTGGAGCAGCCCGGTAGCTCGTCGGGCTCATAACCCGAAGGTCGTCAGTTCAAATCTGGCCCCCGCAACCAATCCGAAGCGCTAACTTTCTCATCATATACTTCCATCATTTGTTTTTTATCTGCCTGATATCTAATCTTCCTGTGCTACTCTTAAATTCAATCTGTTTGAATTTTGGTTAGTTATATGGGCCGCTTATAAATGAAAATGTCACCATTCGCTTTTAGTCTGACCCACTGGGCCAACGTGGAAAAAACAGAACACCAAGGTGAAACTGGCACGGCTTGGTGGCAAACTCGCTTTTTTGGTGAAGAACAAAACAAAATTCGTGTTCGTATGGTTGAATACTCGGCGGAATATCTTGCTGACCACTGGTGCAGTAAAGGACACGTGCTGTTCTGCCTAGAAGGTGAATTGGAAACTACCCTAGATGATGGACGTAAGTTCGTGCTCACGCCGGGGGTAAGCTATCAGGTTGGCGATAATGCTGAAGCGCACCAGTCCTATAGCAAAACCGGCGCCCGCCTACTGATTGTTGATTAATATTTAATAGTCGCGAAATACGCCTTAATACCGGCAAAAACCGATTCCGCAATCTGCTGTTGGAATTTTGCCGTTTTCAACTTGCGCTCTTCCTCCAGATTGGAAATAAACGCAGTTTCAATCAAAATCGATGGTATATCCGGCGCTTTAAGTACCGCAAACCCTGCCTGTTCAATTTTGTTCTTATGCAACTCGTTTACCCGCCCCATACGCGTCAGCACGTCTTTACCAAATTTAAGACTGCTATTGATAGTGGCGGTTTGCACCAGATCAAAAATAGTATGGTCAAGGTAGCGGTCACCACTCTTACTCACCCCGCCGATCTGATCGGATTCATTCTGAGTTTGAGCCAGATACTTAGCCGCGCTGCTGGTTGCCCCTTTAGTCGACAAAGCAAACACCGAAGAGCCATTGGCTGAACGATCGGTAAAAGCATCGGCATGGATAGAAATAAACAGATCTGCCTTTTGCGCTCTGGCTTTTGCAACTCGCACTTTCAATGGAATAAACACATCCTCATTGCGGGTCATATACACCTTCATTCCCGATTCTTTCTGTATTAGGGTGCGTAGACGGCGTGCAATTTGCAGAACGATATTCTTCTCTTTAGTGCCTCGTTTACCGATAGCACCAGGATCTTCCCCACCGTGCCCCGGATCGAGCATGATAACCAAAGGACGATCGCGCCCGACTTTCCCTGCCTGTGGCGATGCTGAGGGCCGATCTTTTTCCAGATCGCCTTGGTTGTATTCTTTTAGCAACGCCAGCAGCGGGTCATCCGGTTCTGAAGAGCCACCATTAGCCGGATAGAGATCAACCACCAGACGATTTTTAAACTCGGCAACAGGCTTCAGCGTAAACAGATTTGGATTAATATTTTGCTTTAACTCCAACACCAACCGAACCGTATTGGGATCGTGTTGCCCCACTCGCGCCAGTTTCAGATAAGGATCGTTATTCGGGACTTGAGCAGAGACCGCTTTTAGCACGCTGTTTAAATTGACGTTCTCAATATCAATCACCAAGCGATTGGGATTGGATAAGGCAAACTGTTTATACTTTAGCGGAATCGTCGACTCCAGTGTAACTCGCGTATAGGTCGAAGAAGGCCATACGCGCACAGCAACAACACTGGCCACAGAGGCAGCAATGCCAATGCCACTTACACTCAATAACCACGTCGCAGCAGCTCCCTGCAACAAACGGCGGCGTAAATAATTGGGCTTAGAGCTAGACATGATTCTCCGAAATAAAACAAAAGACTGTTATGCACATAAAGCAAAGCTGGCGTAAAACTCTACCGAAGTGAAGCGGTGCTGTCACGTTTTACATACTTGTTATCTGCTCATGAGCATAATTTTAATATGAAAATACGCGAAAATAAGCACATAATGCTTAAAATCGTCGAAGCCTAATCAATTTTATTCACTTCGTCTATTGAATAATCCCTGACTAAATCAATTTTGACTCAATTTTCTGCTTGCCAGAACACCTTAAATAGAATAAAAATACAAAAATATCGAATTATTATGCAATGAGGTTAATCATGAAGGAGCGCAGCACTGAATTGGTTGAAGGTTTCCGCCATTCGGTTCCTTATATTAATGCCCACCGGGGGAAGACCTTTGTCATCATGCTAGGTGGTGAGGCCATTGAACATGATAATTTTGGTAATATCATCAGCGATATTGGTTTACTCCACAGCTTAGGTATTCAACTGGTCGTGGTCTATGGTGCTCGTCCACAGATCGATGCCAATCTAGCGGTACACAATAAGCCTTCGATTTATCATAAACATACGAGGGTAACCGATGCAGAATCTCTGGAACTGGTAAAACAAGCAGCCGGTCGTCTTCAATTGGATATTACCGCTCGACTTTCCATGAGTCTGAATAATACCCCGTTGCAGGGGGCCCACATCAACGTTGTCAGCGGTAACTTTGTTATCTCCCAACCTTTAGGGGTAGATGATGGTATCGATTACTGTCATAGCGGGCGCATCCGCCGGATTGATGAAGAGGCGATTCAGCGCCAACTAAGCAGCGGTGCTATTGTTTTGCTGGGACCGGTTGCCGTTTCCGTTACCGGTGAGAGTTTTAACCTCACGTCAGAAGAGGTGGCGACTCAACTGGCTATCAAGCTGAAAGCCGAGAAAATGATTGGCTTCTGTTCTTCACAAGGCGTGGCAGACGAAAAGGGGAATATTCTGTCAGAACTTTTCCCTAACGATGCCCAAACCTATCTAGACCAACATGAAGCTCAGGGTAATTACAGCTCGGGTACCGTACGCTTCCTGCGCGGCGCAATCAAAGCCTGCCGCAGCGGGGTTCGCCGTTGTCACCTGATCAGTTATCAAGACAGCGGAGCCCTGCTACAGGAACTATTCTCCCGTGATGGTATCGGCACACAAATCGTCATGGAGAGTGCGGAACAGGTACGCCGGGCCACCATTCGCGATATTGGCGGTATTCTGGAGCTGATCCGCCCTCTGGAACAACAGGGCATTCTGGTTCGCCGTTCAAGAGAGCAATTGGAGATGGAGATCGATAAATTCACCATCATCGAACGGGATAATATGACTATCGCCTGTGCGGCACTCTACCCTTTTCCAGAAGAGAAAATTGGTGAAATGGCCTGTGTTGCGGTTCATCCCAACTATCGCAGCTCATTACGCGGCGAAATACTGCTGGAAAAAATCAGTGGGCAAGCACGCCTGATGGGGCTGGAAAAGCTGTTTGTGCTCACAACCCATAGTATTCACTGGTTTCAGGAACGTGGTTTCATGCCAGCAGATATTGATGTTTTGCCGATGAAGAAGCAGGCTTTATATAACTACCAGCGGCGATCTAAAATTTTGGTTACCCCGGTTTAAGCTCTGTTGGTATTTCTTTGGTTTACCGGATGGCTTTAGGCCATCCGGTAAGGCCATTCAGATGTCGAATAAATGACCCGTCGACATCGGCTATGACTATTTTATCGTCAAGCAACGGGTAAATCATACCTCTGTAAGCGTTCTGCCAGCCCGCTATGTCGCTCTGTTGGCGTAGCAATGGCAGACAACAGGATATTCTCATTGGCAAATAGCGTTAGTTTCTGACGCGCTCGGGTAATGGCGGTGTACACCAGTTCCCGACTTAGTAAAGGTGTAAAGGTATCCGGCAATACCAGCACCGTATGGTCAAATTCCGAACCCTGCGATTTATGCACTGTCATCACATATGCAGTTTCGCAATCCGGTAAGCGACTTGGTTGTATCGCTTTTAGCGAGCCATCAGGAAGCTGGAAATACACCCTCATTTCCCCCTCGGGCGTCATTAACGCAATGCCAATATCACCGTTATACAAACCCAGCGAGCTGTCATTTCGATTAATCATTACCGGACGCCCTGAATACCACACCCCGACACTATCACTCGACTTATTAATCAGGCGCTTACTCTGTAACGCTTGTTCAATACGGATATTCAGCCCTTCAACCCCAAAAGGCCCACTGCGTAATGCACACAACAAACGAAACTGATTAAATCGCGCCAAAATATCTCGAGGCTCGCCAGACTTAATCTGGTTGAGATAGTCCCGATAACCATCAACGCAAACCGCCAGAAGATGTAAATAATCCGCCGGCGTTTTAATCGAAAACCAGCTTAAGTCACCATAGTCCTGACTAAAACAGCCAATGGCAGAGCGCCCCTCTCCTTGATTAACCGCCAGCGCCAGTTGACCAATACCCGAGTTTTGGTGGAAACGGTAGCTCTTCTTCAAAAGACATAAATTATCCCTGACGGCTACCGCCTGCGATAAATCCGCCGAAGAAATATCAAAACCGGTCAGTCCTGATAGTTCATCGGCACGCTGGCGACTGTAGCCTTGTTCCGCAAATCGGCAAATATCACCCAAAACGGCACCCGCTTCAACAGAAGCCAATTGATCCCGATCCCCCAACAGAATCAGACGGGCGTGTTCTGGTAAAGCTTCTATCAGACGAGCCATCATGGGCAAGTCGACCATTGAAGCCTCATCGACAATCAGAACATCAAGATGCAGCGGATTATCTTTGTGATAACGTAAACGACGGCTGTTGGACTGAACCCCCAGCAAACGGTGAAGCGTGGAGGCCTCGGTTGGCATCTGTTGGAGCCAATTGTCTGTCAGTGATAATCCCTGAATGGCTTGCCCTAATGATTCAGTTAATCGTGCTGCAGCTTTTCCCGTTGGTGCTGCCAGCGCAATACGTAAGCGCCTCTCACCAGCAAACTGCAACAGCACCGCCAGCAATCTCGCGACGGTAGTCGTTTTTCCGGTTCCCGGCCCGCCAGAAATAATCGATGCCTGACGAGTTACCGCGACGGCGGCGGCGACCTTCTGCCAGTTAATATCATCCGTAGAGGGTGGAAAATACTCATCCAATGCCGGTCGTAAAACATCCATTGTCTGTTGTGTCAGGCTATCAGGCATAGCACTTTGATGCAGAAAGAAGTTGGCAATTAACCCTTCATCGCGCCACATCCGCTGCAGGTAGAGCCGCTCATGTTGCAAAACCAACGGTGCAGGCCAATCGCCTTGAGTCACCGCAGGCGTCGATTCCAGCGCCAGCATTAAATCAGCAAGCTGTGGATCTCCGGCTTTATGCCAAACTTCTGCCGCCAACTCAGTATGTCGACCATCAAACAACATCGCCTGATTAAAATGACGTAGAAACAGGCACACATGACCTGCGCCAGTTTCAGCGCTCAAACAGGCAACCAGCAATGCTAGACAAGGATTCTCTCCGGCTAATAAACGGGCCAACTGAATATCCAAAGGCCTCAGAAGGGAAGCATCCACTGCTTTTTGCAACAGGCTAAACATCAGACTATCTCCTCCTGACCGCTGAACAAGCGATCTAACCCATCCACCAGCGCCCATTCAGGCCGACAATGAAATACGCCTTGCCCTGGCTTATCTTTCTCAATACCTCGTAGAAAAAGATAGAACACGCCACCAAAATGACGCTGATAATCATAGTCAGCAATACGATGACGTAAGTAGCGATGGAGTGCTAATGAATAAAGTTGATACTGTAGATCGTAACGGTGATCGCACATGGCATCAGCCATTGCCTGTGGAGTATAAGATTCGGCACTTTCACCCAACCAGTTGGACTTATAGTCCAGTAAGTAATAGCGACCTTGCCAACAAAACACCAGATCGATAAACCCTTTTAGCATCCCTTGAACCTGCCGAAAAACCAGCTCAGGACAGCGGGCAGACAGTGGATCATAATGCTTAACTAATGCGTCTAAACGTTCCGCCTGTAGCAATGGACCAATAGGCAAATAAAACTGTAGCTCTGCCTGGCGAGCAGCGGCTGAAATATCGTTTAAACAGATTCCTTGCACATCTAGCGGTGAAGATAAAATAGTCTCTAACCACTGCTGCAAAACAGGTGTCCAGTGACTTTCCAACCCCTGCAATAGCACTTTTTCATTCAGTTGGTCGCTGATTATCGGTTGGGTAAAATCGAGATTCTCCAACAGATCGTGCAAAAACGTTCCCGGAGCTGCGCCTTTCGGAAAAGTATGTGGTGATAACCGTTGCGGTAGGCTATCTCCCTTTTCTCCTGCTGCATCGGTATCAAAGCGCGGCAATAAGTCGTAGTGATGGGAGGATCCCTGCTGTTGCAAACCTGAATAACTGGTAACGCGCCAGCTATTTTGCCGCTGGCCGGTAAACGTGCGGGCTGTCAGCAACGCTGGTTGTAATTTATTATCTTGCCACAGCGCCTCATCCATCTCTACAGCCAAATGGTGTTGAATACCATCGTGCTGCGCCGACATCTGCAAAGCATCAGCTAAAAAAGCAGCGTTGCCAGGTTGCCCGCGCTGTAGCAAATATCCCATTGCACTGCGGTGTATATCAGAATTGCCCTGCCGCCGATTACCGGAATAAAGCGGCGTCACACCAATGCTGCAATGATAGATAGAGCGGGTCATGGCCACATAAAGCAAACGCAGATCCTCGGCCAGTCGTTCTTCTTCTGCCAACGCTAGCGAATCCTCACTTTGCTGCAAATCCAGCATGGCTGAGAACGTTTCGCGATCGTGATAAAGCGCCTGATTCTGCTGACGGAAACCACAAATAAAGGGCAGCCAGACCAGTGGGTACTCCAATCCTTTCGATTTATGGATTGTCACCACTCTCACCAAATTGCGGTCGCTCTCCAGCCTCAGCTGTTGGCTATCTGAACGATCGTTAGGCTGAGTAATCTGCTGTGCTAACCAGCGTACCAGTGAGTGTTCACTCTCCAGCTTTAATGAGGCTTCCTGCAACAATTCGCCAATATGCATAATGTCCGTTAAACGACGTTCTCCGCCCAGCGTCACCAGCAGGTTTTCCGCCAGTTGCCGCCGTGACATCACTTCTCGCAGCATCGGTAAAACACCGCGTTTTAGCCAAAGTTGGCGATAGCGGCTGAACTCTTCTACCAGCCTATCCCATTCCCGCTCATCCCGATTGATAACATCAATCTGGTGGGCATCCAGCCCCAACAGACTACTGGCTAAAGCACTACGTAGCGTTCTCTCTTTTTCCGGAGACAACACCGCCTGTAATAGCCACAGAACGTCTTTGGCTTCTGGTGTAGTAAACACACTCTCACGGTTGGATAAATAGACAGAAGGTATCCCTAAAGCGTTTAAAGCATCCCTCACCAGTGACGCTTCTTTACCGGTTCGAACTAAAATAGCGATATCGGCCGCAACCACGGGCTGACGCTGCGTAGCACTCACTAACCATGCGCGTTGATGTTGACCCGCAATCAGCCACTCTCGAATCTGCACCGCACAGCAACGGGCCATAAACTGCTGATATTCATTAAGACCACAACCTTCTCCCGGCTGCAACCACAGAGAGACGGCAGGCTGGCTATCGCCATCCAACTCAAATCTCAGATGCTGGTTTTTTTCTGCCGCATTAACCGGCATAAAAGGAATTTGCTGAAAAATGAAAGGGGCTGGCAGTTGCTGAAACAGGTAATTCACCGAGCTCACCATGGATGCAGAAGAACGCCAGTTAGTCTCCATCGTGTAGTGGTTACTTACTTCATTTCTAGCCTGCATATAGGTGAAGATATCGGCACCGCGAAAAGCATAAATGGCCTGTTTAGGATCGCCTATCAGTAATAACCCGGTATCTTCACGACCACCATACAGCTTATTAAATATTCGGTACTGCTGTGGATCGGTATCCTGAAATTCATCAATCATTGCCACCGGATAGCGCAGCCTGATGGCTTGAGCCAAGGCCTCAGCGCCAGGGCGTTGTAAAGCGGAGTCTAATCGGCTCAGCAGGTCATCAAACCCCATCTCAGCATGTCGACGCTTCTCTTGCTGTACCGACAGGCGCACTTCGCTTATCGCTTTGGATAAGATTAAATCGCGCAGGGTCAAAGGCTCGGAATAGATCAGATCAATAGCAGTAAACAGGGGATCAACCGGTGCTTCACCTTTTTTAGTTTTTTCATACAGCACTGATTGACGGAAATGATTCAGATCTTTCGGTAGCTGGTAATCTTGAGTCTCCTGCTCTGCCCACAAATTCACTTTTTGCAGCCAGTTCGGCAGATGTTTAGTGCTATAGCTGCGTTTATCCACGCCCGACTGACTGATTAATGATTCCAGCCCGGAAAACGCCGCTCGCCACTGCTGTTTTAACGCTTCGATACGCTCAACAATTTGCTGGTGCCGCAGCAGAATATCATCTTGGGACGGCGGCTGACGCAGTTGGGGAGCTTCCCCATGCAAATAGGGCATCACGTCTGCCAGTAAACGCTCAGGACCACTCCACTCGGCACTTATCGCGAGTGCAACCGGTAAAGGCAGAGGATAACAGTGACGACGCCAAAAATCGGCTACTGCCTGACGCCTTAAAGGAAGTTCATCTTCAATTAACGATTGCTCAAACAAAACGCCTGATTCAAAGGCATTGTGGCTCAGCATACGCTGACAAAAACCGTGGATAGTATAAATTGCCGCTTCATCCATTTGGCGTTCAGCGGCTAATAACAAGTCACTAGCTTCCTCTTTATCCGCTAACTCTGACAGCAATTGCGACAGCTGCGGATCGCTGCTGTCATTACGAATACAGGCAATACGTAAACGATGAATATTATCTCGAATGCGGTTACGCAGCTCTTCCGTTGCGGCTTCGGTAAAAGTAACAACCAGTATTTCTTCTACCGAAAGTTTACGGGGATAAGCAGCCTGCTGCCCCAGTCCCAGCAATAAACGTAAATAAAGCACGGCAAGCGTATAAGTCTTCCCCGTTCCCGCCGATGCTTCAATTAAACGCTCCCCAAACAGAGGGAGCGTTAGTGGTTCTAACCTTAAAGGTTGTGTAACCCTCATTATCACTGAACCTTCACCGGTAATGTTTTTTGCAGTGATGAGGCATCTTTATACACATCCCAACCTTTTAGCTCCGCGTATTGGGTTTTCAGATCGCCCTGTCCCATAATTTGAGACAGTACAGCTAACCCTTTACGCGCTATCACCGCCTGCTGATAGAAGGTTTGAATATCCTGTTTGGTCAGCTTTTTCACCTGTTCTAATACCTTTTTACGTGTATCAAACCGGTCATTACCACGGCTGAAATCATTCAGATAAAGTGCCGTTTCCTCATCCATAGTTTGTGGACGTTGTTCCAGTTCATTCACTAGCGCCTGGCGATACTGATTGAAATCTTTATCGTTAAGGGCTGAAAGTTTCTTATCTGCCATTTGATAGAAATTCAAATAGCGTTCTTCCAGATGAGCCGGAGTCTGATTATTGCTTTGCAGTAAGAACCCTACGCCCCACTGACGGCCAACGGTCATCGGGAAAACAAACACCGCGTAGCCAAGTTGCTCTTCCGTTCTTAACTGATTATAAAACCACGGCTGTATTATCTGGGTTAACAGACTGCTGCGAGCCATGCTTTGCACTTCATCATAGCCTTCAGGGATATACACCGCTGCCAGCGCCGAGTCTGTGCTGCTCCCCGCTTTCATCAGATTAGCCTGCTGAGTTTTTTCCACCACCACATTCTGACCACGCCACCAGCCGGAACCCTGACAACCCAATTGTTTACTGATGCTTAACGCTAGGGTTTTCACCTGTTCTTGGGTCATATCACCCAGCACGAACATTTCCTGTGAACTGTTTGTCAGCAGTTGATTACGATATTGAAGAATGTCATCAACGGTGATGCCAGACATTAGCTTACGCCGTTCATCACGTTCACTGTAAGGCACCTGAGAAATCGCCTTGACTGGCTGTAGTGCCAGTTCATAAGCCTTGCCTTTTTCCGCCGCTTCCATCTGTTCGCGATACCACGACTTGGCTTGCTCCAGCTCTTCTGGCGTTATGGTGAAACTGCGGTATTGCTCCAGTAAAGCACTCACCAGTTGGGGTAAATGCTGACTAAAACCTGATGCAGAAAACTGTAAACCGTTATTCGCCGAAGAAGAGAAACTGATCCCCCCAACGGAGGCCTGATAACTCAGTTGAGATACAGCCTGCTCGGCCAAATAGTCCGTTAGGGCAAACATCACCTGATTACGAGCACTGTCCTGAGTTTTAGCATTACGTAAAGCCAGCGTCACATTCACTTTCGGATCGCCAGCAAAGTATTCACTTGGAATATACCACGCCCGATTATTGGCCTCATTCAGGACTAACTGGGGCTCTTTGGATTTACTTTCTGCCACCAGCTTAAAATTATCCGGAATATACGGGTTCAGCGCCGGGAGGCTCAGCGTTATTTGCTTCCCTTCGGCCTTCCAGCCTTCAATCTGTTCAGGCTTTATCCGATCGACCTGATAAGGTGCATCGACGAAATAGGCGGTTTTATTGTGCGGCTCATCTGGGCTAATAAACCATATCCGTGCGGCCTCTGGCGTCATTTCATCCAAACGCGCAGCAATGGCTTTTGGATCGTACTTATCAGCCAGATAATCAGAATCCAGAATATTTTTGATCGGAATATTCAGCATGGAATCTGATAGCCACTCAACATAATCCATATCGCGGGTAACGGATGGATAGCGGAAATCCAGTTTTAATACATGGGCAATTTCATCAAAGTAGTCTTGGCGAATACCTTCCTGACGAATCATTTTCAGATAATCAAATATCGCCGCAATCACCTTATCGCGATTAGCCTGCCCTTTATCCGTTAACGAAAGGCTAATACTGAATATGCCACCGTTACGGTCAACTACTGGGCTAACGCCAGCCCCAATACTGTCCGCCAGCCCTTGCTTACGCAGCCAGTCCGACAGGGTATTCTCACTGCGGTTACCAATTAAGTAACTAATATAGGTATCGGTTTTACTGCGAAACTCCGCCACATTGTTAGCAATACGAAACTCAATACGCATCTGTTTACGCGGCTGGGCTGGCACATAGTGAATGATCAGCCCTTTCTCTTTTTCAGTTGCTGCCGGCACGGTAATCGCTGGAACCGTCGCGTTATGGTTGCTGATTCGACCATAAGTGTCGTTCGCCAGCTTCGCTAAATCGGCCAAAGATTGGTTACCATATAAAACCCCAACCATCAGATTGGCCGAATAGTAACGCTGATAAAAAGCGTTCAGTTCATCCTGCAATTTACTGCCCGGCTTATCTTTTAGCGTTTCCAGATTACCGCCGGAAAAACGTGACGTTGGGTGGGCAGGGTTTAAGGTTTCTGCGCCAACTTGCCCAATACGCATACCATCACGCGAACGGGCCATGGTTAATTCTGCATTCACCGCATTACGTTCACGATCGGCATATACCGGATCCAACAAAGGCTCGGCGATGGCATCAGCTAGGCGGTCAACCGCCGGGGACAGTGCGTCATTTTCTACTTCAAGATAGAATGCCGTGCGGTAAGATGCGGTACTAGCGTTATGGCTGCCACCGTGTTTTTTAAGAAATTCAGAGATGCTATCTGGCTCAGGGTAACGCTTTGAACCCATCAGAACCATATGTTCCAGATAGTGAGCCAGTCCCAACTGACTGTCAGGATCTTCCAGTGAACCTACCGGTAAGGCCAGAGCCGCCAACGATTTGCTGGCCAGACTATCGGATACCAGTAATACCGTCATACCATTATCTAATTTAATCGCCTGATACTCACGAGCATCTCCCACACTCTTTTGTATTTCCTCAGGCAATGGCTTCCACCCCTGAGCCGCAAATGCCAGAGGAGCCCAACAAGACAACATCAGTGTGGTGCCTGCGATCCAGGCATGTAACTTACGCATTAAATTTCCTTCTGGAATGACCGAATAACCACTAATACAGACAATGGGCAACATAGCGGATCGTTGCACCTGCCCCACATATCAGGCAAAACTTACCCTCTGCCCGCTACCGTCCAACGATAAATTGGACAGTCCGATCGCTGAGGGTTCACTTTTTTAGTCAGATTTTTCCATTCGATAACGCATTAACGTCAATAGATAGGGCTGACTGTCGGTAATAATCTGTTGGTAATGTTTGTCGTCCAATACTCTGAACATCCTCATCAAGTAAGGGTCTTCTCCCTCGCCGCTAACCTGTGAGCCTCCTTGCCACGCCTGAATCAGCTTCTGCCTGGCTTTTTGTTGTATAGTTTCATCCCAACAAATCTGACCGACAGATACATCATAGCAACTTTCCAGCCAAGCCCATGCACTCTTCGGTAACAATAACAACGGCGAACTCAGCCCTTGTTGATACCCTTTCAACCACTCAGCAAGATGTTTCTCTGCCTCTTCTACACTCAATGAGGCAAAACGCCACTCGGTTCCCTCCCGACCATACACCCGGCTTTCGCCCTGACCACCGCTGATACAGTAGACCAAATGTTCCAGCCAAAGGGATATACCATCCGTCACCGTCAGTTTAGCGGGACGCCAGCGTAACAAACCATCCTGTTGTACCTGATTGAGCCAACCGTTAACCACAATACCATCGATCCGTTTTTCAAACTCAATGTTGTCACAAGGCAATTTTTGCTGTTTTATGCGTTCTGCTAATTCAGTCATATCCTGCATCTGACCCTGCCAGAATACCTCGCCAAAAGCACCAAACGGTAATGAGCCAGCAGAACGAAAGCGAGTAAACAGCAGTTCGGGATCTTTTTCTTCAATCAGGCAGTTAAGCAATAGGGTATTCAGTTGATAGCGTTGCAGGTTCTCGACTAAAAATGGCTCTTCATCCGGTAGCTCTGGTTCATCCAGCGTAAAACTCACATTCAACCGTTGCTGAAAAAACGCCCGTACCGGATTACGGTAAAAACGGCGTAGCTCATCCAATTCGACCTGTACCAAAGCAACTTCATCCAACGGACGACCAAACTCACCATGAGCGACGCCCCGCCGCTCTGCGGCCGGTAACCATTCATTGGCGTAGCTTTGCTGTTCACTACCCTCGATAAAATTTTGCTCACTAAAGGGGACCCGAGCATGGTGGCATAGTAGATGTTGATATACCGCCTCGGCGCTCTTCTCCAGATCGCTAGCCACATCTTCTGCCAGTACATGACTTTGGGCGATGTACTCCAGTAGTTCCGTGACCAATACAGAAGGATAGCGAGGGCTATTATCCTGAATAGATTGACCGATGTAGCTGATAAACAGTTTTTGCTGGGCGGACAACAACGCCTCAAGGAACAGGTAGCGGTCATCATCTCGTCGGCTCCGATCCCCTTTGCGCGGTTGCTCTGCCATTAAGTCAAAACCCAACGGAGGTAATGTACGAGGATAAACGCCGTCATTCATTCCCAGCAGGCATACCACTTTAAAAGGAATGGAGCGCATGGGCATTAAAGTACAAAAGTTTATCGGGCCGGCTAAAAAGCGCTGGCTGATGCGTTCATTGTCCAAACGTGAAGCCAAATCATCTTTTAAAACGGTTAATGGAATTTTCTGACTATAGTTAGCCTCCAGACCAAAACCAATTTGCTTTTGCCACTGTTGCTCAATCAGGGCCAATACTGGCTCGGTCTCTAAATCGGTAATAAAAAATGCTTTCGTCAGCTCATGACAGTAAGGTAACCATGCCGTTAAGGTATGAGACTCCATTAGGCGTTTACGCCAGGTGGATAGCTGCATCAGAAACTCAGCCAATTGCCCAGCCAAAGCAGCGATCAGGCCACTAGACTCATCGTAAGGCAGAATACCCTGATAGTCGCCGCTCTGACTATCCATCGCATAGCCTAGTAGCATGCGAGTCAAACCAAAACGCCAGGTATGTTGCCCCGTTGGCGGTAAGTTAAAATCGCTGACCATGTCATCATCTAACCCCCAACGAATACCAGACTCTTCAACCCATTGCCGTAAGATTCTCAATCCATCTTCATCAATCTGAAAACGCTGGGCTAATGCAGGCACTTCCAGCAAAGTCAGAATATCTTCGGCACTAAAGCGGCTGCTAGGTAAGTCCAGCAGCATTAAAAATGCGGTAAGTACCTGATGAGCCTGACTGGCACTGCGATCGGAAATAGCGTAAGGCAAATAGCGTTCTGTCGGTGCATTACCGAAAACCGCCTCAATATATGGCGTGTAGCTGTCGATATCGGCCACCATCACAATGATATCCCGTAGCGTCAGGGTTGGATCATCATCCAGCATGGCCAACAGCCGATCGTACAATACCTCTACTTCCCGCTGGGCGCTGTGGCAAACGTGAATGCTAACAGAGCGATCGTTGGGATCGAGCCATTGTTTATCCTGACTATTCAGCGGAGAGTTCGGGCTGTTAATCACGATAGTCCGATCCTCTAACTGAAGAATATCGCGCTGAATACGGTGCAGTAATCGTTCTTGTTCAATATCAACGAACGCATCAACTTCCTGCATTTTATCCAACTGTGCCAGTAGATAGAGGTTATCGCGCCCCAGTTTTCCCCAACTGGCCAGCAGAGGATTACTCAGTTGCTGATGACCCTGTTCATCAAACAGGGTGTCAGCCAGTTCAGGTTGGCGAAATAGTGCAATATTCTGTTTGTTATTAATTTTATTTCGATTACGAGCCTGGAGCTTAGCCAAAAAAGCATAATCCTGAATATCCCCCCAATAGTAACGACAAGGATTGGTAAACATCAGGTGAATATCAATGTGCTGCCCCAGCGCCTGCAAAGCTTGTAAATACACTGGCGGAAGCGCGGATATTCCGCAAATAAATACTCGGGAAGGGAGTTTATTCGGTGAAAAGTCAGGATGGTTAAGGGTATCAATAAAGCGTTGATACAGGTTTGCCCGGTGCCAACCTGGTTGCTGTAAAGTCTGGGTGTATTCGGTCAGTGCTCGCCAGAGGGGAGCCTGCCATACCTGAGCCTCATTCAATCCGTCAACCAGCTCATGCTGCTCCCAACTGCGTAGCCATTCAGGTCGGTAAACTAAATACTGGTCAAAAAGGTCTGCAATACGCCCCGCTAACTGATGGCGCTTACGCAGATCGTCATCGTCACTTAAATAGCGCGATAGTGCGATAAACTCAGGTTGCTCTAGCATTGAAGGTAATAGCCACATCAGTTTCCAAGTCATGGCATCTTTACTGAATGCGCTCTCTTTCGGGATCTCGGGTAATACCTGCTGAAACATCTGCCAAATAAACGATGCCGGTAGCGGAAACTCAATATTCGCAGCAATACCTAACTCAGTTGCCAGTTCAATTTGCAGCCACTGCGCCATACCGTGGCTCTGAACCAGAATAATCTCTCGCTCAAAGGGATTCGATAACGGTTTACCGGCAATCAACGCGGTCGTCAGCGTTTTTAACAGGTCAAGCTGGTTTGAGTGGTAAACCGTAAACATCCTGGCTCCTGAAGTTGTATAACGTCCCGTTTTAGTTAAAAACTCGGGTTAATGTCATTGATATAACCATTTGCGGGCACAATTCTCAATCTTCTTGCCGACGCTGTAAAGCGGGTAATGGATAACTCTCTATTTATACTGTCAGTCAGTATGTTGCTGAAGATGCTATCAGACTTACCGTAAACCATCGCACAAACCAATACCGGTTCCCTTGAAACTTAACCCGGCAGATAGTGCCTGAAAAAAGAAGCTAACAAGCATATTCACTATAGATTAACCTGTTCATCACACTGCCACTTTTCCAGTTCTACCCCCTGTTTCCCTGCCATAATCAACTGTGCCGTAATTTTCAGGCAACCATTTCCCATGGATTTTGTCAGCATATTCAAATGCCATTGGCCTGATTGAAGTTTTGACTCCTGCTCAATAGTTTCTGGGTAGATATCTAATGCCTGAGCAGCCAATCGCCATGCATATTGACTGTCAGCATAGAGATTAAATTGTGCCATGAGTACCTGCTGATAACGCAGCAGTCCCATAATAGTGATGGAAAATAACAGCATGGAAATAAGCACTTCCAACAGGCTAAATCCTCTCTGTCGCGGCATCGTTAAGGGGTGCATTCTGCAGGTACCTTCAGTGGACAAAAGTCTATTCTTCCATGCAGGAATGGTTGTAGCCTTATTTCTCCGGGAGAAGATACATCATCACGCCGACCAGCCAACTGAAACAGTACCAGAGGAGGCTGGCTATTTCCCATGTACCCCTCACCTCGAATAAGGATTTCGTCATCACTAAGTTGGCGAATGCAGGATGAGAGTTGATGATTTTCTACTTTACGGCACTGCCACTCACTGCTCAGCCCCGCCCAACGTAGGGATAACGCCCAAGAAAGAGAAGAGAGAGCCTGATGATAAGCACGGAAATAACGCCGCTCATCCGCATAGATTCTCACCTGTACCAACAGTTGGTCACTCTGCCCTTTAAGCATTAAGGTGCCAAATAACATCAACAGCATGACCATAACAATGGTGCTATACCCTTGCTGGTTAACCACTAAATAGGTTCTGTTTCTCAGCATCTCAATACATGCCCCTTATTCTTAACGTTAAACGCCGTTTCACTGATGGCCAACGTTTCCAGTGCCCCTCCAGCGCTATCAGATAATAAGCCGCATTTTTTCCTGTGCCATTAAGGGAGTGGCCGCCTAATTGAACAGAAAAATGCGTGATAACAATTTCAGCTGGATCGACTACTTTCTCCCATCCGTTACCATGACAATCTTTAGCACTGCGGTGTTGCTCAATACTGTTGTTCAGCCAACGATAGGCGAAATGCTCCGCCGCTGCGGAATCAATAGGATCAATCACGCCATTATGGTTAAGGTCGTAACGAATGATAAGGCAACTGCCCACGGCTGATTGCGGATGCTGACCGATATAAACCGCTTCAGGTACCGGTGCCTTCCCGCCCTTCAACAGAAAGCCTGCCCGACGTAAATCCTTTGCTATGGTCATCAATACCTGTCCCATAGACTGCTCCAGACGGTACAATCGATACAGCATCAAACTCTGTCGCTGTAATGCTGGATACATGGCGGCAACGCTCACTATCATCATGCTGGCGATCAGCATTGCTATCAGCATCTCTGCTAGTGAAAAACCGCCTTGCTGGTTTTCTACTAACACGAAGCGACACCAGGTAAATACGGCTGCTGACCATTGATACTTTCGCTACAGCGACGTAATCGCCCTTTGGCCGAGAGGATAAGCCTCACTCTTCCCGCCTGATTGAACACCACAATATGGCCAGTACCCGCCGTATTCCGTACACCATAAAATCCAAAGCCAAGATCCGAATGGCTGACCTCCAAGCCAAGAGATGGCTCTGACAGAACAAAACGTAATCCACTGTCGCTATCACATTCACCGTCGCGCTTTGTTTGATTAACGGCAACACAACCTCTATCCCCTCGTTTACCTACCTGCAACAGGTAAGTCTGATTACGCCAGTGAGCCGCCGCCTGAACTCGGGTTAAGAAAGCCAAAAGCCCCGCACTGCTTTGTTCCAATGCAGCTCGCTGCCGATAGTTTTGCCAACTGGAAATTCCCGTCGATGAAAGAATCGCCGTAATGGCTATCACCAGTAAGATTTCAATGAGTGTCATTCCGCGTTGTCCATCAGGTAAATGTCGTTTCATAGCGCAACGGTAAAACAAGCTAGAACAGGGTAATAGAAGGAGAGAGGGAATAGGGGCGACATCGCCCAACAATTTAATGTAACGCCATAACCGTTAAATAAAATTTCGGGCTACATCGCAATTTCGGACTATGTCGCAATAATACAGATAAAAAAATCCCCGACAGGTTTACCCTATCGGGGATAGATGACTGATTAGCTGATTTGTGACTTAAATCGCCACCGGAGCCTTAATCCCCGGATGCGGGTCATAACCTTCAATCTCAAAATCATCAAACTGATAATCAAAAATCGAAGCGGGTTTACGCTTTATCACCAGTTTTGGCAGTGCTCGTGGTTCACGACCCAGCTGCAAATGGGTTTGTTCCATATGGTTCATATACAGATGGGTATCTCCTCCGGTCCAGACGAAGTCGCCCACTTCCAGATCGCACTGCTGCGCCATCATATGAACCAGCAACGCATAACTGGCAATATTGAATGGTAAGCCTAGGAATACGTCGCAAGAACGCTGATAGAGCTGACAAGATAGCTTGCCATCCGCCACATAGAATTGGAAAAAAGCATGGCATGGTGCCAGCGCCATTTGATCCAATTCACCCACGTTCCAAGCAGAAACAATAATACGGCGCGAATCTGGATCCTGCTTCAATTGCTCAACCACTTTCTTGATTTGGTCAATTTGACGACCATCCGCCGCACCCCAGGCACGCCACTGTTTGCCATAAACAGGCCCTAAATCGCCGTTATCATCTGCCCATTCGTCCCAAATGGTGACATTGTTCTCGTGCAGATAAGCCACATTGGTTTCACCTTTCAGGAACCATAATAGTTCATGAATAATAGAGCGGATATGGCA
The DNA here is from genome assembly GCF_003096015.2 of Limnobaculum parvum. Classification (NCBI taxonomy): domain Bacteria; kingdom Pseudomonadati; phylum Pseudomonadota; class Gammaproteobacteria; order Enterobacterales; family Budviciaceae; genus Limnobaculum; species Limnobaculum parvum. Next base: position 833,317 of record NZ_CP029185.2, on the reverse strand, counting down.
ACGTTTAGTGGTCACCATCGGAAAACCATCCTGCAAATTGAAACGCATCTGATGACCAAAGATCGACAGCGTACCGGTACCGGTACGGTCAGATTTATTTGTGCCCTCATTCAGGACCTTTTGCATTAATTCCAGATACTGTTTCATGGTTATCCTATGCTTGTTGTTTCGAAGTCTGCGGACGGCGGTACGCCCAAACCATCATCAGAATACCGATAATGATCATAGGTAAAGAGAGTAATTGCCCCATACTGAAGAAGTTACTAAACAGCCCCAATTGGGCATCCGGCTGGCGGAAGAATTCAATAATAAAACGGAATGAACCATAACCAATCAAAAACAGACCAGACACGCTCCCCGTTGGACGTTTCTTCTGAATAAACAGGTTCAGAATCAGGAACAGGACGAAACCTTCCAAGCACATCTCATACAGTTGAGACATGTGACGCGGCAGCATGCCGTCTTGCATAAAGGGGAGCCACTGGGGATTTTGCTCGGCAAACAGTTGATCGGCCGTTCTAGAAGTAGGAAAACGCATGGCCCAAGAGAAGTCAGTTACCCGTCCCCAAAGTTCGCCGTTAATAAAGTTACCTAAACGCCCGACGCCTAAACCAAACGGAATCAGTGGGGCAATAAAGTCGGAAACCTGAAAGAAAGTGCGTTTAGTACGATGAGCAAACCAGAACATCACAGCAATCACACCCAGCAGACCGCCGTGGAATGACATTCCACCTTCCCATACCTTAAACAGATACAACGGATTAGCCAAAAAGCTAGGGAAGTCATAAAACAAAACGTACCCTAATCGACCACCAACAAAGACACCCAGAAAACCAATATATAACATGGTTTCTACTTCATCTTTAGTCCAGCCGCTGTCAGGTTGCTTAGCCCGGCGATTCGCCAGCCACAGGGCAAAAACAAACCCAATCAGATACATCATACCGTACCAGCGCAAAGAGAGGGGTAATGTAGGTTCTAAAGAAAAAATGATCGGGTCAAATTTAGGAAATACCAGAAAACTAGAGTTCATCACTCACCATTTATTACGAGTTCAATATTGGATTGAGGGTTAAGTTAACACTGTCTGACTTAAAATAAGTCCGAATCTGGTTATCATACCATAGCCGGAAAAACATTCATCAGAACAGGCTCGTTATTCACGTTCATTTACTTTCTAACAGAACAATTAACAACGCGCTTATCCCATCAGCCTGAAAACAAGTTAGCCTCACAATCTTGTGAGGCTAACTAACGGATAACTCACCTACCCCTCATCACTTTTTACGTCGATGGGGCGGATTGGTTCGCTGCGGCTTTGCTTCCTGTAATAGCATCACCACCGGTGAGAATTCCTTCATCACACGACGATAAACATCGCGCTTAAAGGAGACTACTTGACGAACCGGATACCAATAACTAACCCAGCGCCAGCCATCAAACTCAGGCGTACCACTACGTTGCATGTTGATATCTGCTTCACTGCTTAACAGTTGTAACAAAAACCATTTTTGTTTCTGACCAATACAAACGGGCTTGGTATCCCAACGCACCAAACGTTTAGGTAACTTATATCGTAACCAGTTTCGTGTATAACTCAGGATGCGCACATCTTTTCGACTCAGTCCGACTTCCTCGAAAAGCTCTCGGTACATTGCCTGCTCTGGCGTTTCTCCAGGATTTATTCCCCTTGAGGAAACTGCCAGGAATGTTGACCAAAACGTCTGGCCCACAAAACTTGTCCTTGTTTATTACAAATTACGATACCAACATTCGGGCGGTAGCCATCATCATCGATCACTGGACTACCTCAAATAAGCATAAATCTTAAAGATAACCTGATTGTTTCACACTACGCACAAGCGGTAAACCTCTGCTTTATGTCCGCGATGTGATAATCAACCTGAGAATAACTTGACACAAGAATCAAAGTTATAAACAGACACCGACTATTTTCGGTCAAGTTATTCACGTTTACTGTGGATATCTATGTGAAGAACCAGATAACAATGTGGGTAGAACTTTATTAAACCTATTTTCAATCAGACGAGAAAATCAACAAAAAATATTAATTTTCAATTAATTAATGGACTTTAAACCAATAAAACAATCCACTTAATCACCCCACTATTATACGGTAGTTTCTTCATGTACAAAAAATGTCCTCCCCCAATTTTATCCACAGCACATGATAAAAACTTGAGCAACATACCGGCTTACGCGCAAAAAAATCCTTTCGTCAAGGTAAAAAATAGTTCCCTTTATTACCGTTTTTATAGTTATCCAAGGAAGCTGTGGATAACATAGTGTAAGATCCTGTTCACTGTTGGTGGCTTACCGTATATAGATTCCGATATGATAGATGAAATCAACCAACGAAAAATAAAAATACTTTTATAAATCATGTTATTGTAATAGTTATCCTCTGATATTTGACGGATGATAACTCGGCTGAAAATTATTGTTTAATTATTAAGCAATAAATAAAATAAACAAAACGGGCCTTTGATGTATAACAATCCACTGCCACCAAATACTCCTGATAGCGAACAACAGCTGTATCAGCGCGCCCTCGCGCTGGCTGGATATACCATGAAAGAACTGGCCGAAGCGGCCAAGTTACCTATTCCCGAAAACCTGAAGCGGGACAAAGGCTGGGTTGGCATGTTGCTAGAATATTACCTTGGTGCCTGTGCGGGCAGCAAAGCCGAACAAGATTTCCCTCATCTGGGAGTGGAATTAAAAACCATCCCGATAAATGCTCTAGGCAATCCACTAGAGACAACTTTTGTCTGCGTAGCCCCATTAACAGGTAATAGCGGCATCACTTGGGAAAGTTCTCATCTGCGTCATAAACTGCATCGAGTCCTGTGGGTTCCCGTTGAAGGAGAGCGAAGCATTCCTCTAGCTCAACGACGTATAGGCAGCGCCTTACTGTGGAGCCCGGATGTGGATGAAGAACAACAGTTAAAACACGATTGGGAAGAATTGATGGACCTAATTGTATTAGGCAAAGTTGAATCTATCACCGCTCGCCACGGTGAAGTCTTGCAAATACGCCCTAAAGCCGCTAATAGCCGGGCGCTGACAGAGGCCATTGGTGAATTTGGCCAACCAATAATGACACTACCACGGGGTTTTTATTTGAAAAAAGCATTTACCCGGGCGCTGTTAGCGAAACATTTCAATCTCTAACCAACGTCATCGCCAGACCAAGCCTGATGGTTGTTGAACTCAAATACAGATATTCTTCCGGCCAGACACAATGGAGATATCATGATGGCCGGATTATCCTCTGCAACTCACTAAAACACTGAGTCAGTGATATGACAAGACTATGCTCTCTGGCGTCGTCGCTGTACTAGCCACAGCCCACCAATAGACAGCATCATCAGCCCACCAAAGACACAGCCAATGACAATCACTGGCATATCTATTTTAACCGCCAGAGTATAAAGCCCCAACATCAACAACATGGCAGTGTTCTCACCAAAGTTTTGTACCGCAACCGCGTTGCCTGCTCCAACGGTCTGTTTTCCCCGATGCTGCAACAGGGTATTCAATGGCACAATAAAGAACCCACCGAAAATACCGATTACCATAAGAATGGCATAAGAGAGTGGTAAGCTGCCCTGCAATACAAAAACGACTACGCCAGCACCCAGCAGAACCCCAGCAGGGATACAGCGATTGACCGTATCCAGCGTAATCCACTTCGCGGCGGCGGCGGCGCCAATCACGATACCAACCGCCACCATGGCGTTCAGTAATGTTGGCGTCAATAGCCCTTCAATATGCAAAGCAATGGGTACCCACAGGATCAGCAGGAAGCGCAGAGTAATACCGGCCCCCCAGAACAGGCTGGTGCCCACCAGAGACATACGCGTACCCTGATCGTTCCACAATATCTTAGCTGAGTCGGCAAAACGTACCACCATCTCCTTCAAATTCCAGCGCATGCCGGGACGAGCCGCCTGTAAATGAGGAATAAAACAGTTTGCCACTACCGCACTGGCATAAACTCCGCAGCACACCGCCAGTGCCAGATAAGGGCTAATATCTACCAGCCAACCTCCGGCTAAAGACCCTACTAGAATCGCCGCCAGCGTTGAGGACTCAATCAAACCGTTAGCTTTCACTAACTGATCGCCTTGGGTGATTTCGCCAAGAATACCGTACTTCGCCGGGGAGTATGCCGTCGCGCCAATCCCCACTAGCGTATAGCCAAAAAACGGATCCAACCCGCCAATAATAATTGCCGCGCCCAACAGCTTGATGCCATTGGCAAACATCATCACCCGCCCTTTCGAGAAGCTATCGGCAATCTGCCCAACAAACGGTGCTAACACCACATAAGCCACAATAAATAGCATTTGCAGCGTGGAATGACTCCAGAGGGGATAAGCCTTCTGAATCAAAACCCCCAAAGTCGCAAAAAACAGCGCACTATCGCCAAAGGCCGAGAAGAACTGTGCGCTGGTGACCGCCACCATCGCGCGATTCAGCAATGGTTTTTCCGTCACATCAATTGTGGTCATAATGACTCCACGGGCTCTTCAGCCAGTTTACGCAGGGAAACAAAATCCGGCTTACCGCTGCCCAGCAGAGGAAGAGATTTGAGTACTCGAATATCGCGCGGCACCGCCAACGCGGGTAATCCCAACTCTTGAGCGGCGCGGTTTAAAGCATCGCGGGCTAAAGCTGGGGTTGTGGTGAACAGAACAATGGATTCCCCTTTTGACACATCACTACGAACCGTTGCTGCATGCTCTGCCTCAGGGGCCACTTTCTTGGCGATAGCTTCAACGCTTTCCAGTGAAACCATCTCTCCCGCGACTTTAGCAAAGCGCTTGACCCGACCTTTAATGGTACAGAAACCATCACTATCAAAAGAGACGATGTCACCCGTGTCGTACCAACCCGCGTCCATTTCGCCTTGGGCATTTTCCGCCGCTGGCGTCTCCAATACGCCCGGATTCTCAACCCGCAGATAGCCCTTCATAATATTCGGCCCCTTCACCTGTAAGCGACCACCGTCTTCAATACCCGGCACGGTAATCAGCCGTGAATGGATACCCGGCAGCAGTTTACCAACGGTATGAGATCTAGCGGCCATTGGCACATTAATCGCCAATACCGGTGCACACTCTGTTACGCCATAACCTTCGAGAATACGGATACCAAACTTCTCCTGCCACTGGTCACGCGTCGCGGTAGACAGCTTCTCTGCGCCAGCCACCACATAACGCAGTCGGGCAAAGTCATAAGGATGGGCGAAGCGGGCATAGTGATTCAGAAATGTTGGCGTACCGAACATCACATTACAGTTTTGATCGTATACCAGCTCAGGTACTACCCGATAATGGAGCGGGCTGGGATAAAGAAAGATTCGACTGCCGGTCATTAACGGTGTCAATAACCCTGCGGTCAGGCCAAAGGCGTGGAACAGTGGCAAGGCAGACATAAACTTATCCTGCGCGGTAAAATCAGCCACGGTACGAATTTGCTCAACGTTTGCCAACAGGCTGTCGTGAGAATGAACCACCCCTTTCGGGTTGCCTTCTGAGCCAGAGGTAAACAGAATAATTGCCGCATCATCCGGTTTCTGCTTAACCATTGCCATACGAGGAAATAACAAATGTTTCAGTACCCAGAATTTATCTTCTCTGGTGACGGTATCTTTCAGATCTTCAAGGAAATACCATTTTGCACCAGTGACTTGCTCGGCCAAGTAGGTTAGTTTTCCTTTCTCAAGAAACTGGCGGGAGGTGATGATGGTCTTTATCTGCGCTGCTTTTAGCGCGCTTTCTAGGCCATTCACTCCGGCGGTGTAGTTCAACATCGCCGGAACTCGACCGCTCAGCGAACAACCAAAAATAGTCGCCGCGGTAACCACCGTATTAGGCAGCAGCAATCCTACATGCTCCCCCGGCTCACTCAGCTTGCTGACAATACGACTTAATCCTAGTGACTTCTTCAGCAAAGTCCGATATGAGTCGTTTTTCATTGAAATGTCCGCAATACAGACCTTACCGATACCATAACGCGTATGGGCTTCCAGCAGTGCTTCATATAACGTCACCCGCGTACGGGTTGCCATGCGGGCATCCATCATAATTTGATGCAGACGCTCGCCCGCTAATTTACGACGTTGAGCCGATTTTGGCGCATCGGGCATTGGAACTTGAGTCGGCGGCAGAACATGAATATTAACCTGTGGAAACAGGCGCCGTTTAAATACGCCTTTTAAACGGCTTAGGAAGCTAAATTCCAGCCCTTCCAGCCAAATAGGAATTACCGTTGCCTGAGAACGTGCCGCAACAAAAGCCGCACCTTCATAAATCTTCATTAAGGATCCGGTAACCGTAATGCGCCCTTCCGGGAAAATGACGATTGGCCGCCCGTGCTCAATTTGTCGCACCAGCGTTTTAATTGACATGGGTTTTGATGGGTCGAGGGGAACAATATCCACATAACGTGTCAGCATGCGGATAAACCAGCGATCGGCGTACAGGCTATAAACTGCAAAAACTGGTTTAACCGGTAAAAATAATGCTAACAAAATACCATCAATAAAAGAGAGATGGTTTGGGGTTATCAGTATGCGTTCCTGCTTAAAGCAATCAGTATCACCATAAACACGTACGCGAAAACATAAGCGGCATAAAACTCGTAACATCCGTAAAACCATGACTATCTCCCTATCAGGCAACGCAATATGCGTTGATACCCCCATTTCCAGGTTAAGACAATCTATTTTTATTGCTGTTCGCGATTAAACGTTTAATCGAATAAAAAAACAGCAACATTTTCCTGAAGTAAAAAAAAACCTACGCATCCGCGTAGGTCGGTGTAATCCAGTAAATGGTTCCGGCGTTACCGCCAGAAATTCACCAATAAATACCTCTGGGATCTCAAATCTAGTTCATGCTACAGCGGACAGCCAGCCTGAAAAGACTACATAGGCGCACAAAGTGTAACGAAGCATGTAATTTTTTTATTTTCGTCAATTTTGTGACATTTCATATTGCTAATACCCCTGTTTTCCGTGAGACTTCACGATGTAAACGTTTTCTTTTATCCGGGGTTGCAAAGCAAATTATGGCGACAATTAAAGACGTAGCAAAACTGGCGGGCGTTTCTGTTGCTACGGTCTCCCGCGTCATTAACAATTCGCCAAAAGCCCGTGGAGCCACCCGAGAATCAGTACTCAACGCGATGGAACAGTTGCAGTACCATCCAAACGCTAATGCCAGAGCACTGGCTCGCCAAACTACCGGCACCATTGGTCTAATCGTTTCTGACGTTTCAGATCCCTTTTTCGGCACCATGGTAAAAGCCACCGAGCAAGTCGCCAGCGATAGCGGTAACTTTTTACTGATTGGTAATGGCTATCATGATGAGCATAAAGAGCGTCAGGCCATTGAACAGCTTATCCGACATCAGTGCGCCGCACTGGTGGTTCATGCCAAAGCCATGAGTGACGAAGAGTTACGGGGTTTGATGAGCCATATTCCCGGAATGGTACTGATTAATCGTATTCTGCCGGGGCTGGAACCGCGTTGTATCGCATTGGACGATCGCTATGGCTCCCATCTTGCTACGCAATATCTTATCCAACAAGGGCACCGTAATATTGGCATCATCTGTTCTGACCATAAGATATCCGACGCGGAAGATCGCCTTCAGGGTTATCTGGATGCCCTGAAAGAACATAACATTACCATCAATACCAAACGGATTGCCTACGCCCCACCGGACGAAAGCGGTGGAGAAAAAGCCCTGATAGAACTACTGGAGAGAAACCAACAAATTACTGCAGTGGTCTGCTATAACGATACCATGGCCGCCGGAGCCCTCTCCGTACTCAGCGATAATAATATTAAAGTCCCTGAACACATATCACTGATTGGTTTTGATGATGTCCTTATTGCCCGTTATCTGCGCCCCGGGCTAACCACCATCCGTTATCCGGTGGTGTCTATGGCAAAACAGGCGGCGGAATTGGCGCTGTCGCTGTCACAGGGAAAGCCTTTGGCGGACATCACTAATTTATTTCATCCAACATTGGTGAAAAGGCACTCGGTAGCACCGTTGTTATAACCATTTCTGTAAAAGAGAAACATAATCCGAGTGAGTTTCATCCACTCAAATCAACAACTGGTTAACCGTACAACCGCATATTGCGATCTCTCTTCCTAATTTTTATTTCTGGGCTTTTCTCTTCTTTTATTCATTGCATAATACGTCACTAATCAATGACATCGTGGCACAGCATTTTTCGAGGTCTCTGTCAGCAAAATAGGGCCTGATACTTTTATGAGTATTACCATGCTAAACTTAATAGGAGTTATTAAATGTTATTAAATGAGGTAATTCTTATGGGATCTCATAGTAAGCAAACCATCAGCGCCCAAATTCCCGTCGAGCTGGCCCTTGCCGTTGAGGAGCTGGCTATAGAGCTGGATCGTTCAAAAAGCTGGATTATAAAGGAAGCATTACTCACCATGCTGGCAGAAAGAGAGCGGAGACATCAAAGCGTGCTGAAGGGCCTTACTGACGTCGATACAGGTCGTGTAGTTAGTCATTCGGACATGGTGGATTTTGCTGACCGTCTAAAGAAATCCTGATAAATGGAAATTTACTGGACGCTTAAAGCTCAGGACGATCTGGAGCGTATCTATCGTTTTGCCCTTCAATACAACCGCCAACATGCCGTTGATGTTTTAGACCGCCTGATAACGGGAAGCGCTAGCCTTACAGCGCATCCGGCTATTGGCGTACAGCAAGCGCGGTATGACCCTCGCGAAGTGAGGAAGGTTTTGTTCGACGACTACGAGGTCCACTACGAAGTCAAAGATAATGACATTTTCATCGTGGATCTCTGGCATACGAAAGAGGATCACTGACGTTTAAATCAGAGCATTCGGCCAGTTTTTTTGCTTCCTATCGTTAGCGGAACGGGTTGTTTCTCGCGTACGCAAAAAATTAATCTAATCTGAATAGGGGGAGACGATAGTTTCCCTCTAAAAAACAGATAATCGATTAATACAGGAACGGTCCAATGATTTTGAGAAACCAATATTATGTACTGCGTCACGGTCACAGTTTAGCCAATCAAAAAAAGATCATCGTAAGTGATATTCAGCATGGGCAACATGCTTATGGTTTATCCCCAGTGGGTATCAATCAGGTTATTCAGACGCTGGAAAACTGGCCTTATCCTATTCCGGATCTGATTTTTCACTCTGATTTTAAGCGCGCTGCAGAAACTGCGGGGATTGTTGCTGACTATTTTAATCGTCAGGCTAAACCCACCACGGCACTGCGTGAACGCCATTTTGGTGAGTTTGAACTGCAAGATGATGGCCACTATCCACTCGTCTGGAAGCAGGACGAAAAAAATCTTACTGATTCATTTGCTCAGGTAGAACAACTAAGTGCCGTTTGTGAGCGCGAAATGGCGCTAATCCATACGTTAGAACAACAACACAGCCAGAAAAAGATTTTACTGGTTGGGCACGGCGATCCACTACAGATCCTACTGACCCATTTCCAGCAGAAGCCGCTGAGTCAACACCGGGATCTCACTCCGCTAATGACGGCAGAAGTAAGGAAGTTAAACGGAGAGTTACAATCACAGGCTGAATTGAGTAACGCCTAACGGGACTGGATTGCATTAACCGTGATAGTGATAAAGCAAACAGGGTGATGAAAAGTTAAATCTCTTCACCACCCTAACATTTTATCAAGCCAAACGGCTAACCGATAAGTACCGATGCGGCCTAACGTTCACCTCACCCAAAAATCTCTTTCGCAGAAGCCTGAGCTTTCAGCGCCATAATTTGCTTCAGATCTTTTGAAGATCGATTATAGCGCCCACCGATTGCTAAATTTTCAAATAGTTACAGCGGAAAAGCGACCCACCCACCCCTAAATACACCAATCCGTGCTATCCGTAGAACACAGACCCGATATTTAGATTTTGAACATCATCATTCATCTAAGAAAGCTAAAAACCTACCCGACTTTCTTGTCTACTTTCTTGCTGCAAGCGATCTCAGCAATACGCCGATGGTGGTTCCATTATGCAACAAGGCACTCAGGGTTGGGGATAATCGTCCCATCGCTGCTGCCAACATAATAGCGCTATTAATCCACTCGGTAAGTTTGATATTGCTGTTAACCAGTTTCATCGCATCAACCGCCAGCTCGCGGGCGACCACAACACCATGAAGAGAGTCTTGCAGTAATACCGCATCCGCCGCCTGCTGGGCAAGTTCAGTGCTTTGGTTCATCGCCAAGCCAACATTAGCCTGAGTCAGTACTGGCGCATCGTTAACCCCATCACCAACAAACATCACTCGGCAGCCCTGTTCTTGTAGTGATTGCACTACGCTAACTTTGCTTTCCGGCGTTGCTTCAGCAAAGAACCGATCAATGTCCAGCTCTTTAGCCATTTGCTCGGCCTTATGCTGTTTATCACCGGTTAACAAAATAACATTCTTAATACCTAACTCTCGCAGCCGGCTAATCACCTGTGCTGCTTCATCACGCACATTATCCTGTAGGCCAATCATGCCGACCAGTTGTTCATTGAGGCTGATAAACAACAGATGACGCCCCTGCTCTTCCAGTTCCTCAATTTGGCTCTGGAATGGCGCGAAGTCGATGTGGTAATGCTCACGCAGGAAGTGACGGCTGCCGATCACCATACGGTTACCGTCGAGTTCAGAGATCAGCCCGTGGGCAATCACATACTCCACTTCACCGTGGTTAATATGCGGCAACTCGTGCTGTTGAGCTGCGCTGACTACCGCGCGCGCAAGCGGATGATTGCTGTGTTCTTCTACCGAAGCCGCTATCGCCAGCAGGCGTTTAGCCCAAGTATGTTTCGGATCAAAACTCACCACATCGGTGACCAACATATCCCCGTATGTCAGAGTACCGGTTTTATCGAACACCACGGTATCGATATCTGCCAACTGCTCAATGGCGCGTCCCCCTTTGAGCAATAGTCCAGAAGTCGCGGCTTTGTACATAACCGATTTAAACGCAATAGGGGTGCTCAGTTTTAAGGCACAGGAATAGTCGACTAAAAATACTGAGGCCAGGCGATTCAAATCACGCGTCAGCGCAAATACGCCTGCACCAGCACCCAAAGTAATCGCCACCCGACGGTCAGCCATTCTCTGAGTCACTTGCTGCGTTTCGCTGCGTTGACCAAGTGACTCAGTAATGAAGCGGCGGATATTCGCGGTTGAGGACTCATCCCCCACTCGCTCAGCTCGTACCGCGATATTACCATCCTGAACTTGGGTTCCGGCAAATACCCAAGCGCCCGCTTCACGACGCACCGGCACGCTTTCGCCAGTCATGGAGGCCTGATTGATTAAACCAATACCGCGCAATACGCTACCGTCAGCGGGAATGTTGTCTCCCGGCCCCAGCAGCATGACATCACCGTTTACCAGCTCTTCGGCATTAATTTCCTGACTTTCGCCGCCACGCTCAACCCAAACCGAGTGGTATTGCGGCTGCATCAGTTCCGACAACAGCTCATCAGAGTGACGGCTGGTTTCTTGCTCAAAATATTCCCCCAGCGTCAGTAACGACTGGGTTAGCATGGCCGTCCGATAATCACCACGAACAATCGATAGGCTCAAGGCCAGCGCATCCAGCACTTCAACCTTTAACTCACGCTGGCACAGTGATTCAATACCTTCGGCAATGGTGGGTGCCATTAATGCGATAGTGGGTAATGCAGACCAGCGCTTAGGTAAAAATTGGGTTGCGGCCAAGCCAGCCAAATTTAGCAAATTATCACCGCCACAATATTCCGGCTCATAATCACTTTCAGTAGCTGAATGCCAATTGATGGCATTCAACTGCGCTAACAGCGTTTCCGTATTGGTCTTGCTAGTGTGATAGGTTAATACGGCAGACGCCGCTGCCGGGCGCAAGCGCACCGTTTTCACCCCAGTGAAAGAGAGTAGATGGGTTTTAAGCCATCCGGCAACGTCAGGCTGCTCCCGCAATTGAACAATGCGCACCCTCAGTCGACCAGGAAGTTGATGGACTGGCTTAACGGGATATGAATAGTTCATCGGGCAGTTACTCGCTGTCCCGATCGTTTTCGCGGTAATAATCCAGCTCGGCCTGCACGTCCGCCAGACGCTCTTTCAGTTCCTCCACTTCACCGCGAACCGCACCCCAGGCTTTATTAGCGGTTGCGCCAATACTCTTTTGTACATTACGGTTAGATAACAGATAAGCTATTGCGGCTCCGGCAACAATACCGGTAATCAAGTGAGCTCGGCTATTGTCCGCTCGATAAGGAATTGGCGGTGCCGACTGGTCCACCGGATAAGGGGCATAAGGGTTGTAGTAAGGGTTATAGTAGTAAGGATTATTCGGCTGTTTCATCGGTGCCTCGCTTATTTATTGAGTCTAATAGGTACAACCCAGCAGCGCCTGCGCTGAGTAGCGTCAGTAATGTCAGTACTGGACGACCTGCGGTGGCGTTGGCGACCGTCATGGCGGCACCACTCACCAAACCGGCTTTAGTCGCATCAATCAGAACTTTACTGGTCGCCTGCTCCAACGTCTTCTCGCCGCGCTGATACTGACGCCATTGCTCCACACCAGAAGCCGTTGCGCCCACCAAGGCACCCGCAATCAACGCTCGGCTGGCAGGATTTATGCGGTCGCTGTTATTACTCATCCACTTTCTCCTGCTCACGATGTCGTTCTACCGACTCCTGAAAACCTTCTTTGCCAGCCTGAACCGTATCACGGAAAATAGCTCCGCTGGTCATAACGCTCTCTTTAACGTTGCCAACCGTGGTTTCCGTTGCCTCTTTCACCTTGCTACCGCCGCTTTTCAGCATGTCTCCAGCATTAGCAATGGTTTGCAACAGCGTATTGCGTACGCTTTCATTACCTAAAATCAGCGCTGCCGCAGCACCAATCATTGCGCCTTTCCAAAACTCTTTATCATCAACGCCAATAGTACTGATGATGTTTTTAAATAGTCCTGCCTGCTCCCCCATCAAGCCTTCCACCATGCCCTGAGCCTGCCCGCTCCAGTCAAAACCGGGGGCCATTTGCTGAGGCGCGGGCTGCTGAAACTGAGGTGGAAGCGGGTGGAATTGCGGCGGCATGGGATAGCCCATCGGGGGCTGACCGTACATTGGATTCCACATTGGAGGATGAGGTGGCCACATCATCTGCGGCACGGGTTGCCCCTGCGGCTGAGGATAGGGAGGATAATAAGGATAACCGTAAGGTCCGTAGGGTGGCATCCCTTGATATTCGGGGGTTTCCTGATCGTTACTCTTCTTGTCTTTTCCCATCTTCAGTTCCTCACTTATTTAGACTCTGGCGGAGTGATCATTGGCAGAATTTCAGTTAACGCTTGCTCTGCAATCCGATCGTCATTACCAAATAGCTGTTCCAGTAATGTTGGCGGCAAACGCTTAGCGTCATACTCTAATAATAGACTTCCGGTTGCACTATTAAGGGTATAGCTACGTAAACAATTATCTTTGCCACAAAGTTCTTCTAATGCAGCTAGCTTACTTTTACTTAGCCCGGCCACCAGCTTATTGGTAAAGCGTAACCGGATACGACCCGGGATATGGTGGGCAAGCTCAACAAAACGGCGCAGTGCCATTAACCCACTGAAATTATCAGAACTCATTACACATCCTAAAAAATCAACTATTCTGCCGCAGCAGAAAAGGTGCCATATTCGTTAGGATCATCATATGACGTGACCTAATGATTTAAAACATTTAAACACGCTTGTTTAGAAGTAAATCAGATTTATGCCGGAAAATAGAAAACTCGTAGCATAAAGAAATCGAAATATGACGCAAAAATGGGTTAATAACAGTACTAGACAGCACTCAAACCTTAATGTAAATTATTCTCGTTATCTTTATCATTCAGGTGGCCGCCATGAGTAGTCCATATGTTCATCAGACACAAAACCGTGTTCGCATTCGTTCTGATTATATTCAACAACACGCTGCTGAAGTGACAGAACTCATTGCAAAGCTGAAATTAGTCCCAGGAATCAAAGAGATTCAATACCGTCGCTACGCGGGTTCTGTAGCCATCCGCTTCGACAACAAAGTGATAAGCGCGGCGGCGCTACTGGGAACGGTAGAAAGTTATGACTGGCTGGAACACAGCGAAGAGCGCGACTTCATTAATAATGCCGTGCGTCTGGGTGCTAAAACCTTACTGAAAGGTATTGCCTTAACTACGCTGAAGCGCACATTAGGCGGTTCATTGGTGAGTGCAGTGGCAGCCATCGCCAGATAATACGTTGGTTTTGATTGATTAACCCTTTCCCCAATCCTTTATTAGAAGAGCCTGCATTATCTCAATGTGGGCTTTTTTATTTGCCTTATACAGGCTGAATCAGAGAATCAGGCAAAGCGTTTGGCGGCGCACTGGCAAACGCCCCCACTTTTAGCGGGGCAACGTTTGCAAGGCGGCGATTTAAACGGCAAACGTAAAATTGCCGGAGGTGCCATGCTGTTGGGCTGAATACGCATATTGCCAGCATTCCCACTTTTCGCTGGCTGGCGAGGTGTTGGAGCAACATAGCCACCATGATCGAACCAGTCCAGCAATGGCTTCAACGGTTTTGACACTTCAACCAGTATGTTGCCCATCACTTCCTGAGAGAGTTCACTCCAGATTGAATCAGAAGGTTCTGGTTTAGAACCACGGGGATGAAAGCCGGGTAAAACCGCAGGACGAACAAGACTCTGAAGTGCACGATCTCCCGCCTTATTTTTGCTTCCGTGCTTAGACGCTTTTTTACGGAGTTTTTTCAGTGCCTTAAGGGCTGATGACATAAAATGGTATGCCCACAAACAATAATGAGAATGATTATCTATATTATTAAGCAGTTTTCAATACTTTTCCACCAACAGACGCTCACGTCTAGCGCAATACTTTGCTACCATATGCCCAAATTTAAATTGTCACCTATATCGACACGGGACCAGTTATGAACAATATCGATTTTCCAACCAACGCGACACCAGAAGAGATGGCCAAAGAGATTTCCGGTCTGAAAGCCATTCTGACATTAATGCTGATCACTATGGGTCAGGCTGACGCGGGAAAAGTGATTCTAAAGATGGAAAGATTGATTGCTGAACATCCTGATATGGCGGAAGCCGAGGCCTTTAAAGGCATTGTTCAGCAAATGCGGCAGGCTTATCGTCAGGAAAAATGCTGATAGTTTTTTGGTTTGAAAGCCCCGCGTTAGGTCTAACGCGGGGCTTTTTGTTGTTGATGAGTAGATTTTTTATATGAAATCGACCTCTGAGGATATTCCGGCCGTAAAGGCAATCGGCCCATATTATCATTGTGCTCGGCCGGTAGGCCATTTGTACTTGAGACCAAAGAGCGCCGAGCCTGGGTTGACTACGGGCAATGACAAAACACCTTCGGTATTCTGCCCTTCGGGCCAGCGCTAGCGCTTTTCAAACTGGCTTTGCCTGTTTGTCGTTGGCTTACGCCAAGTCGACCCCCACGGCACCCTCTCCCGACGATTAGCTTTCTAATGTTTTGACCTTTATCTTTTGACCTTTATGTTTTGACTTTTAAGAGCACTGGAATTCAGTTGACGACTGAGAGAGGGTAGCACGACCAGCAGGGTGCTGGGCGAGGCGCAGCGACGCCGGGAGCGGCTCTGCGCCGGTTCGTAAGCCCGAATGACGAAGGAAGGTGTAGTGGTCTAATAAACTCGGACACCAATTAAGGTGGTAAACTCAAACCATCAAGAGAGGTGAATAATGATAAAAGAACGTCGACATTTTACCCCAGAGTTTAAACGTGAAGCAGCTGCACTGGTTGTTGAGCATGGCTATAGCACGACTGAAGCTTGCAGAGCAATGGGGGTTGGTGAAACAGCGATGCGTCGCTGGGTAAGACAACTGAAATATGAGCAGCAAGGTGTCACTCCAACTACCCAAGCCTTAACCGCGGAGCAACAACGTATTCAGGCTCTGGAGAAACGAATAAAACACCTTGAATTAGAAAAGGAAATTTTAAAAAAGGCTACCGCTCTCTTAATGTCGGACGAATTCAAAAATATGAGCTGACAGCCCAATTAAGTGAGCGTTACTCAACCCGGCTGCTCTGCTCATTATTTGATATCTCCAAATCGACTTTCTATGACACCCAATCCAGAACGGTGAATAAGGAGCGGGGGCGGCTTCGTCAGCATGTTGTCAGTCTTTTTAAACAGAGTCGGGGCTCAGCCGGTAGTCGAACTATTGTTGGCATGCTGCGTCAGGAAAAGATAGTGATTGGTCGCTTTAAAGTGAGACGACTGATGGCAGAAGCGCAGTTACAAAGTAAACAGCCGGGTTCACATCGCTATAAGCCTGTGACAATAGAACGTCCGGAGATAAGTAATATACTGGGTCGTGATTTTATCCCGTCCAGACCTAATCAGGTATGGACGAGCGACATTACTTATATCTGGTCTGGGTGCTGGATTTACCTTGCAGTGGTACTTGATTTATATGCCCGAAAGGTTATTGGTTATGCTTTATCAGATAAAGCGGATGCAGGGTTAGCGATTAAAGCTCTGGATATGGCCTGGCAACATCGTGGCAAACCTAAAGGAGTGATGCTCCACTCAGATCAGGGTTGCCAGTACACAGCACGGGCCTTCAGACAAAGGTTGTGGCGTTATCAGATAACGCAAAGTATGAGTCGTCGGGGTAACTGTTGGGATAATGCGCCGACAGAACGCTTGTTCAGAAGTTTAAAAACAGAATGGGTTCCGGAAACGGGTTATCACAATCTGATGCAAGCGAAATCAGATATAAGCCGTTACTTGTTAGAATATTATAATCAAAGGCGACCACATGCTTTTAATGGTGGATTACCGCCAATGATTGCAGAACAACTTAAGTTGGAGTCCGGGAATACTTGACCACTACAAGGGAGTCGCCTAAGCGACCTGAATTCGTGTGCGAAGGCGCGGGGGGGCATTCGCCCTAATGCCCCCCTGCTCGGCCACTCGTACAAATGCTAATCCAAACGCTGCACTATTTAGTGGACGAAACCAACACTAAACTCAATGCTTTTCATTACGTTGACGATCATCCTCAAGAGTATCATTCCTATAATTCACCCACCCATTAATCCCCAGCGTCACCGCCAAAATTCCCCCTACCGTTCCCAGCGAAACTGCTATCGGAATATGATAAAAATCAACGATCAACATCTTAATACCAATAAATACCAGAATCACCGCCAGACCATACTTCAACATAGAGAAACGTTCCGCTACGTTGACCAGCAGGAAGTACATCGCCCGCAGGCCCAGAATAGCGAACAGGTTTGAGGTCAACACGATAAAGGGATCGGTTGTCACCGCGAAGATAGCCGGGATGCTATCGACGGCAAAAATGACATCGCTGATTTCTACCAGAATCAGTACTAAAAACAGCGGCGTGGCAAACAATACGCCGTTGCGGTGGGTAAAGAAGCGTTCTCCTTCCATATTTTCAGTCATTCGGATATGGCTGCGTATCCACTTCACCAGCGGTTTATCGCCAATGTTCGATTCATCCCCCTCTTTCGCCAGCGCCATCTTAATACCGGTGAACAACAAGAAAGCACCAAAGATATACAGTAGCCAGCTAAATTCAGAAATCAGCCAACTACCTGCAAAAATCATTATAGCCCGCAGCACGATAGCGCCCAACACGCCATACACCAACACTCGCCGCTGTAGTGCGACCGGAACAGAGAAGTAACTAAAGAGCATCAACCAGACGAACACATTATCTACCGCCAGCGCTTTTTCAATCAGATAACCGGTAATAAAGGCTAACGCCTGAGTATCAGCCACTTGCTGACCGGCGGTTTCTTTCAGATACCACCATAAACCGAGGGAGAATAATAAAGAGAGCGTAATCCAGACTAACGACCAGGCCGCAGCCTGTTTAAAAGACATCGCTCCGCCTTTCTTCTTGCCCTGTCCAAACAGGTCAATCATTAGCATCACGGCAACGATAAGTGCAAAACTGCCCCACAATAACGGGGTTCCAACTGTATTCATTTGGGGTCTCCTCGGGTTTCTTATTTCACCGTGCTGTTTAAAACTATAGTTGTTTTGAACAACACGACTGACAGATACAGAAACCTAACCTTCAGACATAAAAAAACGGCCAACGTCGGAAGACGCAGCCGCTGTTTTAGCTAGCTATAAGCGCACCTCGCCTTCCGGCAAGGTCTCACTTACAACCGAAGGTTGCCTGGTAACCGGATGTACATGCATACATCGTATTGACGATTAGCCAGCTTGGAAGTTACTCCCCTTTGCGAAAGAAAAGATACGCATTCTCGTTACCGGAGTCAAGCAAGCCGAAACTTAAACGATAAAAAACGGATGAATCTATCCACCTAGTTAACGGAAAATGAACGGATAACTTGATGAATAGTATTTCTTATTTAATTTTATTATTTATTTGCACTTATTTTCTTATTGGTTCTATAATAAATATGCCTTAAGGAAATACAATAACGTATCAACAATGAGCCATTAATAAATAAAAATTATTAAATATCATTTTTGATTCTTTATGTTTTTTAACTCAATAAAACCCCCACAAAAAGTATCAATATTGGTCTACACCCTCATCTAATTAAAATAAGATATCAAATCTGATTCTTTAAAACTTTTTATTCAAAAATGGTTTTGTGATCGAGATTGAGCATTATTTTATTTTAATTTGTTAAAGTGCCCACCGTGACAAACCCACACATTATTTCTTAATAAAAAGTTAGTTTATCACCGGTATTATTCTAATGCCGCGGAACCATTTTAATAAAAATTCACTTTGGGGTATTCATGGACACTACTCAAACCACAACAACCACAGCAAGTATTGCGCCTGTTTCCAGTTTAGGCTGGCGTAAGTCTGACACCATGTGGATGCTGGGTCTTTACGGCACAGCAATCGGTGCGGGCGTATTATTTTTACCGATTAACGCCGGTATTGGCGGTCTTATTCCATTAATTATTATGGCGCTGATCGCTTTTCCTATGACTTATTTTTCACACCGTGGACTGACTCGATTTGTTCTTTCTGGTAAAAATCCTGGTGAGAATATTACTGAAGTCGTAGAAGAACACTTTGGTATCGGCGCAGGTAAATTAATTACTCTGCTATATTTCTTCGCAATATATCCAATCCTACTGGTTTATAGCGTTGCGATTACGAATACTGTGGACAGTTTTATTGTTCACCAGTTAAATTTACCCTCACCACCGCGCGCTATTTTATCTTTAATTTTGATTGTAGGATTAATGACGATTGTTCGCTTTGGTGAGCAATTCATTGTTAAAGCGATGAGTATTCTGGTATTCCCATTCGTTGCCGTTCTGATGCTTTTAGCGTTATATCTGATTCCAAACTGGACCAGTGCCATATTCGAAACCGCCAGCTTATCATCAACCGCTGCGGCTACCGGTAATGGTCTGTTAATGACGCTTTGGTTGGCAATTCCGGTCATGGTGTTCTCCTTCAACCATTCACCTATTATCTCTGCATTCGCCGTTGCAAAACGTGAAGAATACGGCCAAAACGCAGAACGTAAATGTTCGCAAATTCTGGCTCGCAGCCACATCATGATGGTACTGACCGTGATGTTCTTCGTATTTAGCTGCGTACTCAGCCTGTCTCCTGCGGATCTGGCTGCAGCAAAAGCACAAAACATCTCGATTCTTTCTTATCTGGCTAACCACTTTAATACGCCGGTTATTGCTTATATCGCACCTGTGATTGCTTTCATCGCGATTACCAAATCATTCTTGGGCCACTATCTGGGCGCTCGTGAAGGTTTCAACGGTATGGTGATCAAGTCATTACGCAGTAGAGGCCAGAGCATCGAACTCAACAAATTGAACCGCATCACTGCGCTGTTCATGTTAATTACGACTTGGATCGTTGCAACACTGAACCCTAGTATTCTGGGTATGATTGAAACCCTAGGGGGTCCAATCATCGCTATGTTACTGTTCCTTATGCCGATGTACGCCATTCATAAAGTTCCCGCTATGCGTAAGTACAGCGGTCACATCAGCAACGTGTTCGTCGTACTGATGGGTCTGATTTCTATGTCAGCCATTGTTTACAGCCTTATCAGCTAACAGTCGTCCAACATGATGTTGTCAGGAGATTCCATGATTAGCGTATTTGAAATTTTTAAAATTGGTATAGGTCCTTCCAGTTCCCATACAGTGGGTCCGATGGTAGCCGGTATCCGGTTTATTGAAGACCTGAAAAGTAAACAACTGGACAATCTGACCACCGATATTGTGGTTGATATCTACGGATCTCTGTCACTGACGGGCAAAGGACATCATACCGATATCGCCATCATCATGGGTCTGGCTGGCAATAAACCGGATACGGTAGAGGTCGATTCCATTCCTGGCTTTATTCAGCAGGTACATGAAACCGGCACCTTACCTATCCGCTGTGCTGACAATACGCTACGTCGTGTTGGACTGACACTGAATTTCTCAGATAAGACGTTGCCCCTGCATGAAAACGGTCTAACATTTCACGCTTACGACAACAATATTTTGCTCAGCAGCAAAACCTACTACTCTACCGGCGGCGGTTTCGTGGTAGATGAAGAGAACTTTGGTAAGGAATCCACTTCAGAAGTGACGGTTCCTTACCCATTCTATTCAGCCAAAAACCTGCTTCGTCACTGCAAAGACAATTGTTTGTCACTCTCTGCGGTGATGATGAAAAACGAAATTGCCCTGCACGGCAGAGAAGAGGTGGAGCGCTACATGGCCCTCGTATGGGAAACCATGAAAGGGGCTATCCATCGAGGTATGAGTACCGAGGGTGTGTTGCCCGGTCCATTAAAGGTTCCGCGCCGGGCTTCTGCTCTGCACCGCATACTGCAAACTCATGACCGCTTATCCACCGATCCGATGACCGCGATGGACTGGGTCAATATGTTCGCCATGGCCGTGAGTGAAGAGAACGCCGCAGGTGGCCGCGTGGTGACTGCACCCACCAACGGTGCTTGTGGCATCATTCCCGCCGTTCTGGCTTACTACGACCACTTCATTCAGCCGGTTACACCGGAAGCTTATACCCGTTATTTCTTGGCGGCGGGTGCAGTAGGACTGCTGTATAAGATGAACGCCTCTATCTCTGGCGCTGAAGTCGGCTGTCAGGGTGAGATTGGCGTTGCCTGTTCAATGGCTTCTGCCGGTTTAGCTGAACTACGAGGCGGTAGCCCAGAGAAAGTGTGTAACGCCGCAGAAATCGGAATGGAACATAATCTGGGCTTAACCTGCGATCCGGTTGCGGGTCAGGTTCAGGTTCCTTGTATTGAGCGGAATGCGATTGCCGCAGTAAAAGCGATTAACTCTGCCAGTATGGCGATGTTACGGACCAGTGAGCCGCGCGTATCGTTGGATAAAGTTATCGAAACCATGTACGAGACCGGTAAAGATATGAACGCCAAATATCGTGAAACCTCTCGCGGTGGATTAGCCATTAAAGTGGCGCTGTGTGAGTCCTGATAAAAGCTGAATCCTAATAAAATATATCCCCTGTCCGGCACGCCCGGGCAGGGGATATTTTCTGTCTGTTAACATGTTCTGAAGTGACGCGCTATTTCTTTTCCGGCTTAAACCACGGCCAAACCACATTGCTTTTGGCTGCCAAGGTATACCAATTACTGTCGTCTTGTAGCACGTTTGACTCCAGCCCGGCGGGGTTCTTGTCCCCTTCCCCTTCATTTTCTCCGCTCTTTTTGCGGATACGTACCGGTGCTTTTTCCGCATCAGGGGTAATCTGAGCGTTAAATACCCTGACCTCTGAATCAAATAAGATCCCTTCCAACTGGTGCAGGCGATCCAAACCACGAAGGATACCGATCAGCGTACTTAACGTGACGGCTTCCCCCATTTCTACGCGTTTGATGGTCGCGATCCCCACCTGCGCTCGCTCTGCCAGCTCAATCTGAGATAACCGCATGGCAATACGCGTCTCTTTAATTCTGCGGCAAAGCTCAGAAATGATTTCGCTATCGGATACGGTATTAAATTTCATGGTGGTGCCTGATGTGTTGCAATTGTCCGCGGCTATTATACCGATTAACGGTAGGGTTATATAAAATGAATTGAATGAATGTGATCATTCCCCTGCCAGAATGACTCTGCTCAACAGATAGCGGCAGAGAAAAATGGCGCTTATCACCGTAAAACGGTCATTATCGTTCGCGACAGGCTTTCAGGCTCAGATTTTGCTTACCGTCACTGTCAAAGTTAGCTTCGCTCAGCCAGCGTTCCATACCGGCTTTAATCACCGGCCATTCACTGTCCAGTATAGAAAACCATGCGGTATCGCGGGTACGCTGTTTGTACACCACCGCCTGACGGAAAACACCTTCAAAGGTAAAGCCTAAGCGCAGTGCGGCCGCACGGGAAGGGGCATTAAGGCTATCGCACTTCCACTCGTAGCGACGGTATCCCAACTTATCGAAGGCATAGCACATCAGCAAATACTGTGCTTCGGTGGCAATGCGGGTCTGTTTCAGCAATGGGGAGAACGTGACATGCCCCACTTCCATCACGCCGCTGACTTTGTCGATACGCATCAAGGCAATAGTGCCTACTGCACGGTTGCTGGCCTGATCGATAATAGCAAAATGCAGCGGATCGGTGCTGCCGGAAGCCTGTTCTACATGCTGGTAATACAGCGCTTGGTCGTCAAACGGGCCATAAGCCATATAAGTCCAATCACGGCCATCGGGCGCCTGACTAAAAGCATGAAAGAGATCTGCAGCATGGCGTGCAGCCTGTAGTGGCTCCAAACGACAATATTCGCCTACTAACTCAAGGCGCTGTGGATGCTGGCGCGGTTGCCAGTCGGTAAGCGTTTCACCAACAGGTTGCTGATATTGGTTTAAAGTGTTGGACACCAAAAGACTCCTTTGACATGAATTAGTGGTTTTATTACTTTAACCGCTGATCATGAGCCTGTCGTTAAAATTATTTTTGGGATAGGGTCTATCGTTCAACGGGGTGTAATCGCTGTATTATGAGTCTACTCTGTTCAGGTGATTAACCTACATTGACCTCAGGTAAGCTACTCAATAATGTGCAGCCGCAGGCGCACAGGCAGCCATCGACCGCGACGGGTTTTCCATTGTGATACCAACTCGTTGCCCCCTCAATAATAGCGTTCACACCATGCCCATCCTTTGGGCAACTGATCAAATCGCCAACCAAAGCCACTTTCTTGCCATACAGGGTGATGGTTGATGATGCTGAAATAACCTCACCGCCGTGGCTAGTGATATCCCCTAATCGAATTACGCCTTTCGCCATCACTGCCCCCTGTTAGGTAATCAATCATCAATGTTGTTATATGGTGCATCAATTGAAATGTTCACCAGTCATTCGGATACAACTCGTTGCTTCTCTGTGCGAAATCCCACTCTCGCTGGCACGTTTTTCTGAATTGAGTGTGGTGAAAAATCACTGAAATCGTGGAGAAAATAAACAAAAGGAAAACGCCACCGACAAGCCACGGTAAGAAATTCTCTACCCCACCGTAAGTACTGATAAATGATACTGCCGCTAAAGAAAACATCATTACCCCCATAAGATAATAGGAATGGATTAATGACATCTCATAAACGCTGGCGAACAGCGTTTCTCCGGGTGACCTAGCCACCTGAACAGATTCAATATGGTTATCTTGCTGTAAAGTAATTAAACTATTTTGATTTTTAGCCTTAATGGCTTCGGCAGCACACACAATGCTATTCCATGCATAAATGGCAGACACTTTCCCAAAACAGCTATTCATCGAATGAATACCCGATATCGTATAATTATGCGTTGAATTTCCAACGAGTTTGGTGAATGAATGGCTCGAAGCATCATCAACATTCACCATCCATAAATGAATCGCCTCATTCCCTTTGATTTGTTCTACTTCAAGAAATACCTCGACCCCTTGATCAATCTGGCTCTTTTCGATTTTTATTGGTCGGAAAAAATAGATATCACTTTTCGTCTTATTCAATGTTGAACCAAATAACAGGCTTACCGCACTTTCAGTATTCTTCGATTCAGAATCATTATGCAGGCTGACCATGATCGCTAAATGGTTATACGATGGGTCATCTTCCCGCAGGGTATATACCGTTTCAAAACTGGGTACATCATCTAGATAATGGATGTTCTCTTTCACAACGCCGCTAAGCCTGAACCATTCAAACGTCTGTTGCAGCGAGGCACGTGTCATTTCCACGGACTCTGATGAATAAACATGGATCTTAAGCTGATGCTGAATAGGTTTAATATTTTCAACCATTGGCTCAATCAATTTATTGAAAACAAATGAAAGACTATATTGGCTGAAACTATTTGCCGGAACCTCATTTAGCTTCATAACCGCATTGGGATTGAGCGGCAATCGGCCAGAAATACCGAGAATCTTATCGGTGATATTTTCAACCGGCGTATATTGTGCATAAGCCAAAACGGGAATAGATAATCGCCCCCACGACTGCCATTCTCTTTTTTTATGTTCAATAAACGCTGAGCGATAAAAATATTCATCAAGTTTAGTAACAAAAAGGTGAATCACAAATGCAATCACGCCCAACCCAAAGGTGAACCCGGGCAACAGAAAACTGAAAATCAGTATCTTGTCATTCAATAACGAAAGATTGTCATTTATCAGGCAGGTGAATAGGCCAAATAGAATAAAAGAAACGATAAGTACGATTGGGTAGAACCACCATGATGGAGGTGATGGTTTTTCCTCTTCGGGTAATATTGTGCGTTGCCATTGCATATTAACAGTCCATATTCAGGGTGTCGGGTGATAGTTATCGAGTTGGATCGCATTGCATATGAGTCCAGCCCTTGTAGTCTTTAACTTCGGGTACCGAGGTGGGGAGATTTTGGAAGTTTTCTCTATCTTCGATGACCGTTCCAGGGATAGAATTTATCGCCATATAATCTAATCCCCAGCGATCACCAAAAGGTTTAGAGCTAAGATAGATATAGTTTTGCTTGGTTAAGAAAAAACCCTGATCGCCTACCACGGTAAAGGAAACGACATCCTCTACTGACGGACGATCTCCTTTAAATTCCTCAGCACCTCCTCCCGGAGTAAAACTGGCATCTTCAAAGGTTCGCCCATAATCTTTAGAAACCATGAGTCCAGATAAATCGCGATAAGGTATCGCAATGTATTTTTTTGACGGGTGAATAAAAGGAAAAAGCGACACTTTAAATCCGCTTGTGACTTTAGTGGCAAACTTTTGCTTATTGTCCACGTAGAATACCGTTCCCTGACATTTATTCCCGACCAGAACCAAAGCGCGATCGTCACCGAATAAATAGATAACCTGTCGGTCAAGCTCAGCATAAGCGGGCATAACGACCAGCAAACAGAAAACTAATGTGGTTAATCCCTTGGCTAAACGTTTCATACCCTCTCCCTGTAAATACATTATCGAGTTGGATCGCATTGCATATGAGTCCAGCCCTTGTAGTCTTTAACTTCGGGTACCGAGGTAGGGAGATTTTGGAAGTTTTCTCTATCTTCGATGACCGTTCCAGGGATAGAATTTATCGCCATATAATCTAATCCCCAGCGATCACCAAAAGGTTTAGAGCTAAGATAGATATAGTTTTGCTTGGTTAAGAAAAAACCCTGATCGCCTACCACGGTAAAGGAAACGACATCTTTAACTAATGGGTGATTTCCTTTAAATTCCTCGGCCCCTCCTCCCGGAGTAAAACTGGCATCTTCAAAGGTTCGCCCATAATCTTTAGAAACCATGAGTCCAGATAAATCGCGATAAGGTATCGCAATATATTTTTTTGACGGGTGAATAAAAGGAAAAAGCGACACTTTAAATCCGCTTGTGACTTTAGTGGCAAACTTTTGCTTATTGTCCACGTAGAATACCGTTCCCTGACATTTATTCCCGACCAGAACCAAAGCGCGATCGTCACCGAATAAATAGATAACCTGTCGGCCAAGCTCAGCATAAGCGGGCATAACGACCAACAAACAGAAAACTAATGTGGTTAATCCCTTGGCTAAACGTTTCATACCCTCTCCCTGTAAATACATTATCGAGTTGGATCGCATTGCATATGAGTCCAGCCCTTGTAGTCTTTGACTTCGGGTACCGAGGTGGGGAGATTTTGGAAGTTTTCTTCAGAAGAAAGTGTTTTTCTAGGAACCGCATTTAACGCCAGATAATCCAATCCCCAACGCTCACCAAAAGGTTTAGAGCTAAGATAAATATAGTTTTGCTTGGTTAAGAAAAAACCCTGATCGCCTACCACGGTAAAAGAAACAACATCTTTAACTAATGGGTGATTTCCTTTAAATTCCTCGGCCCCTCCCCCTGGTAAAAAACGAGCTCTTTCAAACGTTCTCCCACCGTCTTTAGAAACCCGGAATCCAGATAAATCACTATAGGGTATAGCAATATATTGTTTGGATGGATGAATAAATGGAAAAAGAGGCAAATCAAATCCAGTAGTGACTTGCGTGGCAAACTTCTGTTTATTGTCCACGTAAAATAGTGTTCCCTGACATTTATTCCCGACCAAAACCAAAGCGCGATCGTCACCGAATAAATAGATAACCTGTCGGTCAAGCTCAGCATAAGCGGGCATAACGACCAACAAACAGAAAACTAATGTGGTTAATCCCTTGGCTAAACGTTTCATACACTCTCCCTGTAAATACATTATCGGGTTGGATCGCATTGCATATGAGTCCAGCCCTTGTAGTCTTTGACTTCGGGTACCGAGGTGGGGAGATTTTGGAAGTTTTCTCTATCTTCGATGACCGTTCCAGGAATAGAATTTATCGCCATATAATCTAATCCCCAGCGATCACCAAAAGGTTTAGAGCTAAGATAGATATAGTTTTGCTTGGTTAAGAAAAAACCCTGATCGCCTACCACGGTAAAGGAAACGACATCTTTAACTGACGGACGATCATCTTTATACCGTTCAGCGCCTCCTCCCGGAGTAAATCTAGCACCTTCAAACGTTCTCCCACCATCCTTAGAAACCATCAATGCGGATAAATCACTATAAGGTATAGCAATATATTGTTTAGAAGGATGAATAAAGGGAAAAAGTGGCAAATCAAATCCAGTAGTGACTTGCGTGGCAAACTTCTGTTTATTGTCCACGTAAAATAGTGTTCCCTGACATTTATTCCCGACCAAAACCAAAGCGCGATCGTCACCGAATAAATAGATAACCTGTCGGCCAAGCTCAGCATAAACCGGCATAACGACCAGCAAACAGAAAACTAATGTGGTTAATCCCTTGGCTAAACGTTTCATACACTCTCCCTGTAAATACATTATCGAGTTGGATCGCATTGCATATGAGTCCAGCCCTTGTAGTCTTTAACTTCGGGTACCGAGGTGGGGAAATTTTGGAAGTTTTCTTGATGTTTATATGTCAAATGGTCAATGGCATTCAGTGCAACATAATTCAGCCCCCAGCGATCACCAAAAGGTTTAGAGCTAAGATAGATATAGTTTTGCTTGGTTAAGAAAAAGCCCTGATCGCCTACCACGGTAAAGGAAACGACATCTTTAACTAATGGGTGATTTCCTTTAAATTCCTCGGCCCCTCCTCCCGGAGTAAAACTGGCATCTTCAAATGTTCGCCCATAATCTTTAGAAACCATGAGTCCAGATAAATCGCGATAAGGTATCGCAATATATTTTTTTGACGGGTGAATAAAAGGAAAAAGCGACACTTTAAATCCGCTTGTGACTTTAGTGGCAAACTTTTGCTTATTGTCCACGTAGAATACCGTTCCCTGACATTTATTCCCGACCAAAACCAAAGCGCGATCGTCACCGAATAAATAGATAACCTGTCGGTCAAGCTCAGCATAAGCGGGCATAACGACCAGCAAACAGAAAACTAATGTGGTTAATCCCTTGGCTAAACGTTTCATACACTCTCCCTGTAAATACATTATCGAGTTGGATCGCATTGCATATGAGTCCAGCCCTTGTAGTCTTTGACTTCGGGTACCGAGGTGGGGAGATTTTGGAAGTTTTCTCTATCTTCGATGACCGTTCCAGGGATAGAATTTATCGCCATATAATCTAATCCCCAGCGATCACCAAAAGGTTTAGAGCTAAGATAGATATAGTTTTGCTTGGTTAAGAAAAAACCCTGATCGCCTACCACGGTAAAAGAAACAACATCTTTAACTAATGGGTGATTTCCTTTAAATTCCTCGGCCCCTCCCCCTGGTAAAAAACGAGCTCTTTCAAACGTTCTCCCACCGTCTTTAGAAACCCGGAATCCAGATAAATCACTATAGGGTATAGCAATATATTGTTTGGATGGATGAATAAATGGAAAAAGAGGCAAATCAAATCCAGTAGTGACTTGCGTGGCAAACTTCTGTTTATTATCCACGTAAAATAGTGTTCCCTCACACCTCTTCCCGACCAAAACCAAAGCGCGATCGTCACCGAATAAATAGATAACCTGTCGGTCAAGCTCAGCATAAGCGGGCATAACGACCAACAAACAGAAAACTAATGTGGTTAATCCCTTGGCTAAACGTTTCATACCCTCTCCCTGTAAATACATTATCGGGTTGGATCGCATTGCATATGAGTCCAACCCTTATAATCTTTAACTTCGGGTACCGAGGTAGGGAGATTTTGGAAGTTTTCTCTATCCTTATATACCAATTCAGGAATGGCATCTAATGCGACATAATCCAACCCCCAGCGATTGCCAAAAGGTTTAGAGCTAAGATAAATATAGTTTTGCTTGGTTAAGAAAAAACCCTGATCGTCAACCACAGTAAAAGAAACGACATCTGATACCTCTGGAGTTGCATCACTCATTCCAGTCGGCCCTCCTCCTGGAGAAAAACTAGCATCTTCAAACGTTCGCCCATAATCTTTAGAAACCATGAGTCCAGATAAATCGCGATAAGGTATCGCAATGTATTTTTTTGACGGGTGAATAAAAGGGAAAAGCGACACTTTAAATCCGCTGGTGACTTGCGTGGCAAACTTCTGTTTATTGTCCACATAGAATACCGTTCCCTGACATTTATTTCCGACCAGAACCAAAGCGCGATCGTCACCGAATAAATAGATAACCTGTCGGCCAAGCTCAGCATAAACCGGCATGGCTATCAGTAGTGCAGGTAGAAATAGGTTAACCCACTTTTTTATATAATATTGCATACAGAATATTTTCCTTTACTCAGCTTACTTTAACTGCGGCCACGGATAAGGCCACTGTTGCGCCGTTTCATTTGAGTCAAAATGGTTAACGACCCCCTCTGGTATCCCTATTCTCGGATGATTCATCATTTTTTTAAATTTATCAGGCAATATCCCCGTTTGGTAATAGGTTCTGACATCTTTCACAGGATTTCCTGAATCACGCCAATCGGCCATTTTTAATAATTTCAACCAAAATGTCCCCCTCTCAATAATATAAGCATTACAAACACCAATGGCTAAATCATAAGCCATGGCATTTTTAGAGACATCTTCATTCACCACAATCGATGAGTGCTGGCTGGTGGTGGTCACCGTATTACTGGCCTGAAGCTTAATTTCTTCCCGGGTTTTGATACGGTAGACTAACAGGTGATTGATAAGAGTCAGTTGAGCAGAGCAAATAATATTTGCGCCGTTATACAGATTGCGGTTAAGCAGTGCGATTTCACTCTTATTTAAATAATCTTCGTCTTGCAGAGTTCGAGTAATATAGTCCGGCTTTTTTATCAGCTCGGTTTTTTTCATATCATCTCTGGCAATGGCCGCCATGGTCAAGGCCATATCCGATGCGCCAAGCGGGCCACTTTTTGGCATCAGTTCGAACGGGAAGGGCGTCACCAGGGCTTCACCGTTAATGGTTCGGTGGCGATCGCCAAAGTTAACCGATGTCCCCTGTAGCGCGGTTGATACCCGTTGGCGAAAAGCAAGGCCACTTGGCGGATAGGAGGTAGTAGTACGCACTTCTTCATAGGGTAACGAAAAAACAGACTCGCCATTGCCTACCGTATGCCCCTCATAAAATACCCGCTGTCTGAAGCCAGAACCCAGCCGGGTCATCACCTCATCGGGGATCCCCTGCCAGCCAAACCCTTGAACCGGCATCAGCGAGACGGTTTGGTCATTAGGACAAAAATAGTTATACACTTTGCCAAAATTATTACGGCTGTATTCGGGCTTGTCCCACTGATGGTCTGGCCCCAAAACCGCACTTTTACTTAATACGTCAGTGGTATAGGTATTTTTCAGCTCATTTTTACCGATCAACTGACAAAAATTTACCAGGGTTTCCTCCCGGCCTTTAGCGGTTTGTTGATTGCCGGGCATCATATTTTCCATCAGCCGCGACTCCAGCGAATAGGGGGAATGATTCAATATCACACAGTCTGCCGGTTGATATCCTGCCTTCTCTACCAGAAAATTAGCCAACATGGTAACAATAGTGCCCTGACTGTGGCCCACAATATTTATCGGATCATGTTTAGTAGTATCTTTTTCCCGAATAGCAATGATCAAATCCGCCAAACGCTGCGCGGCGAACACCTGATAAATACGATGACAGTTATCATAAATCGGGTGGCTAAAATCCCCATCATTGAACGAAGTCCAGCGAGAATTCCATTTCGCCACGTACATAGCAAGGCCATTACTGCCCGGCCCATACATGTCCGGAATGCAGGTTGTTGCATTGGCAAACAGGCCGCCGTTCTTAATTTTATTGCTGTCCAAATAGTTAAAAAACTGATCGGTATAGCTGTTGTTGCATTGCGCGTCAGATAAGGACTCTTCCCTAACATAGGCATCATAGGCCAGATCGACATCAACTTCAGGGGACAGCAGGCTGGGGTAGTCCGCAATATATTGATCTTCTTCCGCTTTAGTCAATATCTCCGTCAGTTGCTTCTTCTGCTGCGCCATCAAATCATCAAAATAACGTTTCTGATCCTCAAGAAAAACCTGCTTATCAACCGGTCGATACCCCCAATAAAACGGAATAATTGGTGATTTCCCAATATTCTTAAGGTGCCGATCGTCGGCAACCATAGAGGGAACCGCATTACGAATATCCTCCGCGATATAGTTCTCCCAAGTATGCGGCGTTAAATCCTCACGGCCTAGCCGCTCATTAAGCCCGGCACAAATGCCTCGGTCCTGGTGCTGGAATGCTTCTCCCACATCGTTAACCCCATGTACCAGAATCACAATACAGGGCATCGACATCGGTAACCCTATGTTATAGGTTTGTGCATTCTTTCCACTGTTCTTATGAACCCCATATGCAATATGAACGTTGCTATTGCTGCGCTTACTACTGCTATCGGTGCTATCCGTTGCTTTTTCATCAGACATTTCTAACCACCTCCAATATCTCGATTTGTACCTGCTCCAGCTCATTCATCGCTAACAGCGGTGACTCCCCGTTCGCGTCGCTGATACCTTCTTCAATGGTTCCATCGGCGCGGTGTAATCTGAAACGTCGATTGGCAATAACCCGATCCGGGTTACCTTCCACATGCAGGCGGAATTGGCGGGTAAAATCGCCTTTCTGAAACGATGGCATAACCTCATCAATACTGGCTCCACCCGGTTGCTCCAATACCGGTGACTTATGCAAAATTCTTTCGGGAGCGATAATTTCCACCACCCCATCACGAATACGAATGCCCGCCCCGCCCGACATCAGCAGCAGCTCTTTGCGAGCATGAATCACCATTTTTCCCTCAAGGGTGGTGATAAACATATCCTTTCTTGAGGTCAGTTCCAGCTCATCGTTTTGCGCCTGAATCTGCACCCGACCGGAAGCAGCAATTAATTTGATGCCGAGCTTTTGTGCGAACAGCGACAGCATGTCACCGGCTGCCAGCGTAAATTTTTTAAACGCACTCACCGCAACATCCTGACCGCTGGTAATCATCACGTTATCACCGGCTGAAATTTGCTGGCTCTTTGGCGTCAGTTGGGCGATGCCTTCCTGCCCGTAAAGCGCCAATCCCGAAGCGTTCAGATTATTGATGGTGGTCTGTAGAGCCTGCTGGCTATCCAGTTCTGAGGTTACCGCCCCCGCAACTTCTGCCGCACCGGCTAATCCTCTGGCGAGCATTAACGCTTCTTCAAGCTGTTTAATAATACCGGACATATCACGCTGCTGGCCCTGCGCCCGTTCCTGAGGCTCGGTGGAAATCTGAATCCCTTTTGCTGCCCGTATCGCCCCCCACTCATCGGTGCGTAACTCAAACCCTTCCCCACGCGGTTTACGTTCGGCGTCCACCAGATGCCCCATATTCAGTTGGGTTTTACCGTATTCGGTGGCGAGTTTGATGTGCTCTTTACCCCGCTCGTCGTCCATGCGCAGTTTATTATTGGCTGGGGTGCGGATCAGGTTGCGTTTATGGTTGGCGAGGGTGACTACGTCCCCATGACGGGAGTCGTGCATGGCGTGGGCGATATACGGTCGGTCGGGGTTGCCTTCGGTGAAGGCGATAGCCACTTCCGTGCCGTCAATCAGCGGGAAGTGGATGCCGTAGGTTTCACCGGCGTAAGATTTCGCCAACCGCATCCATAAACTCTCTTCCCCTTTGCGCCAGTTGTCGTTCAGGTCGAAGTCCATCTTCACCCGATAGCGGCCCTGTACATCGATGTAGCTGTAGGTGTCGTTATCCGGGCTGGTGACCCTTGCCGGTAAGGTGCCGCTGATGGTCGGCCAAGGCAAACGGGCCGGGCGGTAAGGGCGTAGAACGTCGTAAGGAATACCGGTGAAGCTGATGACATAGGCCTGTTGACGGTCGCCCTGTGTCTCTACTGAAACAATCAGAATGCCGCTGCCCGCTTCGGCTATCGGCGAGCCGGATACGGTCAGAATTTGCCCCGGAGCCAGATGGGATAAGGTGGTTTTGCCGCGGATGGTGATTTGTTCGGTCATAAAGCGCTGATGGCGCAAGCGAGCATACCAAGCGCCCTGACCTACGTTATCCGGCTCATGATTGGCGGCCTCTTCACTTGCATTTTCACTTTCATTGCTGCTCAGGCCATTTCGCAGGCCGAGATTTTTATCGGATAAACCACTCAACGTACCGCCAACGCCGGGAACATCCCCTAAACCCGCCGGTATCATATTGCTGAACTGCCCCACCAGTTCGTCCTGAGCATTGGCGTGGTGGGTCACTTCGCCTTTGTCGCGATAGTGCTCACCGTAAACATAGTGCCGACCGCGGGTGGTTTTATCTTTTTGCGCACCGTTGACGTCTGACTTCATCCCGGTTTGGGCGTTACGATAGTTATAGTCCTGAGTCAGCACGCTTTGGGGGACGGTCTTACGGTCTACCGACATATCCCACACCGACTCCACCCCGTTATCGTTGTTGCCGGAAGGCTGACGATAGCTGGCGGTTGGGCCATCCTGATACTGCTGTTCACCATCGCCAAACACCACTACATCACAAGCATGTTTGGTGTGGGTTTCAAAACGAAACCAGATGCCGCTGTCCGCCAGTAAACGGCGAATAAAGGACAGGTCACTCTCTTGCCATTGGGAAATGTACTCTTTGACCGGGTAGCTTTCCGTGAGCTCAAAGCGAAAATCCACCCCAGTCATATCATGCTGGCGTAGTACCTGCTCCACCACTTGCGGAACGGTCCGATGTTGAAAAATGGCGCTGTTTTGCGCGTTATCCAACAGGGCCAAACGGGGAGACAGCGTTATGGAATAGTGGGCTTCATCCGTTGACGTCGCCAACTGGCTAAAGGCGGTAACCACACCGTGTAGAACACGGTTTTCACCTACCCCCAACATATCGCCAAAAACACTGAATGCGCTGGTCAGCGCATCGCTTAATTGCCCAGCGGCGCTGCCTAGGCTGTTGATGCCATTTTCCGCCAAAGTGAAAGTCGCTTTTTCACTCAATATCTGTTGCATGGTCAGGCCGTGTTGCGCGGTAAACTGAACTTGGTAGCGCCACGGTTCACTCAGATGCTCATACCCTTGTACACTCAATACCGAGAGTGAAGCACTGACGCCATCAATCACTAACTGGTAACGGCTCAGGCCACTTTCCGATAATGCCGCGCCACCGCGTAATACCTTCGATACGTTGTCTAAACCATAAGCGCTCATCTGTTGGTTTAGCCGATCTTTGCCCGTTTTCATCAACAGATCTTTCATGCTATATCCTTATAGTTACTCGCCAACCATGCCGAAATCGCTACACGGCTTGAGAGATAGCTAATAAATGCGTTGCAAATACTTGATATAATACAACGCATTAAAATGATTTCGATTTCATACTACACCTGAATGAGTAATAATACATCCTGTCAAAATTACCAGTCGTTTCTTAAAAACGCGGAATTATAGGAAACAAAAAGTATTCTGATTTAATGGCGGCGCTTAGGATAGGTCGTGGTGATAAACGGCAGGTAAGAATGCCCGTGGTGTGAAAACTAAAAAACTTTTTGCCGATCCACAAAAACAAAAACGGCGAGATAATCTCGCCGTTTTACTACATTATTTAGAAACGCCAACTGCAATCAGCGATGGTGTTTCTCTTCTTCGGCCTCAACCTCACGCGCCCAGCGCGGATGGTGCTTTCTCGCCCATTTACGGCTGACCTTACCTTCAATCATGCCGGAAATAGAGCCCTTCACCCAAAATGCCATATAGATATGGATCAGAATGGCGTGAATCAGCACAATCGCCGCCACCGCATGCAGCAACAGACACAAGCGGATCGACCACATTGGGAACAGGTGAGCAAAATAAGGGCGCCAGATGATAATCCCGGTTACCAGCAGCACCAGAATCAGGCTCATAATGCTCCAGAACATCATCTTCTGCCCCGGATTATATTTACCCACGTCCGCCACTTTATGCTCGTTGCCTTTCAGCACTTCCACAATATGCAGGAACCAGCCAATATCATCCTTCTTCGGAATGTTATGCTTCACAAAACGGAAGAACATCACAATCAGCACGAAGAAAATCAACACGCCAAAGAAAGGATGCAGAATCCGTCCCATTTGCGGGGTACCGAAAGTCTGGGTCAACCAGCTTAGCGATGGGAAAAACATCGCAATACCAGACAGGGCAACCAAAAAGAAGCAAATCACTACCGTCCAGTGGCAGGCTCTGTCGATAAACGAGTTACGCTTAATCATCTTACTTTTCTTCATGATTTTCTTCCTCGTCATCGCTGTCGACTTTATTCGGACCAACACCCACATAGTGGAAAATCAGACCGGCAAAGGTCGCCACAAAACCCAGCGCCGACAGCGGCTTCAGAATGCCTTTCCAGAAACCCACCACCGGGCTGATGGTCGGTTCTTTCGGCAACCCGTGATACAGCTCTGGGCGATCGGCATGATGCAGCACATACATCACGTGCGTACCACCAACCCCTTGCGGATTATACAAACCGGCATTGGTGTAGCCGCGCGTGTTTAGCTCAGCAATACGCTCTTGTGCCAAATCAATCATGTCTTTCTTGGTACCAAAGGTGATGGCACCGGTAGGACAAGTTTTCACACAGGCAGGTTCCTGACCGACGCTAACCCGATCCACACACAGGGTACATTTGTACACCCGGTTGTCCTCTGGGTTCAGACGCGGAACGTTGAACGGACAACCGGCGATGCAGTATCCACAGCCGATACAGTGTTCTGACTGGAAATCAACGATACCGTTGGCGTACTGTATAATCGCACCCGCAGACGGACACGCCTTCAGGCATCCCGGTTCGCTACAGTGCATACAGCCGTCTTTACGGATCAGCCATTCCAGCTTGCCGTTTTCCTCGACTTCCGAGTAGCGCATAACCGTCCATGACTTAGGGGACAAATCCGCTGGGTTGTCGTAGACCCCCACGTTATGACCGATTTCATCACGAATGTTGTTCCACTCGGAACAGGCTACCTGACAGGCTTTACAGCCGATACAGGTGGTGACATCAATCAGCTTTGCCACTTCTTCTTGGTGATGACGCACCTGTGGAGGCGGCGTCAAAACGTTGGTGGCGGAACGCTTCATAATGTCTTGAGATTGCATTGACATAATTATTCTCCGTTACACCTTTTCCACGTTAACCAAGAACGCCTTAAACTCTGGCGTTTGTGAGTTGGCATCACCCACCGATGGCGTCAGGGTATTGGCAATATAGCCGTTACGCGCCGCGCCTTTAAAGCCCCAGTGAATCGGAATACCGACGGTTTCCACATCCTGACCGTTCACTTTCAGCGTGCGAAGACGTTTAGTCACCACCACTTTGGTCTTAATCTGGCCCCGTTTAGAGCTGACCTTCACCATATCGCCGTGCTGTACGCCGATTTTCTCTGCCAGCCCTTCACTGATTTCAATGAATTGCTCCGGCTGAGTAATGGCATTCAACTTCGAGTGCTTGGTCCAAGTGTGGAAATGCTCGGTTAAACGATAAGTGGTGCCCACATAAGGGAATTCCTTACTGGTACCCATTTCTTTCTTATCGCTCTCAAACAGACGCACAGCCGGGTTAGACACCACGTTTGGATGCAGCGGATTGGTACCAATCGGCGTTTCAATCGGCTCATAGTGCTCAGGGAATGGGCCTTCCGCCATCTTATCCAGCGCAAACAGACGACCAACGCCCTCTGGCTGCATGATAAATGGACCGGTTTCCGAACCCGGTGCTGCCGTCAGGTTAAAGTCAGGCACGTCGTTACCGCCCCACTTACTGCCATCCCATTCGATCAGCGTCCGTTTTGGATCCCAAGCTTTGCCCTGTACGTCCGCCGACGCACGGTTATAGATAATCCGGCGGTTAACCGGCCAAGCCCATGACCACTTCGGCGTCAAACCTAAGCCTGATGGATCTGCGTTATCGCGCAGTGCCATCTGGTTTCCGGCCTCAGTCCAGCTACCGGCATAAATCCAGCAGGCACTGGCGGTAGTACCGTCGTCCCTCAGATGAGCAAAGGTCGATAACTGCTGGCCTTTCTTCGCCAGTACGTTGCCATTGGCATCCACTACATCCGCCAGCGCCCGGCCATTAAGCTCTTTCGCCACTTCTTCCGATTCCGGGTGGTGTGGACGAGAGTAGTTCCACTGCATATTCAGCAGAGGTTCCGGGGTATTACCGCCTTCGGCGTTATACAGCTCGCGAATTTTAAACAGCAGAGCAGATAACATTTCACCATCAGTTTTGGCTTCGCCCGGTGGCTCTGCGCCTTTCCAGTGCCACTGTAACCAGCGACCGGAGTTAGCAATAGAACCATCTTCTTCAGCAAAACAGCTGGACGGTAAGCGGAATACCTCGGTTTGAATCGCGGCAGGATCCACATCGTTATGCTCGCCGTGATTTTCCCAGAAGCTTGCGGTTTCCGTCGCTAATGGATCCATCACCACCAGGAACTTCAGTTTCGCCAGCGCACGGGCCGTTTTGTTTCGGTTGGGTGATGATGCCAGTGCGTTAACACCCTGACAGATAAAACCGGTAACCAGCCCCTGATCCATACGTTCGAAGTAGTGCATCCAGTCGTAGGATTGGTCCCATTTTGGCAACCAGTCAAAGCCCCAGTCGTTATCTTTTTGCGCGTTATCACCGTAGAAACTCTTCATCAGGCTAACGAAGAACTTCGGATAGTTACTCCAATAGTTCACTTGGCCTGGCAGTAAGCTTTTCGGCGTTACCGCAGATAAATAGGTTTCCAGATTGATGTGCTTCTCTGACGGCAGGCTCAAATAACCCGGCAGGCTTTGAGATAACAAACCAACGTCAGTCGTCCCCTGAACGTTAGAGTGACCTCGCAGTGCGTTTACGCCACCGCCCGCCATACCGATGTTACCCAGCAGCAACTGAATCATCGCCATCGTACGAATATTTTGTGAACCAACGGTATGTTCGGTCCAGCCTAATGCGTACAGGAAGGTGGTGGTTAAATTTGGCGCACTGGTTTCCGCCAGCACTTCACACACTTTGGCAAAATCTGCCTGTGGGGTACCACAGATGTTTTCAACCACATCCGGGGTGTAGCGGCTAACGTGATGTTTTAGCAGATTCCATACGCAACGCGGATCGCTCAATGTCGGATCGCGCATAGGTTGACCGCTGTCATCCAACTGATAGTTCCAACTGGATTTATCATAACGACGTTTCTGCTCATCAAAGCCGCTGAATAAGCCGTCTTCAAAGCCGAAATCTTCACGAATGATGTAGCTGGCATTGGTGTAATGCTTCACGTATTCCGCATTGATTTTATTGTTGTTAATCAGATGCAGAATCACGCCCGACAGGAAAGCAATGTCGGTACCAGAACGGATTGGGGCATAAATATCAGCCACCGCTGCTGTTCGAGTGAAACGAGGATCGACCACCACAATTTTAGCATTGTTGTGTTTTTTGGCTTCCAGCGCCCAGCGGAAACCGACGGGATGTGCTTCTGCGGCGTTACCGCCCATCACCACAACCACGTTCGCATTTTTGATATCAACCCAGTGGTTGGTCATCGCACCGCGACCAAATGTTGGAGCAAGACTTGCTACCGTTGGTCCGTGTCAGATACGTGCTACTTGGTCGATGCCTAACATGCCAAGAGACCGGGTAAACTTTTGAGTCAGTAAACCGGTTTCATTACTGGCCGCAGAGCCACACAGCATACCGGTACTCAGCCAGCGGTTGACAACCGTACCGGCATCATTGGTATGTTGGAAATGTGCATCGCGATCTGCTTTCATGAGTTTAGCAATGCGATTTAATGCGTCATCCCAGCTCAAGCGCTGCCACTTATCCGAACCCGGCGCGCGGTATTCCGGATATTGCAAACGGCCTTCACTGTGGATGTAATCGATAAGCCCAGCCCCTTTAGGGCAAAGCGCACCGCGGTTTACCGGATGATCCGGGTCCCCTTCGATATGGAAAATACTACTCTTGGCGTTTTTCGCTCCGTCGCCCAAGCTGTACATTAACAGCCCACAGCCAACGGAACAGTAAGTGCAGGTATTACGCGTTTCACGGGCGTGTAATAATTTATAATTACGCGTTTCCGCCAGTGCCGTAGCCGGCGAAAAACCTAATGCCGCTACAGTTGTACCCGCCATACCGCCAGCGCAGATTTTAAAAACTGCCTCCTGCTGACCTGCATGGTTCTCTCCTCATTGATGACATACGAACTTAATCATTGACGCGCGGATTATAGAGGGTACAACCGTCTCACTTATTGATCTCGATCCTTAATTATCAATTTGTTTTTGTTAAAAATTTTACCACTTAATAGGTATTAATATGATAATTTAAGTGCCAAATAGAATTATAATTTGCAAGGTTATTAAATTTAACATTTGACCAAAAAAACGTCACTTTCGTATCTTAAACCCACCAAATAAAGACCATTGGTGGCATATCATACTGAAAGAAAAACATAATATATTGATGGATTCAAAATGCATCTTATATGTAAAAATTTGTAACTCACTTTATTTTATAAATAATTTTTACAATTCAACACATTTAACTACCTCTAATGAAGTAATTTTTTTAACATTTGAATTAACATAAAAGCATCAGTTTTCTCACTATGTTGAAGTCGTGGTTTCTCTCCTTTCCATTAAAAAACTCACCCCTGTCCTTTCATCAAACGCTTACGATGGGTGCCATCAACCAGTAAAAAAGGCCGCGTTAACTCACACTTACACATTAAATAATTTGAATCAAAATAGATTTTAAAATCAATTTTTTTGATTCAATGACAAAAGATATGATGGGTATCAATCTGATAATGAGAGCGGGTTCTGATTATTTTTTCTGCGTCAAAAAATTTGTCGCTGGCGTGAAAATCATTTTCCTGTCGGTTTTCGAATTCCTGTCCTAGTCTGATGGAAGAAACGACACTTAATCCCCTACCCCATAATCATGGGACTCAAGGAGCCTGACCTATGACACAACATACTTTTCGTGCTGAACCCTTTGCCCTGCCGTTTGATTTAAAAACTACTGCGCTGGTCATGATTGACATGCAGCGTGATTTCGTTGAACCAGGTGGTTTTGGCGAGGCATTAGGTAATGATGTTTCATTTGTTCGCACGGCTATTGAACCGTGTAAAAAAGTCCTGAAAGCCGCTCGTGACCACAAGATGCTGGTAATCCATACCCGTGAAGGACACCGTGCCGATCTGGCAGATTGTCCGCC
Source organism: Limnobaculum parvum (assembly GCF_003096015.2). NCBI lineage: Bacteria > Pseudomonadati > Pseudomonadota > Gammaproteobacteria > Enterobacterales > Budviciaceae > Limnobaculum > Limnobaculum parvum. The sequence goes on along the minus strand of NZ_CP029185.2, from coordinate 793,036 downwards.
AGCAAAATTAACCCGTGGCGGTCAAACCTTTATCGGCACCAAAGGCCCAATGGGACGTATTCTGGTACGCGGTGAAGACGGCCATGACATTATCCCTGAGCTCTACCCTGCTGCCGGTGAGCCCATCATTGATAAACCAGGTAAAGGTGCTTTCTATCAGACCGACCTGCATTTAATTCTGCAAAATCACGGCATCAAAACCCTGATCGTTTGCGGCGTTACCACGGAAGTTTGCGTAAATACTACCGTGCGTGAAGCCAATGACCGTGGTTATGAGTGCATCATTCCTGAAGATTGCGTGGGTTCCTATTTCCCTGAATTCCAAAAATATGCTCTGGAAATGATTAAAGCTCAGGGCGCTATCTTTGGCTGGGTCAGTGACTCTAGCGCCATCGTGGAAGGCCTGAAAGGGTAATCCATCATGGAAGGGAGAACGCAGGTTATCAACCATTGCCTACCGGTGCTCTCTGTAGGCTATCTTGCTCACCCCATCCTGCAAGGTAGCCACTGCTTACCGGTACACAGCGTGTTCTCCCGCGCGGTTAATTTGTCGCTGGCTAATGGCGGCCTATTAACCCTGCTTAATCATGAATATCAAAACCTGCCCTGTGCCGTAAGGATAGCGGCCCCGGCGGGTTGGGACTGGCGCAACGGCTGTGCCCGTTCCATGAATATCACCATCCAACAGGGACGGTTAATCGGTGGTGACTGGCAAGCAGACACCGCTCAGGCCAGCCACTGGCAACCGATTAAACTCAGCATGCCAAGGGATGTGGACAGCCAGAAAATTATCGGCATCCACTACCGCCTATTAAAAACATTACTGATGGATTATTGCCAGCAACATCGGGTTAGTAGCGCATTACAGTTGCTTCCCGATGAGCCAACGGATGGACGACTCCCCTCGTTAGAGCTGGCATACAGCGATAGCCAATTACAGCAGCAAGTTGCCAGTTTAATTGGCTACGGCTCCGGTTTAACGCCGGATGGCGATGATTATCTGCTGGGATATCTGGCTGCCCTTTCTCTGTGGCACCGGCATCCGGCAGTTTCACGCCATATAACCAGCGTAAAAGCGGCCATAGCTCAAATGCTGACAAAAACCACTGATATCAGCAAACACTACTTATCTCTGGCGCTACAGCAAAATTACTCCGAACCCGTTTACCGACTTTTAGGCTGTATTTGCCGCCAGACAACGGACGAGGAACTGAAGCTTGCCGGTCGCCAAGTGATGCAGTTTGGTGCTGCTTCCGGCGTGGATTGTCTGGCTGGCGTGTTACACGGTTTAAGAACCGTGAGTAGCGCGCACTAATACCCCAATTGGGGCCTATTTTTTAATATTCATGTCGATATTTCCGTCTATCGACAAGTGATGACCTTGCCTGCAAACCTGGTAGGCAGTAAAACACAGGTAATAAAGATGAGTGTAAAACATAAAGTATTTGCCAATCTGTATCAGGATTCCGTTTCCCTGATGCAGATATCCGCTCAAATCAATAAGCTGCCCGGCATAGAGCAAGCGTCAGTGGTGATGGGAACAGAAACCAACCTGATTCAACTGCGCGATGCAGGTCTGGATAATGGCTGTCAGGCCGGTCCAAACGATCTGATTATTGCCGTTCGTGGTGAAGATGAAGCCTGTGATGAAGCGCTTACTCTGGCGGAACAGCGCCTGAAAAGCAAACCAGAAGAGAGTAACAGCGGCGGCGTGCGCCCTCCGGTGTTAACCAGTCTGGAAATGGCGAAAGAAACCGCTGAAGATGCCAATCTGGCATTAATTTCCGTGCCCGGCGATTACGCCGCTGCCGAAGCAATTAAGGCCCTGAACCTAGGCATGAACGTGATGCTGTTCAGCGATAACGTCAGTATGGCGCACGAAAAACAGATTAAAGAATTAGCCCGTGAAAAGCACCTGCTGGTCATGGGCCCCGATTGTGGTACCGCCATTATTAATGGTATGCCGCTAGGATTCGCCAACGTGGTGAAGCGCGGTGCCATTGGCGTGGTTGCCGCTTCGGGCACCGGATTGCAGGAAGTCAGTTGTCGTATCGACCAACTGGGCGCGGGTATTTCTCAGGCGCTTGGCACCGGTGGACACGACCTACACGAGGAGATTGGCGGCATTTCCATGCTGTTTGGCGTGGATGCCTTAGCGAACGATCCTGAAACTCAAGTGATTGTACTGATTTCCAAACCGCCTGCTCGCCCGGTGGCGGAACGCATTCTGCAACAGGCACAAAAAGCCGGTAAACCGGTCGTGGTTAACTTCTTGGGTGCAGATGCAGAAGAGTTCCATACTTCAGGCATCACCTTTGTCCATACGCTAGCCGATGCGGCAGAAGTGGCGGTTGCGTTGTTGAATCAGAAAACCCCTCCCGCTTCCGTGGCAACAATTGCTCCTGCGGATGAAAAAGTACTGGCCGCTGAAAGTGCTCACTTACCTGCACAGCGCCGCGAAATTCGCGGTGTTTTCGCCGGTGGTACGTTCTGTTATGAAGCGCAACTGCTGTGTAAGCAGCAGGGCTTCTCAGCCTCTTCCAATACCCCGGTGAAAGGCAATACCAAACTGACCGATATCTGGCACAGCCAGGGCAATACCATTGTGGATATGGGCGATGACGATTTTACCAACGGTCGCCCTCACCCGATGATCGACCCTACGCTGCGTAATCAGCGGATTCAGGAAGAGCTAAACGATCCGAAAACCGCCGTGGTGCTGTTCGATCTGGTCTTGGGTTATGGCGCGTCAATGGAACCTGCGGCAGAGCTACTTGAAGTGATTGGTCAGGTGCGTGAGAAGGTCGGCGCGAAAAATCTCCCTCTCTTGATCGCCCACGTCTGTGGAACCGAAGTCGACCCACAAGTCAGGTCGCGCCAAATTGAAAATTTACGTCAGGCCGGCGTTCTGGTCGCAGGCTGCAATGCACAGGCTGCACTTTGGGCAAGCTATGTTGCTCGTCAGCAGGCAGAGAAATAATGGAGTCCTCAATGAATCAATTATTTAGTCAACCGCTGAAAGTGGTCAACGCAGGTCTGGCAAGCTTTGCTAATAACCTGCAACAGGCCGGTGGTGAAGTTATCAATTTGAGCTGGCAGCCACCCGCAATGAGCAATATCAAAGCGGGTCTGGATCTGGCTTGGTTAATGCGCCATCCGCTGGTTGAGCAGGCCAATAAGCAGGCATTTGAGCAATACCTTAGCGCTCAACCCGCGTTAATTGACGTGATGTTTGCCCGTGAAGCCATCAGTGCCATGTCCCAGCGCAAGCTGATCCTGCATTCCGGCCCGCCGATTAGCTGGAGCAACATGTGCGGCCCGGTAAAAGGCGCGATTATTGGTGCCATTCTGTTTGAAGGCTGGGCCACCAGCCACGAAGCGGCAGAAAAACTGGTGCTGGACAACCAAATCGATCTGGAACCGTGCCACCACTATCAGGCCGTTGGCCCGATGGCCGGTATTATCAGCCCATCCATGCCGCTGTGGGTGATTGAAAACAAAGCCAACGGTGCTCGTTCATTCAGCAACTTTAACGAAGGCTTGGGCAAAGTGTTACGTTTTGGTGCCAACAATGATGAAGTGCTGCAACGTTTACACTGGATGGCTAACGAACTGGCTCCCGCACTGAAAAAAGCCATTGCCATATTAGGCGAGTTAGAACTTAAACCGCTGATGGCCCAAGCGCTGCATATGGGGGATGAAGTTCATAACCGTAATGCGGCGGCTACGGGATTGCTGATTAAGCGCCTGATTCCTGCCCTGCTGGAAAGCGGCCTGCCGTTAGATCTGATTCAACGCGCCACCGCATTTATTGTCGGCAATGACCACTTCTTCCTAAATCTGTCGATGGCGGCCTGTAAAGCCATGATGGATGCCGCCGCCAACGTACCGTTCAGTTCAATGGTGACGGTGATGGCGCGTAACGGCGTTAACTTTGGTATTCGTCTATCAGGTACCGGCGATCGCTGGTTCCAAGCGCCGGCCAACCCGGTTGAAGGCCTATTCTTCCCGGGCTACGGTGTTGAAGATGCCGCTGCCGATTTAGGCGATAGCGCCATTACCGAAACCGCCGGTGTCGGTGGCTTTGCGATGGCGTCTTCTCCGGCCATCGTGAAATTTGTCGGTGGTACACCGGATGATGCCACCAATAACAGCCGCCGGATGCAAGCCATCACGCTGGGAGGCAACCCTGCCTTTACGCTACCAGCGCTGAACTTTGCGCCAACTGCCGCCGGTATTGATGCACGTAAAGTGGTCGATCGGGGCATTCTACCGGTGATTAATACGGGTATTGCACACAAGCAGGCAGGCGTAGGCCAAATCGGTGCCGGTATTACCACCGCACCAATGCCGGGTTTTGTTGAAGCCATCACTGCGCTGGCGGAACAGGTCAGACTCTATGAAGAAAAACATCATGAAGGAAAAGCATCATGAGTAAGCCATTAGCCATTGTGGCAGTCGGTGGTAATGCCCTGATTACCGATGATAAGCACAACAGTATTCCCGACCAGTACCTATCAGTGATTGAGAGCGTTAGCCATATCGCTGAAATGATTGAAGCGGGTTGGGATTTAGTCGTCACTCACGGCAACGGGCCGCAGGTTGGTTTTATTCTGCGCCGTTCAGAGCTGGCAAAACAAGAAGTGGCTCCGGTACCGCTGGATTACGCCGTTGGCGACACTCAGGGTGCTATTGGTTATATGTTCCAAAAAGCGCTGAACAACGAGCTTCAACGCCGTGGAATTAATAAGCCAGTGGTCACTATCGTTACCCAAACCTTGGTCAGCGCCGACGATAAAGCGTTCAACAACCCGAGTAAGCCGATTGGTGCTTTCTTTGATGAAGCCACGGCCCGTCAGCGTCAGCAGGAACTGAACTGGACCGTGATGGAAGATGCCGGGCGTGGATGGCGTCGTACCGTGGCTTCGCCACTGCCACAGGAAATCATTGAGCATCAGGTGATTGCCAGTCTGTTAGCTCAAGGCTGCATCGTTATCGCCTGCGGCGGCGGCGGCATTCCGGTGGTGCGTGATGCAAAAGGTCAGTTAACCGGCGTTGAAGCCGTGATTGATAAAGATCTGGCCTCTGCTCTGCTGGCTCAACAGTTAGAAGCCGATTTACTGCTGATCCCTACCGGTGTTAAGCAGGTAGCCGTCAATTTCGGCCAGCCGGATCAACGCTGGTTAAGCAACCTGACAATGGCAGAAGCGCAAGAACTTATCGATCAGCAGCAGTTTGGTGCAGGCAGCATGCTGCCAAAAGTAGAAGCCATTATGGGTTTCATTGCTTATAACCAACAGCATGGCAAAACCGGCCGTGGGCTGATTACCAGCCCAGAAGCCATTCGCGATGCGTTAGAGCATAAAACCGGCACGTGGATTACACCGTAACCAACAAATTTTGAGCCCTGCATCAGCGGGGCTTTTATACCGAATAATTATTTAACAGGAGACAACAAATGGCAGCAACCACATTGCTGGCAGTCAACGGCACCCTAATGCGTGGACTGGAACTTAACCCGAATATGCTTAAAGCTGGCGGCGTATTTGTCCGTGAAGATAAGACGGATGCTCACTACCGCATTTGGAGTATTAACGATCGCCACCCGGGTATGATCAGAGTGATGGAAGGCGGTACTTCTGTGTCGCTGGAAATCTGGGAACTTCCTCTGAGTTCATTCGCAGACTTACTGATGAGTGAGCCAGCGGGTTTAGCCATTGGTAAAGTGAAACTGCAAGACGGCAGCGAAGTGCTGGGCGTGCTGGCGGAACCATGGTTAACCGAAGGACAAAAAGAGATCACTGATTTAGGATGCTGGAGAAAATATACCGGGCATCATCACCTAAGCTAAACGCTATAGCGTAAAGGAATATCGTATGCGCAAAACGAGTGAAAATTTAAACACTGCTTCAGGGCTTCGTATCGCCATGATTTTGCTGGGTATTGCCGTTACACCGGTACTGCTATCCTCATCCAGCTTAGGCAATCAGTTGTCCAGTTCTGAGCTCATTCAGGTGGTCAGCATTGGTGGGTTAATTCTGGCTATTTTAGCCGCGATTACTATCAGCGTTGGCGAAAAGGCTCGCTTACCGACCTATGGTATTGTGAAGTACGCTTTCGGTGAGAAAGGGGCCATTGCCATCAACATTCTGATGGCGATCAGCCTGTTTGGCTGGATTACCGTTACCGCCAATATGTTTGGTCATTCGGTTCATGACTTACTGGCGCAGTATGGCTTTAATTTGCCTACGCCGCTGCTGGTCGGCTTCGGCTGTATCATTTTTGTTGCCTCAACCGCATTTGGGTTTGAAGTGTTAGGCAAAGTGGCACAGTTCGCGGTTCCGATTATCGCACTGGTACTTTGCTACATTCTGTATGTTGCCGTTAACGGTAAAGCGCCGATGGTTGAACATCTTAGCTCCATGAATATGGGGGTGGCGATTTCATCGGTGGTGGGTACCATTATTGTTTTAGTGGCGACCCTGCCGGATTTCGGTAGCTTCGTGCATAACCGTAAACATGCGATCATCGCCGCGCTGCTGACCTTCTTGATTGCCTATCCGCTGTTGTATTGGGCCGGCGCAACGCCAAGCGCACTGAGTGGACAAAGCTCGCTGTTAGGGGCGATGGCTCTGTTTGGCGCGGTATTACCGACCGCTATTCTGCTGATTTTTGCTACCGTTACCGGCAACGCAGGGAATATGTTCCAAGGCACGCTGGTGGTTTCCACCTTGCTTACCCGTTTCCCTAAATGGCAAATCACCGTGGCTTTAGGCGTGCTGGCAACCATCGTTGGCAGTATGGATATTATGGCGTGGTTTATTCCATTCCTGTTATTCCTCGGGGTTGCGACGCCTCCGGTAGCCGGTATCTATATTGCTGACTTCTTTATCTATCGCCGTAATGGCTATGATGAAAGTCTGCTGGCTAAAGAATCTCAGATTAAAATCACCACTTTTGTGGCATGGATTATTGGTTCACTGGTTGGCTTTATGACCATCAAAGGGATGTTTACCCTGACCACGATTCCATCTGTGGATTCAATTTTAGTGGCCTGTGTGTGTTATGCGGTATTGAGCAAATTCACGTCAGCCAACAAATAAATATCCTCTCGACTATCTGCTCTGTCTATTCTCACTCCCTTTATTGGGAGTGAGAATACCTCCGGTTTAACACAAATGTTGATACGCGGTTGCATCCGCTAATTAACTGCTTCATGATGCTTTTCAATTAATAGCGCCGATCTCCTGCAGGTTAACCATGTTTATTTCTGATGAGACTATTCGTATTGTCCGTCTGGTTGCTGAATATAAAAGCATTACCACCGCCGCAGAGCACATTAACAAAGTCCCCTCCGCCATCAGTTATACGGTTAAAAAGCTGGAAGAGTCATTTGGTATCGAGCTGTTTACCCGCAAGGGGCGCTATATTGAGCTGACACCCGCCGGTGAGTATTTTATCCACCACAGCAAAACCATTCTTGACGATCTGGATGCGCTGAAGCGCAATACCGCGCTGGTGCATGAAGGGGTTGAGCGCGAGCTGACGGTCGCGGTGAATAACATTGTCGCGCCCGGTGCGCTGGTGGAATTTATCAGCGAGTTTGAGCAGGCATTTCCCTCCACGCAGTTAAAAGTGAATACCGAGGTGTATAACGGCAGTTGGGATGCGCTGTACAGCAAGAAGGCCGATTTAGCCATTGGCGCGCCCCACTCTGTTCCCAGCACCGAGGGCATTATTAGCTCCCCTATCGGGCAAATGGACTGGGATTTTGTGGTTGGCCCTACGCATCCATTAGCCACGCAGGTTCACCCGTTGCAGAATGCCGAGTTGCGTAAATATCCGGCGATTTGTATTCGCGATACCTCGATTAATTTCACCCGGCAGCAGGCATGGTTACTTGAAGGCCAGAAGCCGGTGTTTGTGCCTGACTTTCATATTGCCATTGATTTGATTCGGCGAAATGTGGGGATTGGTTATATTCCTCATCATTGGTGTTTGCCGTTGCTGAATGCCGGTGAACTGGTGAAGAAGCCGATGCAGGAGCATAAGCACGCCACTCAGATGTTTGTTGCTTATCGTTCGGATGGGATGGGGAAGGTTCGGCAGTGGGCGGCGGAGTTTTTGCTGCGGCCGGAGATGAAGGGGCGGTTGTGTGGGTATTTTTGATGGGTGTTGGAAAACCTAATTCATTAGCTTCTGTGGGTATTCCGGCCGTAAAGACGATATTGTGTATATTGGCATTGTGCTCGGCCGGAAGGGCCATATTCTTGGCTGCGGAGTGCATCGGGCCTGGCCGGGTTAGGCCGCTTCGTTGGCTTACGCCAAGTCACCCCCAACACCCGACCCTCCCTACGATGGGCTATATTTAGGGAGAGATACTCGACTATTGAACCTTGCCTCCAATCGGCACTAATTATTCCTTTAAACCTTTTCCCTGCGTGTTTTCAATATTGGTTTCTATTTTCATTGGTTTTTACCCCTGACAAATCAGAATTTCTTTTCTATTTTTCAATCTTATATCAGCAACTGTTAACTCAATCTTGAAGCTAAGTACTGAATTTTTCATTATGAATGGTTCAAATATAGTCTATTTTTAGTCCACACTAAAACACTGACTCAACGCAAGGCAAAGACAAAAAAACCTCTCATCAATGCCTTGATTTTTATAAATATTACACTTTTTCTGTCACGTCTGATTTCATTTCATCCTCCACACAATAAAGTGCACTAAACAGCGCTTCCATTTTTTCATGCAGGATAAATTGCAGTGACTCTTTTACCGCCGCTTCCTCGATGTTGATGACCGCACAGGTCAGTGCTAAACACTGTTCAACCAGTTCCAGCGGATCTTTTGGGGTGGAGTCGATAAGATTAAGCATGACGGCACCCTCCTTTCTTCAGCCAACTTGCTGAAACAGAGGATCGTTTTTTCGATCCGGATCCGCAATTAGATCGTACTGCGAGTATAAATTTAGAGTGAGTTTGGGTATGCTTCTTTACAGCCATAATGTTATCTCTCTTATAACGTTGTGGTGAGAAACCCCGTATGTGTTCTAGCACTGCGGGGTTTCGCTATTTTGGCTGACGGATAAAAAACCGACAGCCAGAACACAGTATATTTGTACAGGGAGAGGGTCAATGGAACAGCGGCCGAGTTGGTGGGTTAATTTTAAAATGGGGGGATGGTTCGCAAATATTTGGGGGTGGGAATGCTGGGGGATTGTTTTAGTTTTTGGGGGTTGTGTTGATGAGGAATTAATTGAAGTTCAATCTAACAGCCAGTTAAGAGCAGGAAGTGTCCACTCCCCTATATTTAGGACAGTAAGTTATTAGAGTTTTCCAGTTGTTTCCGATAAGCTGTTGGTGGCATATTTCCTAAGCTTTCATGTGTTCTTTCATCGTTATAATCTTGTTGCCAAAACCAAGCCATTTCCCGTACTTGGCTTAATGAGTCAAATAAATAGGCATTTAAAAATTCGCGACGAAACGAACCATTAAATCGCTCAATAAAACCATTTTGCGTGGGTTTCCCAGGCTGAATGTGAACTAATTTCACATTGTTTTCTTCACAATAATTCAATAAGTTAATAGAAATAAGCTCGGGGCCATTATCAACCCTAATTTGCTTTGGTAACCCACGCTCTTCTTTTAAACGTTCAAGAACCCGAATAACTCGTTCTGCGGGTAACGATGTATCAATTTCGATAGCTAAACATTCCCGAGTCCCTTCATCCAAAATATTTAATGTTCTAAAGCGTTTTCCACAATACAAAGCATCATGCATGAAATCCAACGCCCATTGAGCATTTGCCATTTTAGCGACTGACAATGGCTGTTTTTCTCGTTTTGGCAAAATCTTTTTAACCCGGCGTCGTAAATTCAGTCCTAAACGGCAATAAACCCGATAAACGCGTTTATGATTAAAATGATAGCCTTGAAAGCGAAGTCGAAAATAACATTTCCAAAAACCAGCTTGAGGCGATTTAGCTAAAACTGATTGAATCGCTGTAATCACCAGACTATCTTTTTCTTTCCAATCAATGCATTGTCGATAATAAACTGAGCGTGTTAATGCCGTCATCTTGCAAGCTTTTATGACAGATAATCCTGAGGTAACGAGTATTTTTGCGCAGGATTTTTTCTCTGTCATCACCAACCCTTTTTTGCAAAGAGCTCCTTCATAGCATGATTTTCCAGACTGACATCAGCAAACATCTTTTTCAATTTAGTATTTTCTTCTTCAAGCTCTTTAATTCTTTTTATATCAGCCGCTTCCATCCCACCATACTTTGACTTCCAGTTATAATAGGTTGCACTACTAATGCTATTTTGACGGCAAATATCATCCACTTTTATCCCAGAATCAGCGAGTTTTAAGATATTAACGATTTGGGTCTCAGTAAAACGGATCTTTTTCATAAATACTCCTGCAGTTAAGTAAGGCAGAAAGTCTAATTATAATTGTCTCATTTTAAGGGAAGTGGACAGAAGTAGGTGCTAACACCGCGCTACAAAGAAATTTTGGAGCGCGATAGAAAAATTATTCAATAGATTTCTTGCTATGCTTTTGTTGCTAGTTGTTCAAACCCAAGTAACATGGAAGGGTTAATTGATTGAAACTCCCACCTTGGTAGTCTTTTAGGATTCGTTTTATAAATCCCCATCAACTCATTAAGGTCTGATAGTTTATCTATACCTAAAATACATTTGGCTTTTTCAAAATATGACTTTGATGAAGATCTTGCGAAAACTTCAAATGCACCATGGAAGCGATCAATATACAGTAAAGTATCTGGAAACCAACGAGTATAGAAGTCAGCTTGTTGTATCTGAGTCCGCAGAAACAGTATAAAGTCAGCCTGCATTAAATAACGAAACTCTATACCAGAGCCCTTACTTCTTTGCTCAAGTAAATCTGCATGAATAGATAAACGTCTTAGTTCTAATCTACTATTTCGACGTTCTAAGGATTTTAAATATCCTTTGAATACTTCATATCCAACCATTGCATTTTTCCCATAATCAGATTTTCCAACCACATAGTATTGTTGTGTCAATAAAATGTTAATTTCTGCAAATCTTTCATACTTTATGAAAATGGCGGTCGCATATAGAAAAATCTCATGAATAATAAATTTAAAATTATCGAAGTCCCAGTCTGTCCAATGACTTACATCCGTCGGATGGCTCATATATGGAATTAAAGCTTCAAGGAAACGATGTACCTTGAGAAGATTCTCTTCTGTTGGTGCATATTGAGCAAGAGCAATAAATAATGCAATTAGTTCATTTCTGTAAGGAATAAAGTTATTTATGTTATCAATAACCTGATCGTCAAACTCACCTTCCTTTTCAGTGATTCTAAACTTCTCAAGATTACTAATAAAGGTAGAGAAGAACTCGTCTAATGCACCAGAAGTAAATGGCTTATTTTCTTTGATGGCAGATATAGCTCTTTTGTGTGCTGATGTTGTTCCTAAAGATATTCCATCTGGCTCATCCAAAAAAGAAGGCCGCTTCCCTATTTCAGGCCTTATATATAGGGGTTTGTTATATATCCAACGCAATAGTTTATCAAAATTATCGGCATAGCTATGAGGTTCGCTTAAGTCAATATATATTCGTGATTTATAATACGTGGGTAGATATGCCTTACCTTGTGAATCTCTTTCAGAAATAATTGCTACAAATTTTTCTTGTTCCTGATTTTCGTAAACTTCACGTGAAATGATTTGAGTTTCGGTACCAACACCACCAGCTCGGCCGTCTGCCTTTGATGCGTATATTTCGTCACATATGATGGCTACCTTGGCTATCTGAGGATCTGTAACCATCTTTTCCATGAAAGCAACCGAGTCATGGCCTTCTTTAAGATCCCATTTATCAAGAATTACATGAACACCAGATTCGGTTAGTTCCTTGGCTAAATCGATTACCCACTGTTCATGGGTTGGATTAGACCAACTATAAGAAATGAATAATTTTAGGTTTTCCATTTATGTGTAAATCCTTAATGAATGGATAGCACCGTATTCAACGGCTTGTGAACTATATAGGCTTGTATACAATGGCGTGAACATAAGCCACTTGATTATTTAACTTTAAAGGGTAAGTCAATAAAGATACTTATAATTGAAATACTCAAAAACGTTAACTGTATCTATTTATGATTTGACACAAAGCTAATAGTCACACCTGTATCCTCATAAAATAACAGAAGTGTTAGCAACTATTCACAAACCCCAAAATCACCACATCAAATCATCCGGCACCTTAAAGTCAGCATACGGATCTTCCTCATCCTGCTCTTCCTGACTAAGCACACTATTCAAAACAATACTGCTCGCATCCCGCTGTGCGATTTTATCAGCAACGATCGCGGGGATGATGGCATATTGACTCTCGCCACGGCTATCAACCACCAACCGAGCAATGGCGAGACGACCACTGATCAACTGAGCTTGTGTCAGCTTATCCACCGTCACTCTTTTAATGACATTGTCATCGGTGAAGTTAAAATCAATATCGCCTTTTGAAATGTTGATTCTGTTCATTTCAATAAGCTGTTTCACCTGAGCTTTATACTCTTTAGATAATGCAGCCTGTTTTTGTTGTTCGCTTAGCTGCTTATCACGCTCAAGCTGTGCTTTTTTATTTTCTTCCACAGCCTCTCTTGCCTCACGCGCCTGAACTCGTGATTTTTTAGCCGTTCTTTCGACTTTGGCCATTTTTTTGCTGGTCACTAATCCCGCTTTTAACAGCTGCTCTTGTAAGGTAAGTTTTGTCATCTTCGTTTCTAAACCAATTGAATAATTTGTGGGATTATACCTGTAATTTTTGAGGCTGTACCAGATTGCAAGACCTAATCGGGGCCCCTAAAACCTACAACACCCCCTCCACCTCCATAACCCGCGCTCCAACCGTCACGTTCTCCTGCCCATAGGTTTTTCTTACGCGGGCGTGCAACCCATCAAGCTGTGTCTGAATTTCTTGTTCTAAATCGCCGCTATACAGCATCGACGTTTCCATCTGCTTATACTTGCCCTTACGTACAGCACTTCCCCAATTATAAGAACCGACACACATCACTTTTGCATCCGCCATCACGATCTTGCTGTGCACCCGATTCATGACATAAACCCGAATGCCGTTATTACGCAAGGCTTCACAACACTGCTTAAATGTTCGATCTTTTTCGTCATGATATTGGTTGTTGTTGAAAGCATTCGAGTAATAGTCAGTATAAATATTTACCTCAATGCCTCGCGCTACCGCGGCTTGCATATGTTTAAGGAATCCGGAATCAGTCAGGCGGAAAAGCGTAAGCCACGGTGACACCATATCCACCCGCGTCTGCACAATACTCAGCAAATTCAGGAAAAAAGGATCGTGTTCTTCAGCGCCATTAATTAATTTGGGTTCTGGACACAACTTCATTAAATCAGTCCTAGAGCCAATAGAGAAACTCAGTTCATTCTCTTCACAACTAAACAGATATTTCGCCAGCATATGTCTTGGCGTACTTTTACTGGCTGACGAGATTACGTCCATATCGCCAAACACCAGAAAGCTATCTTTAGCCCGAGATACCGCCACATTCAGCATCGAGGGATCCGCGTCAATAAAACCACCATCGTTGTGACGGGAATAAACCGCAGAAAAAATCACCACTTTTCTTTCCGCGCCCTGTAGCGCATGCACCGTTCCGATGGTCATTTCCCCTTCGCCCCGGCCAACTTTTATGCCCTCAGCTTTGCACAACTCCGCAATTAATCGCTCCTGCGCTTTAAAAGGGGTGATAACACCCACGATGTCTTCTAACTTCGCGTGGTAAGCCGTTTCTAACTCGGTACGTTTTGCTGCTAACCAACTGGCAATCGTCGCGGCTTCGAGTCGGTTGATACGGCTTCCTCCCATGGGAGATTCAGCCATACCATCGATATGCAAATAGCCAAAAGCAGGTAATGCCAGTTGGCTATCATTTAACGCATCGTATCTTCCACGTTTTGGAACAAGTAAACCTCGATAGCAAAGCTCGTTACAGAAAGAGATGATCTCATCAAAACAGCGCCGATGTTCTCTGAGGAACATTCCCGGTTCTGCTTCTGCTAAATAACGATATTGACTGGCCGATTGTGCAATTCGCATCACGCTGCCATCCACCACTGAACGCCCCTGCTGGCAAAGCGCGTCATACTCATCCCGATGAGATAACAATTGGTGTTGCATCATGTTGCCCACGTCAACCATTTGTGATTGATTGCTCACCGGTTTGATTTGATGTACATCGCCAATGACTAATGCACGTTTCGCCAACGCAAAAGAAGCGGCGGCAGTGTCGGGCGCTACCTGCCCGGCTTCATCAATGATGAGCAAATCGATTTCATTCACCAGATAGTCATAACGATATTTATTTTCCCCTTCAAAGACACTAAATGTCATATGCCCCGGCAGGGAATGAAGGGTAGAGACGATACATGGGGTCAGCTTCATTCGCCGATGCCAACGAGGGCGAACAAATTTTAGTCCTGTTTTTTCTTTACCTGATGGGCCAGTTTTTAGGAGTTCATCTTCCTGAGCCCTGCAATCAAGCAGCCAACGCGCTTCCCAATAATGCACCGCAAGCTGAAATAATTTAAAGCGCAATGAGATATCCAATGCTTTATCTAGTTCATCCAACGTTTGAATAACATCAGGTGTGGCTATAAGTAATGACGCTTTGTTTAGCCAGCATTGTTTCGCTATGTTTTTCTTTTCTAGCAAAATATTCCAGCTATCTAATATTGATTCGGTTTGCGCTATGGCTTGTTGTTGGGTCTCTGTCCATTGAGACAACGCCATTTCAGGGCTGGTATTTCCATTAACGCGAACAATGTGACGAGCGGTTGCACTAAAATGCTGCTCAATAAAAATCTCTCGTCGGAGTTGACGTTTTCTTGCTATCGGCGGTAATACATTTAACAGGGTTAGCAGTATCGATTCATCGGCACAAAATTGTTTCCACTGCAAAGAATCTTGAGCGACCAAAGACAGTTGCTGCTCCATAGCAACCAATTCAGCCTGCTTTGCCGTTTTAGCCAATTCGGCATCATTTCCCATCGCTTTATTACAATTTTTTTCAGCACGCCTAAATGCTTGCCAGGCCTGTTGTATCGCACCAAACTGTTGATGATTACCGTTGAGTTCAGCATACAAACGCTGCTTTATCTTAAGTACGGTATCCAACGAGCTATCGTCAAACGCGGTTTGAGCCTTAAGTAAAAATGCTGACTCGGCTCGATCAATATACTCAGGGTCTTCTAACGAACGATAAAACGCGGCCGTTTGGTAATATTTAGCCGCTCCACTTTCCAGACTGGAAGCCGGAAAATAGCCGCCATAGCTGTTAACATCGGGTAACCAACGCCCGCTAAACCGATCGCTATTTTCTTCAAAGTCTTTACCAAAGGCTTCAATAATATTGGTTACGGCCTGATTATTGGTCGAGGCGGCAATAATGAGCGGAGGTTCTTGCTCTTTCAGTGCAGCATCAACCCACATCGAAGCAACTACCGATAAAACAAAGGTGGTTTTGCCCGTTCCTGGTGGCCCATTAACCGCCAATATTTCCCCCTCTGACATCGTTAGCACCTGAGCTAAGGCATCACGCTGTGCATCTGCCAAGGGGAATTTTGAATTTGAATGCCCACGGCGTAGCGATATGGAGGATAATGCGTCAACACATGGTTGATAAGTGGTATTACAAGCCAGGGCATAATTATTCAGTAATGGTGTTTTTTCCTGACTCCCATCCAGCCAATCATACAGCTTTAGGATATTACGAGTGCCATTGCTGACATCGTCGCACTTAAGCAGATATCCCTTTCCTTTCTTATTGTTATAGCGTTCACTCAGCACAAGCTCATTGCATAACTTGCTGAATAAAGAACGTGTAAATTGGTGATATTGCAGCCAATAGGATGCCAATTCCTCATGGCTTTTCGCGTTTTTAAATAATGCCGTTGCCTCTTGTTCGGAGAAAACTAGGAGTTCATTGTGATCTAAGAATTTATCCATCTCTCTCACTGATGAAAGGGTCAATTTATCATCATGTTGTGGAGATAGGAGGTCGCGAGGAATAACCGGGATTGATTCGGGTAAAAAGAAGCCATTACGGCTCACCCAAAAAATACAGATAACGGGTGTGATTATTTCAGGGAAGGGACCTGTGTGTTTTTTTCCATGTTCAAAACTAAGTTTATAGGCCGTTGGTCGATAGACTACTTTAACCAACGATACATTTTCTGCTTCGTGCTTGAACAAAGATTCAAGCACATCGCTATTTTTATCCAGATAACCATTTTTCAGCGAATCAACCGGAACGGATAAATAGGTATGAAGTTCTTTTGACGTTAATGCACCTTTACCACTTTCAGCATCGGCTAAAGAGTTACGCCAATACCGCAACCATTGCCCTGTTTTGGTTGAATTCATGCCTATCATTCCTTGCTCTGATTTCTTCTACAGAAGTGCCATTTGTTTAATTTTAATAATGAGACAAACAACCTAACCTTCTAATATCAATTTTTACGGCAGGAATGAATTAGATAATAGGCAATGTTATATCACAATATTTATTACCTATTACAATAACAGACTGATAAGACTTAAATGCATATTTACAGAGTGTTTTTTTATTTTTCACTCAGAGCATAATTAATTTTAATATTAATCACGGATGCAATTAATACACATTGATATCAGTAAAATCAGGGGGGTAACCTTCTATTCTTATATAACTAGGCTCTAATATTTTATGACTCCATTTCGTGTTTAAATGTAATGTGTAAAAACCTTTTCATGCTTTAATCTATTAAAATAATTATTCCCCAAGCAAACCGATAACCATACTGGTTTTTACCAAAAGAGTAGCATCATCATCTAATTTGTAGTTGACACAGGAAAACACCAATGGTGCACAAATATCCAAGGTGCCGTTGGCAATAACCCCCGCCCTGCGCCTTGAGTCATCAGAATAGATAAAGAGGAGAGTAAAAATTACAATTTGTTGATCAGATTATCCTGCAAATAAAGCCGATCCATTTGACTCAATTCAACCGGTTTGAAGCGATAGCTTTCGCTTCTAGTTTTAACCTCTAGCACTTTATTCTCTATGGTGAAAGTAGCGATGTCCGCAGTAGGGATAGTGATGGCCGCAAAACGTTTTCTTCGCATATTTCTGAAAGCCACATACTCAATAATAAGATGTGAATCAATGACGGTAAGTTCAGTAAATGTTCCGCTATCAAACCTAGCCGATACGATAAAGGAGAGTACCGCAGCAATAATCAAACCAATAAAGATCCAATAATATCCACCCGAATGCAAAAACAGTTCGGTAATCATCAGGGTAACCAGCAATAAGAATATAATCGCAATGATTGAGTAGCTATAAAACATCGTTCTTTTTTGATATGCCTGATTGATGATTTTTCTTGAGGGTTCAACAGGCTCTTCTTTTAGCCGCCCCTGTTTTGCGTCCAGAAGGGTTTGATATATTTGGTCTAAAGCGTAATCAAAATGATCGAACAGGTTCAGCGGTTTCTTTTTCTTACCTGACAAAGTAAGGGGGACGATACGAATTGAGTTCTCTTTTTTTTCTATGGTTTCAATCTCGCGCCATGACGCAGAAAATGGCTTACCGATTTCAAAGAAATTAAATTCAATTCCCTGATTGGTGATAATAAGGCCAGCATTTTGTTTGTTAAGTTTTCGATAACTTCGCCAAAAGACTAAAACAGGCAGGGATGACAGAATGATGCAGATTAACTCTGATAGCATCCCCAAAGGTGAAGATAATTCTTTCAGGCTAAACAACGCAAAAACGAGAATAGCCAAAAAGGGTGAAATTAATGCGATGCACAGTAACAGCACAATCCTAATTGAGCTTTTAAAGCTGGTTGAATAACTGAATTTCACGGCAACAACCCTTGGATTCAAGCGAATGATTAATCTGGGTAATTTTAACGTAACTGAATGATGGACACCATCAATAGAGACTACTTACTCCTCTCCACATTGCAGCGCGCTCTCAGATCGGCGTTATTAATAGCAATACAACTCCCCTGACCTTTTTTGGCATAGCAATACGCACGTTGATCCTTGTCGTTAATCCCTAGACAACTACTCTGCTTTAGTTCCGCATTGCATTGCGCTCTTAAATCAGCATTATTAATTGCTATGCAACTGCTAGTACTCTTTCTGGCGTTGCAATAGGCCCGCTGATCCTTGTCGTTAATGGCTAAACAACTGCCCTTTCCTTTTTCTGCATTGCATTGCGCCCTCAGGTCAGCGTTATTAATTGCTATGCAACTGCTATTACTCTGTTTAGCATAACAATAAGCCCGTTGGTCTTTATCATTGATGGATATACAACTGGCGGCCAGCGCCACGCCACTAAAACAGACGAGTAATAGCATCAATACATAGCGCATTTTTTCAATCATTATGGTTTGCCTCATTAAAGGTGTTAGCGCAAAGAAGGTTAAACACAGGTTATGTTAAACCCATTGTACTTTCACTAATAATCTGTAAATGATACAGGGGAAAACCAGATTCTCATTTTTATAATGAGTTAAGGATAAAAGTTATGGAAGAAAATCTAGATGGAGCGGGTGAAGAGAATCGAACTCTCGTATAGAGCTTGGGAAGCTCTCGTTCTACCATTGAACTACACCCGCAGGAGGAATAACTGCCGCACAATTATAAACCGCAAATCACGGTGGATAAAAGCAATATTTATCAACAGCACGAGTCTGTTGGAACGCATTGCCCTTTCGCCTGTTCGATGTTTACCGGATATGATTTCTGCCCGTCACCGCCAACCAACCGGGATGTCTGGCGAGGTTCAGGGGTGTTCGCACAATAGTTTATATATATGTCATATTATTTACCGTCCGAAATTTACATAAAATATAATTCTCTTTTCCTCAGTAAAAATCAGTTATATGAATAAGATATAAAAATAAGTTACATTAAACTATCGCTAATGACCTTATTAAAATAAATATTCCAGATACATCACTAATTCATTCAACTAACAATTCACTTTATTCCAAATAAATTTCAGAAAAAAATCACTTCCTCTCAGAAATAATGAAGCACTATATCCGTGATATTTTACACTCAGATATAGCAAAACCCCTTCTGATATTTCTACCAGAAGGGGTTCATTATTTATTTTATTACGATGCGTTATTACGCCAGATGGGCTTCAATAAACCACACGAACTTATCCAAATCGCGAGAAGCGGCAGTGAGCATATCCGCCACATCTTCATCTTCCGCTTCGGGAATCGCTTTACGCATTTCATTAGCCACAACCGCGTAACGGTCAGCCAGTTCGGTCAGATGGTCTTTTACCGTGTAAATATCGGTTGGATAAGGTTTCAGCGTCGTCGATACCGCTACGGCCTGTAAGGTACCCATTGCAATACCACCAAACTGCACCACTCGCTCAGCAAAGGTATCCTGATGGGTCAGCAACACATCGCGGAAGCCATCAATCATTTCATGGGCGCTGATAAAGTTAGCCCCCTTCATATTCCAGTGGGCTTGTTTAGTGATTAACGCCAAATCGGCCAGTTGAGCGACCATATGATTTAAGGTTTTAATTGAGGATAATTTTACACTTTCCTCGATATCAATGCGTGTGAAAGCTAATTTTGACTCTTTTGCTTTTAATGATTTAACTGTGCTCATTGTCCGTGTCCTCATTGTTTTTTAACATTGGAGTGCTTAATTAATTGTGTTCAGTATAGCACTCTGACAGGATATAGCAGATAGAATATGCCTATTATAGATATAGGTAACTGTCACAAAGAAAAATAAAAAACATTTTTCAACTAATTTTGATAATAATTATTATATACGAGAAATTCTCATTTAATAGCAGAATATAATGAAAATATTATTACTGTCTAAATAGTATTTATTTAATCAGATCTTTTATATTCTCAACATAAACCATGCATTATGTTCACCTTCATGCGCCGCCCCACCGTCGCCTGAGAACACAAAAAAACGGGCCACGCTGTATGAAATAACGTGGCCCGATTAAACTAAATACAACCGCTAAAATTACTCGGCTTCTTTACCATACTTTGGCGAACGAGGGCCATAGAGAATACCGCTAGGTCTACCGGCAGACAGTAATCGCATGCTGGTAACGCCTGCAACATCATAACTTTTGTCTGTCAGGGTATGGCTAATCTGGGTAATAGCCGCTTCGAGCAGCATGCCAAAAATACCGTTATTATTAGAGTTCCCTTCTGCCGTAGACGCGGTGGCAGAACCACTCCATAACTGTTGACCGGTTTTCAGATCCACCAGCTTGCCGCTCACCGTTACCCGAGATTCACTGGAAATCACTTTATAAGAAGCGCCGTAATCGGTGACTTCTAGGTAAAGTGCAGCGTCAGCTGAAAAAATCTCCCTTAGCTTGGTAGCGCTAACACCTTGGATATCATGTGCATTAGTCATACCATTTTGTTTGAAAACTTCTTCAACGACTGCGACAGGAAAAACATAGTATCCCGACTCAGCCAACGGCAAAGTCACCTGAGATAAAACACCATGGCTGGCGTTTACGTCCGGTGAAGAGTTTTGAGGCAGCAACACTAAAATGCTTTTCGGCTGACTTTGTCGGAAGGCAGAATAATCATAATCAACGGGTTTAGCACACCCTGCCAGCAGCAGCGTGGCGACTAACCCCGTCAGTGCGATTAAATGTCTCATTTCTTACCTCCCTTTAACTTCTTCTGCAGAAAATCCATAAAGGGTGCGGATTCAGGAAACAGCACCTTCTCTGCTTCAAACTCACTACCGGCAAGTTCAGGATGTCCGGTATTACTATAGAGCATACCTAAATGAGCATGCAGCCCAGGGGGAACCGGAAGATCTTTGGCTTTTGCCTGTTCAATTCCCGCTTTCAGAGCGGCTATTTGTTCTTCGGCCCCGGTTTCAAGTTTGTAATACTCATAAACCGTATCCTGATAATTATCCCAACTGTAAATGGGCTTGGGAGTATCCGCACAGCCGCCCAACACACCAGCAATCAGCAGCAACCCTGCTTTGTATCCTAATTTCATTATGACGATTCCATCAAATTATTGTGCTGGCTTCCAAGCACCATTTTCAATACCAGTAACCAGGTTATTAACCGCTTCACGAATCGCTAAATCCAGTACTTTGCCATTCAGCGTTGAGTCATAGCTGGCGGTACCGCCAAATCCAATGACTTCACGGTTAGAGAGTTCGTATTCACCTGCGC
The DNA here is from genome assembly GCF_003096015.2 of Limnobaculum parvum. Taxonomy (NCBI): domain Bacteria; kingdom Pseudomonadati; phylum Pseudomonadota; class Gammaproteobacteria; order Enterobacterales; family Budviciaceae; genus Limnobaculum; species Limnobaculum parvum. Next base: position 771,723 of record NZ_CP029185.2, on the reverse strand, counting down.
CCTGTGTCGAGTAAACGACTTCAGAAGTACGGACGTTAACAATGTTCAGGTTAACTTTAGCGTAAGCAATCTGAGTTTTGCCTCTACCCAAAATACCAAACAGTTGACGATCGCCGACTTCTTTACGACCAAATTCGGTTACATCACCGGTAACCACATAGTCAGCACCTTTTAGCTGCTGACTTTTCCCGGCCATTTTTGCTTCGCTTTTGATTTCTTCCATATTGGCGCGATCTAACACATTAAAGCGCCCGGTTTGTTGCAGATGCGTAATAAGAATCGTTTTTGACTGATTTCCTAGACGGTCAACACCATCAGAGAACACGCCATTCATATAGTTAGAGCGGTTATCAAACTTACCCACAGAGATCGGGCTGCGTGCGCCCTGATAATTGGTGTTATAAGAAGCAACTTTTGGGACTTCCACGCTACGAGAGGATTCTGTTGCACATCCGCCCAGTAACACCATGGCACTAACGCCCATCCCCAACGCTATTTTCTTTATCATGGTCTAAATGATCCTTTATTTATAAAAAGTAGGTGACGCTCTCTCCTATAACGCATCTGCGTTATGGTTACATTTTGACAATAAAAAAGAGGCACTGTTCACTTAGCTATCATAATTGATTCACATAAATAATAAATGCAAATTTTATAATAAATACAGGGAATTATTATTTATGTCTCGACAAACAAGTTAAAAAAAAGGGAGCGTTAGCTCCCTTTACTCTTTTCGTATGGCTTTGGTTATTTCACTGGGCGCATCGCCGGGAACAAGATAACGTCACGGATAGTGTGGCTGTTAGTTAACAGCATCACCATACGGTCGATACCAATACCTAAACCTGCCGTTGGCGGTAAGCCGTGTTCCAACGCGGTGACATAATCTTCATCGTAGAACATGGCTTCGTCATCACCCGCATCTTTCTGGCTGACCTGATCGGCAAAACGCTGTGCCTGATCTTCTGCATCATTCAGCTCGGAGAAACCGTTACCGATTTCACGACCGCCAATAAAGAACTCAAAGCGATCGGTAATAAACGGGTTATCATCATTACGGCGGGCTAATGGTGATACTTCAGCCGGATACTCGGTAATAAAGGTAGGTTGAATCAGGTGGCTTTCAGCAGTTTCTTCAAAGATTTCGCACTGAACGCGGCCCAGACCCCAGCTCTTCTCGACTTTAATGCCTAAAGACTCGGCAATGGCTTTCGCTTTATCCATATCATCCAGATCGGCAACGTTGGTCTCTGGGCGATAGTGGCAAATGGCTTGTTTCATGGTCATCTTGGTAAATGGTTTACCAAAATCAAAGGTCTGATCGCCATATTCCACCGTCGTGTTGCCCAGCACTTCCTGAGTCAGGGTGCGGAACAGATCTTCGGTCAGCATAATTAAGTCTTTATAATCGGCATAGGCCATATACAGCTCAATCATGGTGAATTCAGGGTTATGACGTGGAGAAACCCCTTCGTTACGGAAGTTACGGTTAATTTCGAACACCCGCTCAAAACCACCCACCACCAGACGCTTCAGGTACAGTTCCGGCGCAATACGCAGATACATGTCGATATCTAACGCATTGTGATGGGTAATAAATGGACGCGCAGAAGCACCACCAGGGATTACCTGCATCATTGGCGTTTCCACTTCCATAAAGTCGCGTTTCACCATGAAATTACGGATAGCCGCCATAATTTTAGAACGAATCACAAAAGTGCGACGCGAATCATCATTGGTGATCAGATCTAAATAACGCTGACGATAACGCGTTTCCTGATCCGCCAGACCGTGGAATTTATCCGGTAACGGACGTAACGCTTTAGTCAGAAGGCGAACTTCATGGCAGTGAACCGACAGTTCACCGGTTTTCGTTTTAAACAGCTTACCGCGGGCAGAGATAATATCTCCCAGATCCCACTTTTTAAACTGCTCGTTATATATACCTTCCGGCAGATCGTCACGAGAAACATATATCTGAATGCGGCCACCCACATCCTGCAATGTTGCGAACGAAGCTTTACCCATAATGCGGCGAGTCATCATACGACCAGCAATGGCGACTTCCAGACCTAATGCTTCCAGCTCTTCGTTTTCTTTCTCATCATATTCAGCATGCAGCTTGTCAGATGTAACATCTCGACGAAAATCGTTCGGGAACGGATTCCCCTGCTCGCGCAGTGCCACTAACTTCTCACGGCGAGCCTGTAGCTCGTTATTTAATTCCGCAATGGATTGCGCTGCATCATGCTCTTGAGGTTGCTCAGACATTTCTGTTCTATCCTTTTTTATAGCCCAGCTTTTAAGCTTGCTTCAATAAATCTGTCCAGGTCGCCATCTAATACGGCCTGAGTATTCCGGGTTTCAACACCGGTACGTAAATCTTTGATGCGTGAATCATCCAGCACATAAGAACGGATCTGGCTACCCCATCCGATATCCGATTTGTTCTCTTCCATTACCTGCTTATCCGCATTTTTCTTTTGCATCTCATACTCATACAACTTCGCCTTCAGCTGTCGCATGGCCTGATCTTTATTCTTATGCTGAGAGCGGTCATTCTGGCACTGCACCACAATGTTAGTCGGCATATGGGTAATACGTACCGCAGATTCTGTTTTGTTAACGTGCTGACCACCGGCACCGGAAGCGCGGTATACGTCAATACGCAAGTCGGCCGGATTGATTTCAATATCAATGTCATCGTCAACTTCCGGATAGACGAACGCAGAGCTGAATGAGGTATGGCGACGACCGCCTGAGTCAAACGGACTCTTACGCACTAAACGATGAACGCCCGTTTCGGTACGCAGCCAACCATAGGCATAATCACCCATCACTTTGATGGTGGCTGACTTGGTGCCTGCGACATCGCCATCAGACTCTTCAATCATCTCGGTTTTGAAGCCTCTGGCTTCAGCCCAGCGCAGATACATCCGTACCAACATGCTGGCCCAGTCCTGCGCTTCAGTACCGCCAGAACCCGCCTGAATATCAAGATAACAGTCGGCACTGTCATACTCACCAGAGAACATACGGCGGAACTCTAACTGGGCTAATTTCTCTTCCAGCAGGTTAACTTCTTCAACCGTCTCATTAAAGGTGTCTTCGTCGTTCTCTTCCACCGCCAATTCCAGCAGCCCGGAAACGTCTTCAACACCCTGCTCAATCTGATCGATAGTCTCTACGATAGCTTCAAGGGAAGAACGTTCTTTACCTAGTGCCTGCGCGCGCTCTGGCTCATTCCAGACATCAGGTTGTTCAAGCTCTGCATTGACCTCTTCCAGACGTTCCTTCTTGGCATCATAGTCAAAGATACCCCCGAAGAACCGCTGTCCGCTCGGACAGGTCCTGGATCTGGTTTTTTACCGGATTAATTTCAAACATGATTTGTACTTACCATTACGTCATATACGTTGACAGGATTTTTATCATAAACGCGTAATTCTATCGGATCTGCGCTGCGGAATATAGCCGAAACCGGGGCTTTTTATGCATCTTGCTCGGGAATCCTGTGCCAAAAACCAATAAAATGAAAGATCCCACACCACGATGCCTAACTCTCCATCATACAATTGAAATCTAACTCGCTTCATTCACGCCAAACAAATTCATGTTCAGTAACCAATTATTATCATTCTCTATTCAAATTAATCTGATAAATCTCGTACACTATCGGGCTAAAAAATATGTTTATTTCAGTTTACTTACCAGAAAGAAGGCATTATGTGGTTTTGCAGATTTCGACAAGCTTTTGTCGCGCTTTTATTGCCCTGGCTATTGGCCGTATTCACTCAAACCGCTGGCAGAACCTATCTGCTATCGGCTTACGGTTCAAACGAAATTCTGACGGGTTTTGATGCTGATGTAACACGGATGTTTTGGCTTGGCGGTCTGTTTGATATTCGGATCGCCAGTCTACTGTTTGTCCCCTGTCTGTTGATGGCTGCCCTATTGGCCGTTAGCCAACGCAGTTTTCATTTCTGGCAACGTTTCTGGCCTTGGCTGGCAGCGTTATTAAGCACGCTGGTGCTGACATTCACCGTCGGTAATATTTTTTACTATGCCACCTACGATCGGGCGATTGATGTTTTTGTCTTCGGGCTGATTGAAGACGATACCGTGGCGGTCTTGACCACCATGTGGCAAGACTATCCGGTTATTCGTGGCCTGTTGGGTTTGGGGCTATTTGCTTTACTTGTGTTCTGGCTTTACCGCCGCTGGCAGCGTCGACTAAGCGCTAAACCAGAACGCCGCCTTAGCCTACCGATTGGCGTATTGTCTACCCTACTGATTCTGGCTATTGGTTTTGTTGGCATGCGCGGTTCTATTGGTACCTTCCCTCTTCGCCAGTCGGACGCGCAAGTTTCTGACCTCAAAATGTTAAATATGCTGACGCCTAACGGGCTGATGGCCCTCAACTGGGCATTTAAAGCCCATAGCGAAAATAGCCATTTTGCCGAAGCCACTGACCAGCAGGGTCAACAACTGTTGAGCCTTTTTCTGGATAAGCCAACACCAGCCGGGCTGGCACCGTTTATGGCAAAAACTGACCTTAATCCTATGGCGAAGCAAACCCCGCCCAACGTGGTTTTTGCCGTGATGGAAAGCATGGGTTATTACCTTGAAGGCTACGATCGCCCGGATCGCGATCTGTTCGGTGCTTTAAGACAGCACTGGAGCAGCGACTGGCGTTTTGAACGTTTTATCTCGGAAGGTGATGGCACCATCGATAGCCTAAGCCGCTTTTTTGTTCGCAGCCCAATGAGCGGTATTACCCAATCCAGCGCCCAGTATCTCGACTTTACCAGCAATATGTTTAAACCTTGGTTGGCCAATGGTTATAAAGTGATTTTTGTCACTTCCGGCAATGGCTCCTGGCGTAACCTTAACCAGTTTCTCTCTCATCTTGGCGTTAGTGAATTTATCGAGCAAAACGGTCTGAAAAAACGCTATCCCGAGGCGCATTTAGGAACCTGGGGCGTGCCGGATGAGTTTATGTTCCGCTATATTGAAGAGCGTCTAGCAGAGGCGGATAAGCAAGGTGAGCACGTACTGATTATGTCCATGTCCACCACCCATCATCCCCCTTATAAAACGCCGAATAACTATCAGAAGACCCAGCTTGTACTCAGCAGTGAAGAAAAACAGCGCATGAGCAATCTGGCAACGGGCACCGCGCTTGACGAAGTCATGCAAACCCTGCGTTATGCTAACGATCAGTTGGGGCAGTTTATCAGTTGGGTAAAATCGCAGCCGTTGGGATCCCGTACCATTATTGCCGCGACGGGCGACCATAATATTCGCGGGATTGGCTATCCAGATCCCCATGAACGGGTGCTGGGGCATGGAGTACCCTTCTATCTGTATGTTCCTCCATCCTACCGTCAACAGAGCCATTTTGATGCTACACGCGTTGGTAGCCACAAGGACATCTGGCCAACCCTATATCAACTAAGCCTGTCCGATACACCTTACTATAAAACTGGCTGTAACCTGCTGGCAGAGCATCTGGATGATATCTGGTGCCAAGGCTATAACCCAGAAGCGGTTATTACGCCACAGGGCGCCTATCTAACGGATAACGGAGAATATCGCCCCTGGGTTTCAAATAAAGGCCTGCTGCTGGGAGAGCCTCAACGCATGACACCGGAACAACAAAAGCAATTTAACCGCTGGAGTGGGTTTACGGATTTGTTGTTATGGCAGTTGAACAGACAGGTACATGGGCAACAATAGCTATATCGCTATATTGTTGTGACTCTATGTTGTTGTGACTGATGAATACTCAGACTGAAATGCTATGGGATATTGCAGCCAAACCGCCAGATAATGTGCTATCAGAGTTCAGTTAAGAGAGATCGAAACGTTATGGAAGGTACTAACAGAATTATCGCGGCGGGCTAATTAATGGTACCAGTTAAAACTCTCTCTCAACCTGTAACACAGGTTGAGAGAGATTAACAAATTACTTCTCGATAACTAAAATGTCGATACGACGGTTTTTAGCACGATTTTCATCAGTATCGTTTGGTGCTACTGGATGTTCTGAACCATAACCTTTAGCTTCCAGGCGGCTAGCATCAGCACCCAGTTGAATCATCTGAGCACGTACAGAGTCTGCACGGTCCTGAGATAACTTCAGGTTAATCTCTTCAGTACCGGTGTTATCGGTATAACCACCCAGCTTCAATTTCACATTCGGATAAGCTTTCAGAATAGCAACGATGTTATTCAGCTGTTCATCAGACTGTGGCTCCAGTTGAGCACTGTTAGTTTTAAACAGTAAACGGTCGAAAGAGAACCAAGTCGTGCTGTCTACCGGTAAAGTGCTTTCAATAAACTCAATCAGTTTATTTTCAACACCATACTGTGGAATATTCAGCTCTTTACCATCTGGTAATAACTTACGGAAGAAATCACCCAGATTGCCCCAAAGGCTTCCAGTTGTTACCTGAGTGGTAGCCGCTGGTGGTGTAATTTCTACAGGTGTGCTCTCTTTCGTGGTACTACAGCTACGTAAGAAATAAGCAGCAGCCAGAATCAACAGTAACAGCAGAAGCAGCCACCATTTGCCGCAACCTTTTTTCTTTTCAGCTAATTTTGGCGTTGGTCTGATTGGTGCATCCGGATTCAGCAGTGGTTTAGCTGGAGCAGCAACCTTAACGGTATTCTGCTTAATCACTTCATCACTGGAGAATGACTGGAATTGAACCGGCAGCTCAGACGAAATCAGATGAGCCTGTGAAGATAACCATCCTTTAAGTGAAATAGACTGAGTTGCACGATTATTAACATAATCTCTCAGCGTATTCATCACCATACCACTGGCTACGGTTAACAGCATCTTGGCTGAACTACCGTTCAGATTAAATACTGAAGCCACTTTATCGGTAATTTCTGGCATTCTGTTAGTGATCATCGACATCAGTGAAGATAACTTATCACTCTGATGATGATTACCATCAATAAGACTATTTATATTAAACTCAGGAATTTCATCTAATTCAGCAATAAACTCGTGAGAGCTATTTGAATGTTTCAGATAATTCCGCACCTGCTCTAAAACAACAGGAAAAACGCTTGGTAATGCCAGTCCTAGACCGCTCTCTTTCTCTCCCAAAGAGTGAGATAATTTTTCAATCAGCTGCGGTGTTACATTGGCAGTCAGTAGCTTAATTATATTGTCCATTGTTATTCATCTATCCTTGGATAAATAGTATTTATAACAAACTATTACAGTTCACTATAAATATAGAAGTTAGTTTAATAATGAGTTTAATCATTTCATTGCCGATTTAATTATTGAAGGACATAATTAACGAAAGGGAGCTTAAGAGAAAGAAACCGGAATCGTCAATCTATTTAGGTTCAGCGAGGCGTATTATCCAGTAATAGAATGCTTACAAAACTAGTGCCGAATAATAAAAAGTAACACCACCCCTTAATTAGTCCAATTCAACCTAATGATTTTATTGCAAATAAAAAACAAGAGCCTTTTTTTTTAGTGTGTAATCGTTTCATAAAAAAAAATAACATCACGTTATCTTTTTTATTCGGGTAAATGCTTTTCTGGGTGAAACTAGTGTCTCACTTGTATTGATTATCACAAGTGTGGTTATTGAGCATTGCCTAAGTCAAACAGGCATTGTCTTTATTCTACGTATTTTAATTAGCCCATAAGTGCTGGATCATTAATTGAATATTACGGTTACCGCGATATTCATTAATATCCAGTTTATAAGCAATAGTGGCTTGTTTAATACTGGCATCCGGCCACTGGGTAGTATCAATATTAAATGCGATACCGTCTAATAGTACGCCACCCCCCACGGGCTCAACGGTCACTTTTAAATGGCGCTCGCCAACCAAACGTTGCTGTAAGATTTTAAATTGTCCGTCAAATACCGGCTCTGGGAATGATTGCCCCCAGGGACCGCCATCTCGTAACAGTTCAGCCGTATCTAACGTCAGTAAGGCATTTTCCAGTTCACCATCCGTCCAGATAACCCCTTCTAGCGCAGATGGATCCAGCCATTCGCCAATCAAATCGGCAAAACGCTGCTGAAACTCGCTGAAGCGAGACTCTTCAAGCGATAGCCCTGCCGCCATGGCATGACCACCAAATCGCAATATTAATCCAGGATTAAGGGTATCTAATCGTTCAAGCGCATCACGCAGATGCAGTCCGGCGATTGAGCGTCCAGACCCCTTTAGAATACCGTCACCTGCTGGTGCAAACGCAATCACCGGGCGATAAAAGCGCTCTTTAATTCTCGATGCCAGAATGCCGACCACCCCCTGATGCCATTCAGGATGATACATTGCCACGCCATAGGGTAGTTCTGCTTCGTTTTGTTCAAGCTGTTGACACAGAGCCAACGCCTCAACCTGCATTCCCTGTTCAATCTCGCGACGCGTATGGTTTAGTACGTCCAGATCGCTTGCCATGCCTCGAGCTTCGGCCATCTCGTTACTCAGCAGTAACTCAACGCCGATAGACATATTATCCAGTCGCCCAGCGGCATTCAGTCGCGGCCCCAACGAGAAGCCCATATCATTCGCCGTCAACTGCCGTGCATCTCGCTTAGAGACCTCCAGCAACGCCCGAATTCCTGGTCGGCACTGTCCGGCGCGAATACGATTGAGCCCCTGATGTACCAGAATTCGGTTATTAGCATCCAGCGGTACCACATCTGCAACAGTACCTAACGCCACTAAATCCAACAACTCTGCCAGATTGGGTTCCGTTATTTCCTGTAGTTCAAACCATTTGTCTTCACGTAAACGCGCCCGCAAAGCCAGCATCAAATAGAAGGCAACACCCACTCCCGCCAGAGATTTAGAGGGAAACTCACAATTATCTAAATTCGGATTAATAATGGCTTCTGCGGCGGGCAAGGTTTCTCCCGGCAAGTGGTGATCGGTAACCAACACCTGAATACCTTTGGCATGAGCACGATCGACCCCGGCATGGGAAGAGATACCGTTATCCACAGTGACAATCAGTTCTGCCCCCAGCTCAGCGGCCTGTTCAACCACTTCAGGACTTAGGCCATAACCATCTTCAAACCGGTTAGGCACCAGATATTTCACCCGAGGAAAACCCATACTGCTCAGCGCTAACATGCTTAACGCCGTACTGGTTGCGCCATCCGCATCAAAATCACCCACAATAACAATCTGACGTTTCTCTTTCAGCGCGGCGACAAGTAAGTTTACGCCTTGCTGAATACCGTCCAATTGTTGATAGCTGAGTAAACTTCTGGCACCTTTATCCAACTGGCTGGCATCTGTTACCCCACGGGAAGCATATAAATGACGCAATAGCGGTGGAATTGTCGATGGCAGCATGCTGCTGTCAACCTGAGGACGACGACGTAATTGTGTTTTATTCATAGCTGAAGCGTAATTAAACCTGATGTTTACAGCGGAACGCAAAGCGAATTACCCACAGCAGTCAACCACCTGCTGTGGGCAACGAACGGAAGAATTAGTTAACTTTTACACCGTTTTTATGGGCAACATAGGCATCCAGCGTCGCTTTCAGCTCGCTAGGTGCGCTATAGCCAGAAAGTACGGTTGCGCCATCTACCACGATAGCCGGCGTTCCCTGAATACCGAACAGAGAACCCAGTTCATAATGACGCTTAATGTTGATATCGCACTTGGCAGGTTTTACCGCTTTACCAGCCATAGCATCATCAAATGCAGTCATACGATCGGACGCACACCAAATGGAAGCCATTTTCTTCTCTGCATCGGATTCAACGCCCTGACGTGGATAAGCCAGATAACGAATGGTAATTCCTAATTCATTATAACCGGCCATTTCTTTATGTAACTTGGTGCAGTAACCACAGGTGATATCGGTAAATACGGTAACCACGTATTTTTCCTGCGGTGCTTTATAAATGATCATCTCATTTTTCAGGGCTTCCATACGCTTAGACAGAATTGGCCCTAACTGATCGGAAGTGACATTAACCGGCGCCGGCCCACTGATGTCATATAAAGGTCCTTGCAGAACATGTTTACCATCGCTGGAAACATAAAGAACGCCCCCCTCAGTCAGAACGGTCTGCACCCCAGCAATAGGGGATGGCAGAATCTCTATCTGAGTAGCGCCAAGCTTCTGTTGCAGAGCTTGCTTAATCGCCGCATCATCCGCTTTAGCAACAGAAGTGAATGCTGTCAGCGCCAGCGTTAATAGCAATAAACCTTTTTTCATCATTTTTCCTTTGGAGTATCAGTCCAGCCCATCTGGTCAGGCCCGGGGATGGTGCTGTTGGTGTAACTGTTTCAACCGCTCGGTTGCTACATGAGTATAAATCTGGGTAGTCGACAGATCGCTGTGGCCTAATAACATCTGTACGACACGCAAATCTGCACCATGGTTCAATAAATGTGTCGCAAATGCATGGCGCAATACATGGGGCGAAAGCGCCTCACTGTCGATGCCGGCCAGCACCGCATAATATTTAATCCGGTACCAGAATGTCTGGCGGGTCATTTTCTGCCCGCGTTTACTGGGGAACAGGATATCCAGTGTACCGCCATTGATCAACCATGGTCGACTATACTGAATATATTGTTCAAGCCAGTAAACCGCCTCTTCCCCCAAGGGAACCAGACGTTCTTTATCACCTTTACCAATGGCCCGCACCACCCCCTGACGCAGGCTGACATCACTGATAGTCAGCCCTACCAGTTCAGATACCCGCAGCCCGGTGGCATACAATACTTCCAGCATGGCTTTATCGCGCAGTTCAATGGGTTCTTCAATGCAAGGCGTTTGCAGCAGAGATTCTACCTGAGATTCGGTTAAATCTTTAGGCAATCGCTGTGGTAGTTTAGGCGAAGAAAGCAAAGCAGAGGGGTCGTCGCTGCGGATTTTCTCACGATACAGATACTGAAACAGCCGCCGCATGGCACTCAACATACGCGCAGAACTGGTCGCCTTGTATCCACCGTCTACCCTATCTGCCAGAAACGATTGCAGATCCAACGCCTGCGTATTTTCCAGCGTCAGGTCGTGGGCCAGTAGCCATTCGCTCAATGTCCGCAAATCCAGACGATAAGATGCCAGCGTATTCTCTGCCAGATTGCGTTCCAGCCAGAGCGCATCCAGAAATTGTTCAATCAGAATTGTGTTATCCTGCGCCACCTTTCCTCCTTCGCTCACACTGCCTTTTGCTTAATTATGTCTGATAATACCCTATCTGGTATACTTCCCCCTAAACTTCTACCCGTAATAAAGCGACATACACCATGAAGATCGGCCTGTTTTATGGTTCAAGTACCTGTTATACCGAAATGGCGGCAGAAAAAATCCGTGACATTCTCGGTGAAGATTTAGTGGTTCTACATAACGTTAAAGACGATCCGGTTACCCTGATGGAACAGTACCCGATACTGATTATGGGCATTCCCACCTGGGACTTTGGCGAACTGCAAGAAGACTGGGATAAAGCCTGGGGAGCGCTAGAGCGCGTTAACCTGCACGGTAAAATCGTGGCGCTTTACGGCATGGGCGATCAAGACGGTTACAGTGAATGGTTTCTGGATGCACTGGGCATGTTGCACGACCATCTTAAACCCATGGGAGTTAAGTTTATCGGCTACTGGTCAACCGAGGGCTATAACTTTACCAGCCAACGGGCCGTCACGCCGGATGGCAGTCAGTTTGTAGGACTAGCGTTGGATGACGTGGTTCAGTATGACGCCAGCGATGAACGCATTGAAAACTGGTGCGAGCAGATTTTAGGTGAGATGCAGGCCCTGCTATAACGAGTGCTGAATGCCTTTTCCTATGGTTAAACAACCCCTAATCGTTGTTCAAGCAAAGTATTATCTACTTTTAAATAGAGAAAGCTGATCAGGTTGTGTTCGTTCTGTTTATAGGATTGCCTAAGCTGTTGAACAAGTTCTTCAGCACCTTCGGGTGAATCAGTCACTGCCAGCAGCTTTAGGCCAAAATCAGCTCGATGCCGGTAACTTACTCGTTCAATTACAACAAATTGTTGCAGCATGTGTTGTTTAACCATTTGATTAACCTTGTATGTCCTTTTTATCTGAAACAATTTACAGATTTTGTTCAGTTATTCTAAACAACCCGAATGTTAAGGGATGCTAAACATATCGTCAATGTGTTTAATTGATGGTTGATGTCATGCTCCCAAAACGCCTAAAGGCAGCCAGAAAAAAAGCTCATCTAACTCAAGAAAAACTGGGAGTCATGGCAGGGATTGATGAATCTACTGCTCGTTCACGGGTTTCTCAGTATGAAAGTGGAACTTACCGCCCGCCATTTGAAATGATGTGCGCTATTGCAAAAGTGCTTAACGTACCAGAGTGTTATTTCTATACCATCGATGATGAATTTGCCGAGTCGATTTTGGCATTATATGAAGCAAAACAAATGGGTTGAAACGGGAATTTTGGGATAAAGAATAGATGGATAAGCAACACGCAGGAATCAGTAAGTTTTTAAGTTACGTTTTACGCCATCAGCCAGAGGCTATCGGATTAACGCTGGATAGTGAAGGATGGGCTGACATCAATACTTTGATTGCCTGTGCCGCTAAAGACAGTCAACATCTCGATCTGACGTTGATTCAATCAGTGGTTGAAACCAGCGATAAAAAACGATTTGCCATTTCAGAAGACGGCCTGCGTATTCGGGCGGTTCAGGGGCACTCATCATCACAAGTTGATATCCGCTATGAAGAGAAAGTCCCGCCTGAGTTTTTATATCATGGGACGGCAACCCGTTTTCTGGATGCTATTCGTGAGCAGGGACTGGTTGCGGGGTCACGTCAGTATGTGCATCTGTCTGCGGATGAAGCTACGGCAGTGGCCGTCGGGCAACGTCACGGTAAACCTGTAGTGCTGAAAATTAGAGCACTGGAAATGTACCAGCAGGGGTTGGTGTTTCATCGGGCGGAGAATGGGGTTTGGTTGAGTGGTGGGATTCCGGCAAGGTTTATTGAGGATTGAGGTGGGAATTAATGTCTGAAGCCTAAAGGGAGAGCCCAGTCGAGATTTGGATCTTTTGGGTTTCAATTTAGGAGCTGTAATAATCTCGCCAGCCATTCTCTGATAGTTAATCCGCCATACTCAGGATTATAGTACCCATCATTTTCAATAATAAATTCTCGTGTTAATTCTTGATTACTTGCTAATAGACTATTTAGCTCCTCTTTCAACTCATTAATAGTCTGCTGAGTTTCTGCTTTTTTAAAATGCATGATGATTTCATCATCATTTTGAGCCTCACATCGCCAATCCTGATGGAAATATGCACTTAGTAAATAATTTATATTTTCTGTTTTCATTATTATTTTTTCTTTTTTGCTTTGGAGGAATCGATAGTTTTATCTTCTTTATTTCCTCAATCTGACTTACAGATGGACAGCGCAACAACCCTTTTTCCGCATTTGCTATCAGAGGGCTTCAAACTTAACTGAGTCAAACTAACCCGGTAAATTTGAAGCCCTTCAAAGTAAATTGTATATTATTAAATTCATGCAGCTAACCCGAATGATTAGGCCACCAATTTCTAAAATACCTAATCATGCATTATTTAAAATATAACTTTTAACCTATAAATTTTAGAATTTATAACCAACGCCTACATTAAATCCATTAATTCCATGACTACCCGACAGATCCAGTGTTGAACCTTCATAGCCTACGTTGAAAGATAAATAATCTGTTGGATTAATGATTACGCCAGTACCGTAAGCAAACGCTGTTGAATTTTTAGATAGACTTCCCTTACTGTGCCCATCATCTTCATCAGCCCCTACACTATTATACCATTCATAAGAACCATCGGATTTAGTATAAGAAGCCCCAACAACACCATATAAACTGATATAAGAATTCAAACGATAAGCAGGCCCTACCAATAAAGAATAATACTTTATATCAAGGTTATTTTTATATAAATCGCCAGCATAGTCATGATATGAGTTACTGTCGCTACCGCTCATATAAGTAAATGAGCTGACTAAACTAACCGGAGAATCCCACTCATACCGATATTGCAGGTTAAAACCATTAATATTTTTATAATCCTGCACTTTACTTTGAGCATAACCAGCAGATACCGTTTGTGAGTCCGCTGAAGCTACATTAGTCAAAACTAAGCCACAGCCAACAAGACAACCCATAAGAATTTTATTCATGACGTTCCTTTAATATTAAATTTCAATTAATCCATAAATTAGAAATAGCTATTCTAAAAAACCAGAACGAGGTAATTAATATTAAATTAACTTCCATGTCAAACAATAAGTTATCAAAAAAGTAGAGCCCACGATCATAGGCATAATTGTTTCTGACGTTAAAACTAAATTCCCAGCCAGTTTGTGAACCGGTCGGGATTGCAGACATTAGCTAAACCGTCATTTCATAGAGTGTATCGGGTGGCCCTTGATACTCCTCAAAATCAGAATAAATATGATCTGTCCTTGAATAACTTAACACCGGAAGAATATCGGCTGATGGCTGAAAACCCAGAAATCTCAAAAAATATGTGGTACTAAAATGGGTGTGCTTACATGGTAACTGAACGTCAAAGAGCGGGTATCGGGGTAACGCTTTTATCGGGTGGGATTTTCTATATTTAGCTTGGGGAATTTTATATAGATGGGTGTGAAATAGATAAATAAGCAATCGTCCGGATTTGTTAGGGTTTACCCCCGAGCAGGCGGTGACCGTGACCACTGAGCGGGGGCGGATGGTGATTGAGGCGGATATTACTAGCAGACGGTTAAAACAAAGCTCCCGACCAAAATATATAGTCGGGAGCTTTTTATTACGGCATTTTAGCCAGTAGAGTATTAACTTTTTCGATATCTTCCGGATGTAGCTGGAGATATTTTTCACAAGCTAGTCTGACATATTTATAGCAGGTCTCTTCACTTACTATAACTATCTCGTCTTCTTCTGGTGGATAACCAATAGCAAATTCAACACCTTCAAAGTGTTCCTCTTCATCATAACTATCCATATCAGGAAAGTGACAATACGCGCCATCAGTATTCAGTGCACCTTTTTGAGATAATAGCTCGATTGCTCTTAAAAAATCACCATCGCTATACATACGATCAAAATAAGATACAACGATCAAATTTAATCCTGAATCAACATCATATTGGCTAAATAGCTCTTTTCTCATATTAGACCTCAATTAGGATGAAAGCTTCTTACTGTCCCTGTAGCTTTATCCACATATATCTTTTCATTGGCAATCTTAAACTCAGCCTGATACACCACGTCATAGGTGGCTTTGTTTAAATCTTCTTGCGTTGGATTCTCGTTGCCACTGTTCTTCAGATTTTCTCGCGCCTGCGCGATGATAGCCGGGTCATTTGCCGCTGAGTCTTTCTGAGCATCCGCCTTAGCATGTGCCTCATCCTGCGCCGCCTTCACCCCAATATTGGTCGCAATGGTCGTCACCTGCGACACTATCTGCCCCGCCAGACCTATCGCTTCCAGATTACGCATCTGCTCATCGGCATCAAAAATCTTATCCAGCGGATTGGCTGCGTTAGCCGTGTCATTGCTGAGTTTCGCAATATCCTGCTGCTGATTGCTCTGGTCACGAATGGTCAACGTACCATCCGCTATCGCCGCATGGGTCGTGCTACTGGCGCTGTCACCATAGTCCACATTTAATTTTTATAGTTAAAGTCGATGTGTGAGTCGCAAAGCAGGTAAAGCAAAGGAACTACAAAATAACACCCGACCTTTTTGATAAGGTGCCATTAGGTATACAAACATTAAGGCTTTTAGTTTACAAAAGTGATACTTAGCCCTCCAACATTAAGCTCAAATTAAATTACAGGCTCGTTCAACCTTTTGGCTCAATACCTCTTGATTGAAGCTCTTTACGTAAAATTCGCTTTATCCATGTTGCCAGTGATGTATCACCGTCTTTTTTCATTTCAGCTTCAAGTTGATCGCGAAACTCTGCACTCAGGCGCATAGGGAATTGAGGAGAACGCTTATCCGGTATTGACAATGTATATACCCATAATGATAATAGAAATGGTATATACCAGTGTATATTCAGAAAGTAGCAAAAACAATAATGTACAAATACCCAGATATACGTCTGGATACTGCATTAATAGATTTACTAACAGAAGTATTAGTTAGACAAAAATAGAGCACGGTTGAAGTGAGTTCACAGCTCACTACAACCGCTAACCACAAGCAACTTGGACAGAGATGAGGTCAGTTACTATGGCTAAAAGCGATTGTAAATCAAAACAGACGGTTAAAGCAAAACTACCACAACCCCGTCATTACACCGTGGGATATGTCCCCAATGGCGGTAAGACTCAACCCAGCCCACAACTTAAAATCAGCGGTAAATGGCTGGAAGCATTAGGATTTACCCCCGGGCAGGCGGTGACCGTGACCACTGAGCGGGGGCGGATGGTGATTGAGGCAGATATTACTAGCTGACGGTTAAAACAAAGCTCCCGACCAAAATATATAGTCGGGAGCTTTTTATTACGGCATTTTAGCCAGTAGAGTATTAACTTTTTCAGTATCTTTCGGATGTAGCTGGAGATATTTTTCACAGGCCAGTCTGACATATTTATAGCAGATCTCTTCACTTACTATAACTATATCGTCTTCCTCTGGTGGATAGCCATAAGCAAACTCGACGCCATCGAAATGATCTTCTTCATCATAACTATCCATATCAGGGAAATTACAATATGCACCATCAACATTTAATGTCCATCTCCTAGTTAATAGTTCTATTGCTTCTAGAAATTTGTCATCATTATACATTCTGTCAAAATAAGATTTCACAATCCAATATGGATCTGTATCACTGTATGGCTGTCCAAATAACTCTTTATTCATCTGAAATCATTCCTATTTAGGATGGAAGTTAGTAACTTTACCTGTCTTCTTATCCAGATATACCCTGAATGTAATACCGCCTGCTTTAGCATCATACGCTTGTTGTCCCTTGGACCTAGCATTTTTATAACCACTGGCGGCTGCTTGTTTTCCTAGTTCTAATATTGTCTGATCTGAATAAATATTAGGATCATAAATAGTTTTCGTTTCAACTTTGGCTTTATAACCAGTAATTTCACCTGTTTGGGGATGTTTAGCTGGTACTTGATATTTGACTTCAGAGATTCCAGGAGCAATAGTACGTGTTCCTGGAAGAATTTTTACATTATATTGATTCACAACCTCATAAAAAGCTATTGCGTTATGTGCCCCGCCGATACCGCTTTTTTGTGTAAAACCATCTAAAGTTGCCAGATGTTCAGCTTGGTTAGCACGAAAAACAAGGCTATCAGGAGAAATAGCATTTACCTTCATCCCGTATGCCACACTACCAGAGAAAGTCGTAAGTCCTAACCCAATATCCCAAGCCCCTGCACCATAATGACCATCAGAGAGTTCTCCAACACCATACCCCACCTGATAAGCTCCACCGGCTTCCAGTGCATAACGTGCTATGGCCCCCGTTTTCCCCGGTGCTCCCGATAATCCCAAAAGTACGTCATTACCTATTTTTGCCAGACTATTGGTAGAGCCTGCTCTTGCCAAATAACGGTATGCTTCATTATAAGCCCCAACATCTGTTGGCGGTGCAAAGAATGAATTACCCGTCAGGATACTTTGTATTGCCGCCGCTGCCTGCTCTTTTGTATAACCGTAATTGAGCTGAAGATCTAATCCATACTCATTTAATGAACCTGCCAACGATTGCCTTTCACTTTCCGTCAGTTCCTGACCTTGCTGGAGCTTGTGTACCAAACCATTGGTATACTTGTCTTCATCCATCAGTTGCACAATATCAGTGGAGGCCTTAACTAGGTTTTCACCGGCCTTTTGCTCCTCAAGTGCTTTTGTCAGCGCATCTGATTTTGATGGGCTAAGGTAATTATTAACAGAAGAATTATACGCAGCCGCCGCAGCCGTTCCCGCATCTGCGGTATTATCAGCCACTAAACCAGCCGCCACGCCGGTGGCGATTGAGGTCATATTAGCAATAAACTGACGTTCGGCTTCGGTCAGGTCATCAGTCTTCTTATGATACAGATCTTCCGCTATCGTCTTCGCTATCAGCTCACCGCTGGCCGCACCTAACGCACCAGACAGGCCATTATTACCCGAACCCTCAGCTACCGCCAGACCAACAATCGCATGACCTATCACTTTCGCGAACAGGTTCGCATTGTTCGGATGTTCCTCGTCTATCGGGAAATTCGTATCCGCCAGTTTCTTCACGCCCTGAGCCAGTAACGGGGCCGAAGCCGCCGCGGCGGCGTTCCCCGCACTACCACCGCCTATCGCTACCGTCAGCGCTGCACCGGCTGCCTGTATCGCTCGGCCAACATTGCTGCCGGTGCCGTAGAACTCCATTTCCTTTTCGTAGAATTTGTCATAAGAAGCCTGATAGATAACCGCGTAGGTCGCTTTGTTTAAATCTTCCTGCGTTGGGTTCTCATTACCGGCTTTAGCTAAATCCGCTCTCGCCTGTGCAACGATGGCCGGGTCTTTAGAAGCGGCATCCTTATTGGCATCTGCTTCGGCACGGGCTTGATCCTGTGCGTTCATCACCCCAATATTGGTCGCAATGGTTGTCACCTGCGACACTATCTGCCCCGCCAGACCTATCGCTTCCAGATTTCGCATCTGCTCATCGGCATCAAAAATCTTATCCCGCGGATTGGCGGCATTCTCCGTATCGTGACTAATACGGCTGATGTCTTGTTTTTGCTGGTCGGTGTCACAAATGGTCAACGTGCCATCCGCTATCGCCGCATGGGTCGTGCTACTGGCGCTGTCACCATAGGCCACAACAAACAGTTAAAGTAAAACAACTACAACCTGGTAATTACACCATGGAATATGCTCCCAATGGCGGTAAAACTCGGACAAGTTCACAGCTTAAAATCAGCGGTAACTAGCTATAAAAATTGTGGGATTAAGACCGGACAAGTGGCGACAGTTACTAATGAGCGGGAAGGATGGCGATCGGAGTAGTGGTTAATCTTTGATACTTAAAAAATAAATGTCCTAGTTAATAACCAGGACATTAAAAATATGATTTTAATTCATACATATTATTTAAAAGTCGAAATTAAAAATCTTCATCTGTAGATTGAAAAACGCGCCCAACATAGAACTTTTCACCAGTCTCGCTATCTTGGTAAACATCAACTCCGTTTTCCTGAGTTATCAATTTAAGATTTGTCGGCACCTTTCCATTTTCAATAAATATCATTCTTGCACTTAAAGATTTTTCAAATACCCATCCGTTTGGAACCACAACTTTTTGAGCTTCATTAACACTTGTTGAACATATAGAAATGGGTTTATTTGAATCATTGTTCCAATAACTCTGCCCAAACACGACCCAATCACAAGGCGCACATAATCCAGCTCTTTGATCAACAACAACTAAGTCGATAGCTGCTTTTGAATTAAGATAGACCAAACCTCGTTGCTCCAAATGACTAACATATTTTTGTACGTCATCTGGTGTCATAAATGTTACACAGGCTAGTTTTCCATCTGCTCGTAAAGAACCATTAGGTACTTCACTGGCAAAGGCATTAACTCCCCCGTAGTAAGCTTTAACGATTTGCTCACAACGGATGACTACTGATATACCTTCAATAAGTACAGCCATATATTATCTTCAATTAGATTTAATTTTTAGACCGCCACAATGATGCTCGCCATTTCATAAAAGCATGAGGATCAGGATCCGCTTTTAATACCAGATAATAATAAATTCTTAACGCCATTCCACGAGCACTTTCATGGAAAAAGAAATCATCATCTTGTACAGGCACATTGATACTATCACATGACTCTGCATCTCTAAAAAATTCATAATATTCATGAACTAAATTTGACGCCATAACTTCAGAATATCC
The DNA here is from genome assembly GCF_003096015.2 of Limnobaculum parvum. Taxonomy (NCBI): domain Bacteria; kingdom Pseudomonadati; phylum Pseudomonadota; class Gammaproteobacteria; order Enterobacterales; family Budviciaceae; genus Limnobaculum; species Limnobaculum parvum. Next base: position 751,783 of record NZ_CP029185.2, on the reverse strand, counting down.
AAAGTTATCTTGTAATAAGAAGACTACTTTGTCAAAAAATATATTTGTGTCATCATCCGTAGGTAACATTGGCTTCATCATTTGTCCTTATTCATATAAATATTAAAAAGATCAACAGCTTTTTCTGTATGAATACTAGTTTGTGGAAGTCGATTATCCCATGGTATCGCCCCCCCTTTAGATTCACGTCGAAATAATGGCCCAGTAACTAAATCATAAGGTTTTCCAGCGTGCAAAAGCTCATCTGGGCCATTTTCTTTATGAAATCTCACAAAGTCTTGCCATGTTTCATTTGCAGATTTGAACTCAAGCGCAGATAACGTTTTTATTTCCTGAATTGGTACATTAAATTCAACAACATCATATACTCCTGCGCCCTTGAAAATTCTCCCCGCAGACATCAATGCTTCTTCTTTTGAAGTAGTCATATAAAAACCTCTACCAAAATCGGCCTGAGGATTACCAGCAGAAAGATTAATTCCGTTTGTTTTAATTAGTGAAGCATTTTCGCTACTAGCACCATGGTAAAAAGTGACAATCTCATTACCTTTTTCTTCTATTACCGGAGTCTTACCATAAGGCAATGAATTACCATCATACTTACCACCGGGATACTCAACATCAACAATTTTCCCGTTTGATTTCGGACTAAACGCGCCCTCACCTGAAGACCAGTTATAAGAAGTTTTTGACGCACTTTTTGCTGCATTAGCCTGTGATACTGCCCCTTCTGCCGCCAGATACGAATGTGCGGCTTGTAGGTTATCTTTCAGCGCCAAAGACGCAACAAGAATATCCATACCTTGCTTGGTATCGGCATAACCCCGTGCTGTCTCGTAATCTACGCCCGTTACCGCCATAAAGTAACGAGCCAGACCATCGGTAACTTGCTCTTTATGCTCGGCATCTACCGTCGTGCTATTTAACAGGCTAACAATTTGACCATAAGCGTCAGCATACTGTTTTTTGGCCTGAGAGTTATACGAACCCGTTTCATAGCTATCCCTCGCTGCTGCCGCATCCTGTCTGGCACTAGCACAACCTGCACTTCCCGCCTGACCATTACCACAGGCATCTATTACGGCCTGATCGCTGGAAATATCTTTCTCCATCAACTGGTCGTAATCCTGACGTGCTTTTTCACGCACTAAAGGATCCGGGTCGTTAAGTTTCTGCTTCGCTAAATCAAGATCGGTCTTTTCCGACTGGCTAAGGTAGTTGTTAGTAGCAGAATTATACGCCGCACTAGCCGCCATCCCCGCATCTGCCGTATTATCCGCCACTAAACCAGCCGCCACGCCGGTGGCGATTGAGGTCATATTGGCAATAAATTGACGCTGGGCTTCTGTCAGTTTTTCCGGATCGGTTTTGTAATATTCTTCCGCTATCGTCTTCGCTATCAGCTCTCCGCTGGCGGCTCCTAACGCACCCGCCATACCGCTATTGCCCGAACCTTCCGCAACCGCCAGACCGACGATGGCATGACCGATAACTTTGGCAAACAGATTAGCGTTATCCGGATGTTCTTTATCCACTGGGAAATTGTCATCCGCCAACCGTTTCACGCCCTGAGCTAAGAGCGGCGCAGAAGCCGCAGCCACCGCATTCCCTGCACTACCACCGCCCATCGCTACCGTCAGTGCCGCACCGGCTGCCTGTATCGCTCGGCCAACATTGCTGCCGGTACCGTAAGTCTTCATTTGCTCTTCATAGGCCGCCTGGTACACCACATCGTAGGTAGCTTTATTCAACTGCTCCTGCGTTGGGTTTTCGATATCCTGCTTCGCTAAATTCTCTCTGGCCTGTGCCTGAATAGCGGGGTCTTTCGATGCCGCCTCCATGCTGGCCTTCGCCTCATCCTGCGCCGCCTTCACCCCAATATTGGTCGCAATAGTCGTCACCTGCGACACTATCTGCCCCGCCAGACCTATCGCTTCCAGATTACGCATCTGCTCATCGGCATCAAAAATCTTATCCAGCGGATTGGCGGCATTCTCCGTATCGTGACTGATACGGCTGATGTCCTGCTGCTGATTGTTTTGGTCACGAATGGTCAACGTGCCGTCCGCTATCGCCGCATGAGTCGTGCTACTGGCGCTGTCACCATAGGCCACCACGATAGGTGTACCCGGTACGCCCGGGAATCCAAACGGTGCGCCACCGCCCGAGCCGATACTCATCGACACATGGCTGACGTCATAATCCGCTCGGTTCTTGATATCGCTCCAACCCAACGTGCCGGTGTCCAGATTGTTCAGTTCTGGCGTGGCTTCCGAGGCAATCACCGCCCCGTCTAACTGGGTGTGCTTACCGACGGTAATGTCATAACCGCCTTGACCCGCGTAAATCCCGCTCTGTTCAGTCACGCTGGCCCACGTGCTGTCCATCTTGTCCATGGTGAAGCCCAGACTGCCGTCGAAACCGGTGCCGTAGCTGCCGGCAATATTCAGTGAGTATTGCTCGTAGCTGTAATCGTCGGTGTCCTGCAATGAACGAACGGTCAGGTCACGACCCACGTCCATCGTGACGGAATCCCCTTTCGCCAGTGCACCAATCAAATTGGTATCCCGACCGCTGATGATGGTCAGGTTATTACCGGCCTCAAGCTGACTCTCCGTCCAGTACAGGCCGTCTGCATGCATATTCCCCTGGGAAAAGTTGGCATCGGCAAAGAAGCGCAGGCCGTTTTTACCCCCGCCAATACCAAAACTGACCCCGGCGTTACCGCCGTAGCTCTTGTTCTCACTGTCGGTTTTCTGGGTGTTCGCCGCCGCCAGCAGGTTAACGTCCCGGTTGGCGTCAAGCAGCATATTATTCCCCGCATTGATGGCGGAGCCTTTAAGGGTGATATCGCCATCCACCCCTTTCTCACCGTTACCGGTGGCGGTAATCGATAGATTATTCCCCGCCGCCATGGTCGAACCCTGCGCCGCCCGTATCTTGGTGTCGGTGGTGGATTCAGTACGCTGAGCACCGCCCGAAATACTGATACCCACAAACCCTTCGCTGTCTTTGGGCAAGTCCATCATCCCGGCCTGTACGGCCTGCACCGCCGACAGCGCCGCTTTAATTTCCTGTAGCGCCTTGATTTTGCTGTCGTGAGTTTCCTGCGCCTGTTTCGCTTCGGTCACCGCCGCATTCAGTGCACCACCCACCGCACCAGACAGCGCAACGGTCACGCCCGACTGGGTACGTTCGTACTTGTCCTGAATGTGGGTCTGGTTTTCCACTGACTCAACGGTGACGTTTTTACCCGTCAGGCTGATGTCTTGCTGGGCGACAACGTCTGAGCCTTTGACCGCGAGATTATTTCCTGCGCTCAGACTGACACTACCGTTAGTGCTGCCAATGGTACTCCCTACATTACTGATACCGTGGACAGTATTGGTGGATTTTTCATCTATCTTACCAACGGTAAAGCCAATGCCCCCACTGCCCATCAGGCCGGACTTAGTTTCACGCTCCATCCGCCGTTCATCACTGGTCTCCTGTGCACTGGTGATGGTCAGGTTATTACCCGCTTTCAGCGTCAGGTCATTGGTGGCAATCACTTCACTTCCGTGAACCAACAGGTTATTACCGGCATTCATCACTACACTGTTACCGTCAAAGCGACTGCTTTCAGCATACTGATAATCCAGCTTACTGTGCGACTCATTGGTGACTTTAGTCATACCACCACCACCTTTGCCACTGGATTTAGTATGCTCGTCCAGATGCGCTGATGACTGACCTGCCATAATATTAATATCGTTTCCGGCAACAACCGCCAGTTGACCGCCTGACTCTACCTGAGATGCTCTGGCATTGACGTCATTTTTCGCCGCCAGTGTGATATTGCCACCACCGGTAATTTGGGTCCCGACATCCTGTGAACTTCCCTCGTGACGATAGTTATCCTTATCCCAGACATAACTGCGCTGCTTCTCTTCCGTCACGGTATTCAGATTCAGATTATGACCCGCCTCGATGGTCGTATCACTGTTCTGACCGGCGTTGCTCAGCAGCGCCGCCGTCAGATTAATATCGTGACCCGCCGAAAGCTGTAATGTGCCGTTGTCGTTATTAACCGCAAGGGCCGCCACCTGATTGATAGCCGTATGGGAAGAGCCATTGCGACCCGCCTTTTCTCCCTGCGTGGTGGTGGTGATGAGGTTAATATCATGCCCGGCCTGAAGCCTCAGGCTGTCAAAGCCCTGCATCAACCCACCGATATTATTAATATCGTTATTCGCCAGCAACATCACATTATTGCCGCTGATGCTACCGCCCTGATTTTGAATATTCTGCGCCAGCACATTCAGCTTATCCCCCGCCAGAATGCGCCCCTGATTGACCAAATCACCGGTCAGTTGCAAATTGACCTGCTTACCGGCCAAAAGCGCACCGCTGCCGTCAATATCCTGCGGCCTAATCATGGCATACACCTGCGGCACCAGAACCGTTTGGATACTGCCATCCGGTAAGGTCACGTCACGGCTGACCAGCCAGACGATGTCTGAAGTCAGGTTAGCCATCTGCTCTGGCGTCAGCGCGATACCTAATGACAGATGATACTTCTGAGCAAACTCCACGCCGCTGTTCATCAGCGCCATATATTGCTCTTCGTCATTGGCGTAGCCGTTTAAAAAGCGCTGTCCGGTTAGGTTAATTATCTGGTCGCTAATCAGCCGCTGCTCATAGTAACCATCCCCCAGACGTTTGTGCATATTGTTCGGGTCAGCCTGTAAGCGGCTGGTCATATAGTCCGAACCCAGCCAGCGCTTAAGTTGGGTATATTGAGGGTCGGTTTCGATTAAATAGCGACTACCTACCGCCGGATTGATTTTATACAGACTGGCATTGGGTAATATCAGATTCAGGCTCGGTGGATGGGTCACCACGCTGACGTCCTTCATACCGTTCTCACCCGGCAGTTGAATGTTTACCCGTTCAGTACTGTAACTGAACGTCAAAGAGCGGGTATCGGGGTAACGCTTTTATCGGGTGGGATTTTCTATATTTAGCTTGGGGAATTTTATATATATTCCCGGTCAGTTTGTGAACTGACCGGGATTGCAGACATTAGCTAAACCGTAATTTCGTAGAGTGTATCGGTTGGCCCTTGATGCTCCTCAAAATCAGAATAAATAACATCATACAAATCAGATAGTTTTATCTTCTTTATTGTCTCAATCTGGTTGCAATCAGTCAGCGCTACAACCATCTTCTTTGCGTTCGTTATTTTAATCATATCCACGAATGTATCTAGAAGTATAGTGAGTCTATCTTTTCCTCCAAACGGGAAACCAGTATTCGATGAAATTGGATCATATTCATAATAATCAATTAAATATGTAGCATTAGGGTATCCTGGTCGATCCCCAATTGAAAACATAAATGCATCATCTACAGGTAACATATCTAAAGGAAAATTATACAATTCATCTTTACGAATCTTATAGATTCCGATCTCTCTCTGAGAGATATAATGTTCCAATATATCTTTAACCTCTCTGGTAAGAGCCGGGGTAATATAACCACTAACATCATTCGACATAATTATATCTCTAGTTTTCAGGTATCCACGGACCTACAGCCTTACCATTACTATCTATTAAGCGATACTGTCTGGTATCAACAAAACCTCGTTCGCTGTAAGTTATAGTATGTTCATGAGGAGGAACGCTCCCATCAGTATTATAGCCTAACTGACCATGTGTTTTCTGTTGTCCATAATCCTCTCTAGAAAAAGTTCTTCCCTTATCATCATAATACGTAATACTTTTTGTCCCATCAGCTCGTGACACTTCATATACTGAATTTGGTATATAATTTTGAGGGGCTTTCCGTGAAGGCACAATAGTATGTTCGGTCGGAGTCAGACTCTGAATATATTGTTCTTTGCTAGTATAACTCCCCCAACTTTCCGTCGGACCAGCAAGTTTCTCTCCTGCTGTGCTGTCAGCTGTCTTTGATCCTGTCGATGTATTTTTACCATAAGGCAACGAATTACCATCATACTTACCACCGGGATACTCAACATCAACAATTTTCCCGTTTGATTTCGGACTAAACGCGCCCTCACCTGAAGACCAGTTATAAGAAGTTTTTGACGCACTTTTTGCTGCATTAGCCTGTGATACTGCCCCTTCTGCCGCCAGATACGAATGTGCGGCTTGTAGGTTATCTTTCAGCGCCAAAGACGCAACAAGAATATCCATACCTTGTTTGGTATCGGCATAACCCCGAGCTGTCTCGTAATCTACGCCCGTTACCGCCATAAAGTAACGAGCCAGACCATCGGTAACTTGCTCTTTATGCTCGGCATCTACCGTCGTGCTATTTAACAGGCTAACAATTTGACCATAAGCGTCAGCATACTGTTTTTTGGCCTGAGAGTTATACGAACCCGTTTCATAGCTATCCTTCGCTGCCGCCGCATCCTGTCTGGCACTGGCACAACCTGCACTTCCCGCCTGACCATTACCACAGGCATCTATTACGGCCTGATCGCTGGAAATATCTTTCTCCATCAACTGGTCGTAATCCTGACGTGCTTTTTCACGCACTAAAGGATCCGGGTCGTTAAGTTTCTGCTTCGCTAAATCAAGATCGGTCTTTTCCGGCTGGCTAAGGTAGTTGTTAGTAGCAGAATTATACGCTGCACTAGCCGCCGTTCCCGCATCCGCCGTATTATCAGCCACTAAACCAGCCGCTACACCGGTGGCGATTGAGGTCATATTGGCAATAAATTGACGCTGGGCTTCTGTCAGTTTTTCCGGATCGGTTTTGTAATATTCTTCCGCTATCGTCTTCGCTATCAGCTCTCCGCTGGCGGCTCCTAACGCACCCGCCATACCGCTATTGCCCGAACCTTCCGCAACCGCCAGACCGACGATGGCATGACCGATAACTTTGGCAAACAGATTAGCGTTATCCGGATGCTCTTTATCCACCGGGAAATTCGTATCCGCCAGTCTCTTCACGCCCTGAGCCAGTAACGGGGCCGAAGCCGCCGCGGCGGCGTTCCCCGCACTACCACCGCCCATCGCTACCGTCAGCGCTGCACCGGCTGCCTGTATCGCTCGGCCAACATTGCTGCCGGTGCCGTAGAACTCCATTTCCTTTTCGTAGAATTTGTCATAAGAAGCCTGATAGATAACCGCGTAGGTCGCTTTGTTTAAATCTTCCTGCGTTGGGTTCTCATTACCGGCTTTAGCTAAATCAGCTCTCGCCTGCGCGATGATAGCCGGGTCTTTAGACGCGGCATCCTTATTGGCATCTGCTTCGGCACGGGCTTGGTCCTGTGCGTTCATCACCCCAATATTGGTCGCAATGGTCGTCACCTGCGAAACAATCTGCCCCGCCAGACCAATTGCCTCCAGATTACGCATCTGCTCATCGGCATCAAAAATCTTATCCAGCGGATTGGCTGCGTTAGCCGTGTCATTGCTGAGCTTGGCAATATCCTGCTGCTGATTGTTTTGGTCACGAATGGTCAACGTGCCGTCCGCTATCGCCGCATGGGTCGTGCTACTGGCGCTGTCACCATAGGCCACATTTAATTTTTATAGTTAAAGTCGATGTGTGAGTCGCAAAGCAGGTAAAGCAAAGGAACTACAAAATAACACCCGACCTTTTTGATAAGGTGCCATTAGGTATACAAACATTAAGGCTTTTAGTTTACAAAAGTGATACTTAGCCCTCCAACATTAAGCTCAAATTAAATTACAGGCTCGTTCAACCTTTTGGCTCAATACCTCTTGATTGAAGCTCTTTACGTAAAATTCGCTTTATCCATGTTGCCAGTGATGTATCACCGTCTTTTTTCATTTCAGCTTCAAGTTGATCGCGAAACTCTGCACTCAGGCGCATAGGGAATTGAGGAGAACGCTTATCCGGTATTGACAATGTATATACCCATAATGATAATAGAAATGGTATATACCAGTGTATATTCAGAAAGTAGCAAAAACAATAATGTACAAATACCCAGATATACGTCTGGATACTGCATTAATAGATTTACTAACAGAAGTATTAGTTAGACAAAAATAGAGCACGGTTGAAGTGAGTTCACAGCTCACAACAACCGCTAACCACAAGCAACTTGGACAGAGATGAGGTCAGTTACTATGGCTAAAAGCGATTGTAAATCAAAACAGACGGTTAAAGCAAAACTACCACAACCCCGTCATTACACCGTGGGATATGTCCCCAATGGCGGTAAGACTCAACCCAGCCCACAACTTAAAATCAGCGGTAAATGGCTGGAAGCATTAGGATTTACCCCCGGGCAGGCGGTGACCGTGACCACTGAGCGGGGGCGGATGGTGATTGAGGCGGATATTACTAGCTGACGGTTAAAACAAAGCTCCCGACCAAAATATATAGTCGGGAGCTTTTTATTACGGCATTTTAGCCAGTAGAGTATTAACTTTTTCAGTATCTTTCGGATGTAGCTGGAGATATTTTTCACAAGCCAGCCTGACATATTTATAGCAGATCTCTTCACTTACTATAACTATATCGTCTTCCTCTGGTGGATAACCAACAGCAAATTCAACACCTTCAAAGTGTTCCTCTTCATCATAACTATCCATATCAGGAAAGTGACAATACGCGCCATCAGTATTCAGTGCACCTTTTTGAGATAATAGCTCGATTGCTCTTAAAAAATCACCATCGCTATACATAATGTCAAAATAAGTTGTAATAATGCTATTCAAACCAGAGTTAATATCAGACAAAGTAAATAAAGTTTTCATAAGTATTCTATTTTGGGTGGAAGTTTCTAACAACGCCGGTTGCCTTATCGACGTATACTCTAAACGTTACTCCGCCTACAGTAGCGTCAGCTATTCCTTTAGGGCTCAACATTGCATCTTTATATGCTTTTGCTGCAGCCTGTTTACCTAGCGTCAACATTTTCTGATCAGTAAATATCTTAGGATCATAAATAGTCTTTTTGAAAGGTTCACTCCCATCACCTTTATAATGAGTAATTTCACCTGTTTGAGGATGTTTAGCAGGTATTCGATATTCTATTGTAGTAATTCCTGGTGTTCCCGTTGGAGTTTCGCTAACAATTTGTACACCATACTGTTTCACAGAATCATAAAATGAATTCGCATTATGCCCACCTTTAATCCCTCTACTCTGTGTAAAACCATCAAAATTGGCCAGATGCTCAGCGATATTAGCCTTATAATTCAGACTGAGGGACTGGTTGATTGTCAACACTGTACCAGCAGTATTTGTTGCCGCCTCCATCGCCCACAGCAACCGATCGCCATCCGTAGGCACCTTGCCATCAATCGGGTTTGCACCACCCGCTGCAGAGTATGTCTGACATACGGCAGATATACCAAGCCCCCCTGGAGTACCACACCCTGCATTAAAGTAAGCCGCACCCAGCTCCTTAATAAATGCTTCTGCATCTCCATTCTGATGTTTAGCCGCAATGGCCTGAACCTCATTAGCCTCAGCTAAAATCCATTCTTTGCCATTGCTGGTTGATTGCTCGGTAACAACACAGAACCCATTACTGGAGCCTACACAGCTAACAACATCGCCCGGTTTGTGGTCAATTTGCTCCGTGCCAGCAAGTTGAAAATCAGGGCCAAATTCATTCTCTTCAACTTTATCAATGCTGCTGCCTTTCTCTTTCAGCTTATCAATATCTTGCTTCAGCTCCTGACAGGCACCACTTCCAGCATTGCCCCCCTGACAGGTTGAGGCATATTCCTTCTCTTTACGATCAAGAACCTGTTTTTCACCTGTCGTCAGGTGGTTATTGACCGCCGCGTTATACCCTGCATTAGCAGAAGTGGCAGCCGATTCAGTACTATCTCCGACCACACCACCAATCGCGCCCGATGCTATCATCGACAACGCAGCAACCGCCTGACGCTGCTCTTCTGTTAGTTCTTCCGGCTTTTTACCTTCGTACAGATATTGCGTAATGGTCTGTGCAATGATTTCACCGCTGGCGGCACCAATAGCTCCGGAAGCCGCGCTATTACCACTCCCCTGAGCCACTGCGGCACCGATAATCGCATGTGCAATTGCGTTAATGGCCTTGTCCTTCATTTCAGGCCCTTCGGTCAGCACTTTCACGCCCTGAGCCAGATAAGGTGCTGAAGCCGCCGCAGCCGCATTCCCAACACTACCACCGCCCATCGCTACCGTCAGTGCGGCACCCGCAGCCTGAATAGCCCGCTGTACATCACTGCCCGTGCCGTACTTCTCCATCTGCGCTTTATTGGCAATCTTAAACTCAGCCTGATACACCACATCGTAGGTGGCTTTATTGAGCTCTTCCTGCGTCGGATTGTCGTTACCCGCTTTAGACAAATCGGCTCTCGCCTGTGCAATGATGGCCGGGTCATTCGCCGCTGAGTCTTTTTGTGCATCCGCCTTAGCATGTGCCTCATCCTGCGCCGCCTTCACCCCAATATTGGTCGCAATGGTCGTCACCTGCGACACTATCTGCCCCGCCAGACCTATCGCTTCCAGATTTCGCATCTGCTCATCGGCATCAAAAATCTTATCCAGCGGATTGGCGGCATTCTCCGTATCGTGACTGATACGGCTGATGTCTTGCTGCTGATTGTTTTGGTCGCGAATAGTGATATTGCCATCCGCTATCGCCGCATGGGTCGTGCTACTGGCGCTATCGCCGTAAGCCACCACGATAGGCGTACCCGGTACGCCCGGGAACCCAAACGGGGCACCACCGCCCGAGCCGATACTCATCGACACATGGCTGACGTCATAATCCGCTCGGTTCTTGATATCGCTCCAACCCAACGTGCCGGTGTCCAGATTGTTCAGTTCTGGCGTGGCTTCCGAGGCAATCACCGCCCCGTCTAACTGGGTGTGCTTACCGACGGTAATGTCATAACCGCCTTGACCCGCGTAAATCCCGCTCTGTTCATTGACGCTGGCCCACGTGCTGTCCATCTTGTCCATCGTGAAGCCCAGACTGCCGTCGAAACCGGTGCCGTAGCTGCCGGCAATATTCAGTGAGTATTGCTCGTAGCTGTAATCGTCGGTGTCCTGCAATGAACGAACGGTCAGGTCACGACCCACGTCCATCGTGACGGAATCCCCTTTCGCCAGTGCACCAATCAGATTGGTATCCCGACCGCTGATGATGGTCAGGTTATTACCGGCCTCAAGCTGACTCTCCGTCCAGTACAGACCGTCTGCATGCATATTCCCCTGGGAAAAGTTCGCATCGGCAAAGAAGCGCAGGCCGTTTTTACCCCCGCCAATACCAAAACTGACCCCGGCGTTACCGCCGTAGCTCTTGTTCTCACTGTCGGTTTTCTGGGTGTTCGCCGAGGCCAGCAGGTTAACGTCCCGGTTGGCGTCAAGCAACATATTATTCCCCGCATTGATGGCGGAGCCTTTAAGGGTGATATCGCCATCCACCCCTTTCTCACCGTTACCGGTGGCGGTAATCGACAGATTATTCCCCGCCGCAATGGTCGAACCCTGTGCCGCCCGTATCTTGGTGTCGGTGGTGGATTCAGTACGCTGAGCACCGCCCGAAATACTGATACCCACAAACCCTTCGCTGTCTTTGGGCAAGTCCATCATCCCGGCCTGTACGGCCTGCACCGCCGACAGCGCCGCTTTGATTTCCTGTAGCGCCTTGATTTTGCTGTCGTGAGTTTCCTGCGCCTGTTTCGCTTCGGTCACCGCCGCATTCAGTGCACCACCCACCGCACCAGACAGCGCAACGGTCACGCCCGACTGGGTACGTTCGTACTTGTCCTGAATGTGGGTCTGGTTTTCCACTGACTCAACGGTGACGTTTTTACCCGTCAGGCTGATGTCTTGCTGGGCGACAACGTCTGAGCCTTTGACCGCGAGATTATTTCCTGCGCTCAGACTGACACTACCGTTAGTGCTGCCAATGGTACTCCCTACATTACTGATACCGTGGACAGTATTGGTGGATTTTTCATCTATCTTACCAACGGTAAAGCCAATGCCCCCACTGCCCATCAGGCCGGACCTAGTTTCACGCTCCATCCGCCGTTCATCACTGGTCTCCTGTGCACTGGTGATGGTCAGGTTATTACCCGCTTTCAGCGTCAGGTCATTGGTGGCAATCACTTCACTTCCGTGAACCAACAGGTTATTACCGGCATTCATCACTACACTGTTACCGTCAAAGCGACTGCTTTCAGCATACTGATAATCCAGCTTACTGTGCGACTCATTGGTGACTTTAGTCATACCACCACCACCTTTGCCACTGGATTTAGTATGCTCGTCCAGATGCGCTGATGACTGACCTGCCATAATATTAATATCGTTTCCGGCAACAACCGCCAGTTGACCGCCTGACTCTACCTGAGATGCTCTGGCATTGACGTCATTTTTCGCCGCCAGTGTGATATTGCCACCACCGGTAATTTGGGTCCCGACATCCTGTGAACTTCCCTCGTGACGATAGTTATCCTTATCCCAGACATAACTGCGCTGCTTCTCTTCCGTCACGGTACTCAGATTCAGATTATGACCCGCCTCGATGGTCGTATCACTGTTCTGACCCGCGTTGCTCAGCAGCGCCGCCGTCAGATTAATATCGTGACCCGCCGAAAGCTGTAATGTGCCGTTGTCGTTATTAACCGCAAGGGCTGCCACCTGATTGATAGCCGTATGGGAAGAGCCATTGCGACCCGCCTTTTCTCCCTGCGTGGTGGTGGTGATGAGGTTAATATCATGCCCGGCCTGAAGCCTCAGGCTGTCAAAGCCCTGCATCAACCCACCGATATTATTAATATCGTTATTCGCCAGCAACATCACATTATTGCCGCTGATGCTACCGCCCTGATTTTGAATATTCTGCGCCAGCACATTCAGCTTATCCCCCGCCAGAATGCGCCCCTGATTCACCAAATCATTGGTCAGTTGCAAGTTAACCTGTTTCCCAGATAACAAGGCACCGCTGCCGTCAATATCCTGCGGCCTAATCATGGCATACACCTGCGGCACCAATACCGTCTGGACACTGCCATCCGGTAAGGTCACGTCACGGCTGACCAGCCAGACGATGTCTGAAGTCAGGTTAGCCATCTGCTCTGGCGTCAGCGCGATACCTAATGACAGAGGATACTTCTGAGCAAACTCCACGCCGCTGTTCATCAGCGCCATATATTGCTCTTCGTCATTGGCGTAACCGTTTAAAAAGCGCTGTCCGGTCAGGTTGATGACCTGCTCACGGATAAGCGTCTGCTCATAGTAACCATCGCCTAAACGCTTATGCATATTGTTCGGGTCAGCCTTTAAACGGCTGGTCATATAGTCCGAACCCAGCCAGCGCTTAAGTTGGGTATATTGAGGGTCGGTTTCGATTAAATAGCGACTACCTACCGCCGGATTGACTTTATACAGGCTGGCATTCGGTAATGTCAGATTCAGACTCGGTGGACGGGTCACCACGCCGACATCCTTCATACCGTCCTCACCCGGCAGTTGAATATTTACCCGCTCAATATTGATACCATTGATATTGGCATTTGGCGTGATACCTTCCTGACGACCGGCAATTGATGTTCCACTACCGTTGGGTAGAGTATTGCTCAGGGTTTCAGACGGTTTTAGCGTGATGGATTGAACTACCTGTGCAGGAATATAATCGGTGGTCGGCTTTTTTTGTTTATCTTTACCACTCCTTCTCTGACGCGACCAATGCGTCACTTTACCAATTTCATCTATCGTACGAGTGCCGGTCACTTCCGTGTTATTCAAGGTGTTGGCCGCAATATTAAGTACGTTACCTGCCACTATCTGGCTTTTATCGTTATTCACCGTATCCGCAGTCATCAGCAAATTACCACCGGCTAAAATTTTAGCCGGGTCAGTTTCGCTGATAACCGTTTCTTTGGTTATACGGGTGTAGATGTACTCATAGAAGTTATCCTTACCCCAGGTAGGGTTTTCTGGTGAGAGGATATTTTTGATGCCGTTACCGTCTTTGTAGAAACTCAATTCATTTAAGGTATAGCGGTTGACGGACCCTTTGAGAGTAAAATCATGAAAATCTTCGCGCGAAATTTCACGCACTTCGGTGCTAAAGTGGTCATTAACATTATTCACCACTCCCACCGACAACCGTAAATCCCCTAATGCTTCTATGGTCGCACTGTGGTTATTCAACGTTCCACCCATACCGGTGGCGTTGCCGTTGTCATCCAACAATCGGCCGATGGACATATTACCGCCGCTGAATATCAGCGAATGAGTGTAGTTGTTTAAGGTTCCTGCGCCCATATCCAGCGTTTCACGACCGGCGATAGTGGCGGCCGTGCTGCCTTCTTCCCGGTTGTTGATAACATCCGCCTGTAACCCCAACCACGTGCCGTAAATGCGACCGGTGCCATAGTTATCGATTTGACTGGCCTGTAAACGGGTCAATAGCCCATCAATCAGCCCCCGGTTGCTTAACAGGCCATTCAGGGTGAGGTTGGTGGACTGCGCGCTGATAATCCCCGCCGCATCGTTGGTCAACGACCCCGCTTTGAGCTGCATATCACCGGCGTACAGCTGACCGCCAAGGTTGCTCCAGTGACCGGTGGTTTGTGCAGTGAACGCATTGTTCACGTAAAGTTGAGCCCGGTCGGTGTTTATCTCACCCCCGTGCCCCTGTAAATTCATCGCGCCCGCGCTCACCAGTCCGTCAGCCAGATTGATGCCGTTCGCATCCACGTTAAAGGTGCCAGAGGCCAAGACCTGGCCCTGTAAATCCGCAGGCTGTGCGCTGACAAGGGTGATATCACCGGTATTGACCCGTTGACCGTTGCTTTGTACACCGGAGGCCAACAGCGCATTGCTGCCATTGCTAAAGTGGGTGGTCGACAGCGTCATATCGCTGAATGCCGCCAGCACCGAGGTGTTGCTGATATCCCCGATGGCGTGCAGGTTCAGTGCCCCGCCGCTGTATATCTGAGCATGGTTATCCATGCGCTGTCCGGCGCTGAAATCAAGCCCGGCAGACGCGTAGATATCCGCGTCATTGAGGAGACTGCCGCCCACCTCCACCGACAGCGTATCTTCGCTGCGCAGCAGGCGGTTGTTGGTAAAGCTGCCCTCGGTGAGGTATTTCCCCGCGCCCTGACTGTACAACGTGCCGTTATTGAGGGTGTCCTCACCGGCCTTGAGCGTCAGGTTACGGTCAGCGCCGATGGTGCCGTCATTGGTGACCGCGCCGCTAATATTGAGGTTCGCATGGCCTTTGGCGTAAATCGTGTTGCCGTTATACAGGGAATTTTGGCCAGTCAGGATTAAATCACTGCCGCTGTTGACGGTGCCGCCGTTGGTGATGCGACCGTTGGTCGTGACCGTCATCGGGCCACCGCTATACAGGGTGCCGGTATTCAGCAGGTTGCCCGGGGTGGTCAGGGACAATCGGCTATCCGAGCCTATCACCCCGAGGTTGGTGACATCGCCACCGGTTTTCAGGGTAGTCTGGCCTTTGCCGTACAGCATTTGGTTATTAAACAGCGTTCCGTCGGTGCTCAGACTCAGTTCGCCGTCAGCACCGATGCCACCATAGCTGGTCACCGACTGGTCCGCGCTTAAGGTCAGGTTGCCTTTACTGTACAGCGTGCCGTTATTGTTCAGCGCGCCCGGGGTGGTTAAGCTCAGATGACCATCTGCCGCCAAGGTTCCGTTATTACTGACGGTGCTGCCCGCCGCTAACCGCACATCGCCTTTAGCATACAGCGTATTGCTGCTGGCAAACGCTCCCGCCGCATTCAGGGTGATATCCCGGTCAGAGCCGAGGGTTCCGCTATTGAGCAGGTCGCTGCGGCTTTGCGCCTGCACATCGCTACCGGCATAAATTGCCCCGGCGTTGTTGATATGGCTGGCCGACAGGGTCAGCCCCAGTCCGGTATCCAGAGTCCCGCCGTTAAACAGGGCATTTTGAACTGAAATCGAAGCCGCGTCCGCCGAGTAAATACTGCCGTAGCTGGTCATCCAGTCGCCGCTGTCGAGGCTTAAAAAGCCCGTGCTGCTGATTTTTCCGCTGGCGGTCTGGTTGATGTACCCCGGTGTGCTGATGGCAGTGCGCCCTTTGCCCTGCAACGTCCCGCTGTTATCAATGCTGGCGCCCGAGACCCGGAGTGTCTGACCGGCAGAGACAGTTCCGCCGTTATTCAGGCCGCGACGGCTGCTCACCGTGGTGTTGCCATCCGCCGCCATCACGCCTTGCGTGGTCAGGCTACCCTGCGTGGTGACGTCAAGCTGTCCGTTAGTCCCCATTTGCCCAGCGGCGGTGTTAACGATATCCCCCTGCGCGTTAATCTGAACCGTATTTTTACCAAATAGCGTTCCGCTGTTAGTCAGGCTTTCCGGCGTAGAGAGGGTCAGGTCTTGGGCGCTGCTCATCGTTCCGCTGTTCTCAATCCGCCCGTCGGTTGTCACCACCACCGACCCGGCCTGCGTACCGATATGCCCCGCGTTGTGAACCCCCACCCCGTTTTCGGTACCCACCATGCGAATGCTGTTGGCGTACATGCCGCCTAGCACCGCCACATCCACGGAGAATTGAGGGCTGCCCGCCTCATTGCCGCCCTGTTTTTCAATCTGGCTGGTATCGGCACTGACCTTGTTCTTACCGGTGACGACGTTAAGCTCATTGGCCCAGACGCCCGCATTCACACGCACTGAGCGGGCAATAATATCGGTATAGCTTTGCTGGCTGCTGTCCATGCCTCGGCCCTGAATGGTCACATTGCCCTGTTGGACGTTGTAGCCCTCCAGTTGACCATTGACCAGATTCGGCGTACCGGTAGTCAGCGTGGCGCGGTTGGCGTTAATAAAACCACAGCCGTCACAGGTAATGCCTGACGGGTTGGCGATGACCACCTGCGCTTTTTGCCCCGCCACTTCCACATAACCGTTAAGCTGACTTGGGTCGCGGGAATTGACTTCGTTAAGAATGATTTTGGCCCCGCCGCGTATCACCTGCGGGTTACCGTCAACATAGCCGCCCAGTTGGGTTTGTACCGGCGCGGCTGAGTTATTGAGGATAGCGCCACGGTTATCCACATCGAACTGGCTGTAGGTATTGCGCGATACGCCCGCGTCGCTGGGAGTCTGAATATTGACCTGCGGTGTGCCGTTCGCGCTGCTGATGACCGTGGGCTGCTGGTTGCCCGGCGCGCTGTGGTCCGCCACGATATCCGCCTGAGCGGGCAGGCTAATGGTCATCAGGCCTAACGCCAGGCTGGTCAACAGCGTCAGCGGTTTAAGACCGGCAATCAGTTGGCTTAAGGGATGTCCGCCGCCAGACGACGCGCGAGGCGTTCCCCCCGCAGTGTGGGCACCGGCAATCTCCGGTACCACCATTAACTGACCACGCGCTTGGTTAAAAATTACGCGGTATAAATTCTTGTTCATCGGTAAAATCCTTTTACGTCTTTTTGTATTGTTTTTGATTGTTGTTGATTGTTGTTTTTGTTTGTTGTTTTTGTTTGTTGTTTCTGATGGTTCATATTTTTCTTCCCGTTATCGGGAACCTGTCTTCATTTTCAATTGAAATCAGACACCTTCCGTATTCCTGCGGCCTGATTAATACTGCCAGTTCAAATTGAACCCCAGCGTCACCGGGTCCGTCTTAAAGCCATCCGGTTTTGAGGTGGGAATACCGGCAAACAGGTCATAGCTGGTATTCAGTACATGGCCTCTTAGCCCCAGCGCCGCCCCCGCCAGATGTTTCCCCAGCAGGTATTCACTTCCCCCACCGCCCACTTCGCCGTAGTCCAACCCGACATAGAGTTCCTGCGACGGCATCGGCGTTTGCCACGCCAGTTCATTACGGGTAAACCACCCTCGGTCAGCCGACAGGCTCAGTTCGCCGTCATAACCTCTCACCGTATAGCGACCGCCAATGGAGAAGCGGTCCTGTGAGGTCAGCGGGGTTGAGGATGGGAGCTGGCGCTGGTACTGGCTGCGAAAGCTAAATTTCTGTTCAAACAGGCTGAACGGCACGTCCAAATTAGCGGAAAGCTGGGTGATTTTACTCAGCGCCGTCGCCAGACCGCTGTACTCCTCCGGGGCAGGCTGTGCGCCAAACCAGCGGGTTCCCTGTTGATAGCTCACCCCCGCATCCAGCGTGGCGGCATAGATGTAATGGCGATGCTGTAACCCCAACCGCCAAGCGGAGGTATTGCGGCGCTGAACCTCAACTTCGGTGTCATTCACGTAGTTACGGGTCGATTTCATCAACACATCGTAAGTCAGGGTGGTTTTCTGTGAGGCATCTCGATGCAGCAAACGACTCAGCCCAAAAGTCAGGTTGTTGCTGTCGCCGCTGTAGTCATAGTTCTCAATCAGGCCGGCCACCTTCTGGTTGTAGCTGTAGGCGCTGGTGGTAACATTCAGCCCCCAATAGCCGTAAGGCACGGAATAGTTCGCGGTGTAGTTATGGCTGCCCCGGTCGTTTTTCCATTGCAGGTCATGACCGCCAGAAATATAGAAGGTATCGTTGAGGGAAAGCGGGTTATCCACATACAGGGTTAATCCCCCCTGATAGCGACCGGTGCTGGTGGTGCCCGAATCGTCCAGCGAAGCCCCCAGTCGCCAGTGGCGGCTCTGCTTCCAGCTAATGGCTAAATCGGTTTCTCCCGGTTCATGACCGGGCAACATATTGATGTCCGCCTGCGCGGTGGGAACGCGACGCAGGTTCTCTATCCCTTGCTCAATATCACGCAGGTTGAGTAAATCCCCTTCAGAGACCGGCAGCGTATTGAACGACTGAATATAACTGTCGCTTTCCGGCGTAAACCGGATATGGCTGACGTTGCCTTCTAAAATTTGCAGCTTCAGCTCACCGCTGTTCAAGTCCTGCGGCGGAGCCAGTACCCGAGAGGTGATATAGCCTCGGTCCACTAACCGATTTTGAATGGCGCTCATCAACAGGTTAATGCCTTGACCGCCGATACACTGCCCTTTAGCTTGGTCGGCTACCCGCTGCAACAAGAGCCAGTTGGTTAAGTAGTCGCTGCCGCTTAACGTCACCTGTTGGATGCTAAAGCAACTCTGCTCTTCGGGGAATTGCGTGATGACCGAGCTGCCCGCAGGCAGTTCCATACGCACGTCAGGCTGCTCCGGCGCGAGTTGGTCTTCCAGTGCTTTTTGACGCTCTTGCTGATTAATGATTTGCTGGTCATTGATGCGGTTCAACTCCGGCGCTGAATGGGCCGAGAAAGCAAATGACAGCAACAAAGCTGTACGCCAAACAGGCGGGAAAACTCGCTTCCGATGAGCGAAACTAGAATTGGTTTTAAAAGGCATACCCTGTCCGTGGTCATTTATCCGTTATAAGGGGCTAGCGGTAAAGCTTAAGAAGCGGCTTATTACACTGTAGCCATTGTATGATTTAAGTTGGTTATTATTTAATTTCTATTTATAAGGCGATTAATTATACAAGGTGTCTACATGACTTTTCTACCTGTCAAAAATACTAGTTTTTACAGTGGTGAATATTTTCTAAAGAAAGGGGGGATTTTAACTTTCGAAGCTTTCACTATTGCACAAAAAAATTTATCACATTGATATTAAAATAAATTAATTAAAATAAAAACTATGAAATGCTCGCAGACATAGCGAATAGCAGCTGTATTTGAAGTTTTCAGTGCATGATTTGAATTGAATGAAAATGCAGAGCTTATTATTTAGGAACCGCGATTAAATTACCCCAAACTCCCCATAAAACTACACTTTGAAGTACAAAAACCCCGCACTCAAACTTTCGCTGAAATACGGGGGGAGGAAAATTGACTACTGACTACCTATACGTTCAGAAATATTATTTCCATAACCGACATTTTCTTCGTTCCAAACTATCTTCATCATACGCTGCCACCGATTCGATATTAGCATCACCGGAAGGTTGCATACCGCCACCTGACGTTGATGCGACTGGCGATGCTGGCGATGCTGGCGATGCTGGCGATGCTGGCGATGCTGGCGATGCTGGCGATGCTGGCGATGCTGGCGATGCTGGCGATGCTGGCGATGCTGGCGATGCTGGCGATGCAACCTTGTACCAGTCTAAACGACGAGTCAATGTCATGATGACTGCCAATACTATAAATAGTAGTCCCGCCCCCAACAGTAGGGCATTATCCTCAGACTGCAACAGGATGTATAACACCGCGTACAAAATCAATAATCCGATGGCAAAACTGATACCACGCCATATCCCTTTCAATACTGCACTTAAATAGAAGCCAATTAAGCTGCTACAGCTTACCGCAGCAATACAGTAAGCCCAGGCAAAACCAATATGTTCCGAAAGCGCTAACAGAATAACGTAAAACACCATCAGCGCCGCAGCCACCAGCAGATATTGCATAGGGTGAATAGACAGTGATTTCAGTACTTCGAACAGGAAAAAGGCAACAAAAGTCATACTGATAAACAAAATGGCGTACTTCACCGTGCGGGTGTTCAGTTGGTAATGATTAACCGGCTCAATAAAGCTGGTGTTGAAGGTTGGGATAGTCGACATTCCTCTATCTTTACTGTATTCCGCTTCAGTATAGCTGTATGAGCGTGACTGAGCCTGGCTTTGGCGAATATCGCTCATATCATAACGACCAAAGTTGTTATTAATATTATTGGCCAGAAAACTGCTTTGCCAACTGGCGGTAAAGCCCTGCTCGGTCACTTCACGTTTTTTCGGTAAGAACTGCCCAAGGAAGTTTGGATGCGGCCAGTTGCCGCTAAGATTGAATGTTGATGTTGCCCCAACCGGCATCAGCGCCAGTTGACCGGTTCCCTGTAAAGAGATGGTAAATTCAAAATCCAGCGGCTGTTGAGAGGTCAGTATCGCTTCAGGAAAGACTGCATGCATTCCTTGAGGTAATTGTGAATAATTTGTTCCCGATTCAAACTCGCTCTGATGTTGATTAAGTTTGACGGTTGGCACTGCGGTGATCCCTCGAGAATCTGCCAGCGCTAATACCAAATAAGGTTTCTCATAGGTAATTTTGTCATCATTAACCAAGCTCATTTTACCGAAGGAGCCTTTAAATTGTAGCTGAGTCTGATAAACCTGAGTCTGATAGATACCTACCTTGCGGGGTTCTACATTTGCGCTACCGTCAACCGCTAAATTATCCGGCAGGTAGTAACTCTGCCCCTGTACCCGGTTGACTCTTTTTATTGTTTTTCCCTTTTTGCTGTCATCACTGACAATTTCTGTCTCGAGACGAACATAGGGAACCACTAATATCGGCCCTATAACCGTCTGTTCACCGCTGGTTCCATCTTCAATCTGGCGGATGACGCTCTCCCGATATTGATTACGACCATCAATCATCTCCAGCACCATGTTAATGGGTACTAACATTAATAATGTTAGTACGATAAGTACAAAGACTTTCCAAAATAACGTTGATTTGAACATCACTACATACTCCTGTTTCCTATTATGGCGTCAGGGTAAATGTGCTGCGTGAACAGATGATGATGTTGTGTGAAGGCGGTGTGAAGTTAGCTGGTTTATATCGAATCAGATGACTTATTTCTCTTTTACCGGCAGGATAAAAATAGCTTTTGCCCCCCCCTGCTCGCCGTTTACTAGACGAATGGTTCCCTGATGAATGGATGCGACTTCTCGCACGAAGCTAAGCCCCAACCCAGTACTTTTTTCTTTATCCGGACGGGGAAGGGAGTAGAAACGGTCGAACACCTTATCCAGAGCATATTCCGGCATGCCAGGGCCGTTATCGACCACAATAATCCGGTAATGCTTGTCAATAAACTCACCGCTAATGGCTATCTTGCCCCCTTCTGGCGTAAAGTCTAAGGCATTGTCCAATAGGTTACTAAACGCTTGTTCCAGTAACAGCTTATCGCCACCAACGCTAACCGGGGCATCAATTTGGCTGGTTAGCTGAATTCTACGATGGGTAATTTGCGCCTCTTTGGCGGCAATCACGCTGTGCAAGACTTCCGCCAGATCTACTGGGGCCAGTTCCTGACGCACTCGGCTTTCTACCTGAGCCTGTTGCAGCATGCGGTCAACCAACAGTTGCAGTCGTTCATTCTGCTGCTGAATATTGCTGATAAAGCGCTGAGCCACTGGCTTTGGAGGCATCTCCTGTAGGATCTCTGCCGCACCGCGAATGGCGGCCAGCGGACTTTTTAGCTCATGGGTCAGGGTATGGACATATTTTTCGATGTAATCCTTACCTTCCAGCTTAACCCGCATACTCTCCAGTGCATGAGCCAAGCTGGATAATTCCGGGCTATCCATTTTCGGTAACGTTGGTGCATGACCATCCGCCACTTCACTGGCGTAACGTACCAACCGAGAGATAGAACGGTTGATCCACCACACAAAACCGGCGCCAATCACCAGCGCAATAGCTAATAAAATACCGCCAGCGATCTCCATACGGCGTTCACTGCGGCGAATGACTGGCTGCATGGTCTGATTGGGTTTAGATACGGTTAACGCCCCGATAATCTTGCCGTCAGCAGATTTAATCGGTGCAGCTACATACATCACCGAAGTGCTTTCATCACTAGGGTCGAGACGGGTACTACGTGCACCGTATGCTCCCCGCAGAGTCAAATAGACATCATTCCAGCGAGAGTAATCCTGCCCCAGCGCTTCACCGGTGGAATCAAAAATGACTTTACCCTTGCTGTCCGTAATATAGACCCGGTATTCCATACGGTTTTTAACGATATGGTCAATCTGTGCGCCAATCGGCGTACGATTAATATCGAGAAAAGCCTGAGCGATATGCCCCTTGCTCAGATTGCGGTTACGGATATCCTGCTCGGCAATTTGCGCCAGCAAATTAGCCGTATCCACCATCATGCCTTCCGTTGCGCGCCGCACGCCAGGTTTTACTTCCTGAACAAAAATATTCATCACGAAGTAAGCAGCCACTGCCACAATCATAAAAAAGCCCAGCAATAGGCGAAAACCGATTCTCATTTATCAGGACTCAGGCTATATCCTAGGCCTCTATGGGTCTGAATCGGGTTGGTTTCTTCTGATACAGCGCGCAGTTTAGCTCTTAGGGTTTTGATATGGGTATCGACGGTACGATCCAGACTCTCTTCTGCGTCCTGCCATACCAGATCCATCAGTTGCTGACGAGAGAATACCCGGCGGGGTGATTTAATCAGGGTTCTTAACAGCAGAAACTCATAACGCGTTAGCAATAAGGTCTGACCGCAGAAGGTGATGATGGCACCCTCTTCGTCCAGCCGAAATGCGCCATAGCTAGGTAACATACGCTGCTGTTTTTCTAGACGACGCAGGATAGTTCGAACTCTGGCGCTCACCTCGCGTGGAGAAAAAGGCTTAGCAATATAGTCATCGGCACCAATTTCCAAACCAACAATGCGATCCAGTTCTTCGCTACGGGCGGTCAGAAAAATCAGCGGCAGATCGGCAGATTGAGCCAGCATACGGCGGCACAGGTCAAAGCCATTAATATCTGGCAACCCGACATCAAGAATAGCTAACGCCGGGCGACTGTGATTGAGGGCCTCTAGCACTGGCTCGCCACGTTCAAACCAGCGGACCTCAAAACCGTCCGTCTCTAACGTATAAATTAAGGTATCCGCAATGCTTGCTTCATCTTCAACCAGCCAAATTAGTGACATAACCTTATCCCATATCCTTTCATTCGGGCCATTTACGCCCTTCCATCATTTTTTAATGCTTATTCTATTGTTTATCAAGCTGAAGAAGATGAAAGCGTAAGCTGCTCCATGCTTCCGCATCCATACTGTCAATCGCTAACCAAACGCGGCGACGCGAGTATTTCCCCGAAACAGAGGTAAGCTTCAATAGGATACCCCACTTCAACATCATTGGCTTCGCTGATATTTGCCACTCCTCACGATGCCATTGAATATCGTAATTACTCAGCAGGATCATCTCACCCTGCATTCGCTGTATATGGCGCTGGCTACGCAAACAGTCAAAAATAACCAGCGTGACCAGCGTTAACCACAGCGGCCAATAGCCATCATTCCACGGGGAGAGTAACACGAGCAGCACCAAGGCACCGTGTATCAACAGTGAAATGCATTGGGTTTTCCAAGAAACCCGAATATCGCTATGCCAGAGCACTACGTTCGGCATTTTTCTTCTGAATCATTTTGATCATACGAGCCATATCGGCCTCTTCCGGTATCGCCTGATTCATTAACCAGCGATACAGTTGAGGATCTTCACACGCCAGTAAACGAATAAAGACCTGCTTGTCAGTATCAGGCAAGCTGTCATAGTCATTCTCAAAAAAAGGCATGATGGCGATATCCAGTTCACGCATTCCGCGGCGACACGCCCAGTGAATTCGGGTTTTATTATTGATGTCCATGATGACGCTTACTCATATCAGGTTACGTGGTGGTGTAGAGTAACAATTTGGCTCGGATTTGGGAAAGGCTACAGATAAAGTTAGCTTAAATTTGCTATAAGGATCGAAATTGTTGTGTCAAACCTGACTTATACTCGGTGAAACGGGGTGTTTAACCGGATTCAAGGCAAAGCATTTACTAACGGAAAACTTTCCAGAGAAAGAACCACGATTCTTATACTGCATTTTGTTATTGTTAAGTAAACTATGCACAGCTTAATGCCGCAATATGGCAGTTCCCGGAATGCGTTATCCAGACTCATCTGTATATCGTTCTATTTATGTTGGAGTACCTATGACTTATAAATCCCCACTACCTTCTCAGTTAGCCTGTCCATCCCCCGACTTGTCGCTGACGCTGATATCATTAGAAGACTGGGCGCTGGTGACCCTGAACGGTGAAGATAATCGTAAGTACTTACAAGGGCAGCTCAGCAATGATGTATTTGCTCTACCGTCGGACCAGCATCAGTTAACCGCGCATTGTGACGCCAAAGGAAAAATGTGGAGTGCCATTCGTCTATTTCAGTATGGCGATGCCTTAGCCTATCTGCAACGCAGCAGCGTATGTGATAGCCAACTCACCGAGCTGAAAAAATATGCGGTGTTCTCTAAAGTTACCATTGAACGGAAAAATGATGCGGTACTGTTAGGTATCGCGGGTAGTCATGCACGGGCCATGCTGTCGTCACTTTATGCAACCCTGCCAGATGCCGTCTCTTCGGTGGTGCAGCATGGTGATACCTGCATTTTACACTTCCCTCTACCAAGCGAGCGTTTTCTGGTGGTGACCACGCAGGATGACGCCAACAGCTTGTACAGCTATCTACTGGGTAAAGCGGCGCTGAATGATAGCCGCCAGTGGTTGGCATTGGATATTGAAGCCGGTATTCCGGTCATTGACAGTGCCACCAGCAATGAGTTTATTCCGCAGGCCACCAATATTCAGGCTCTGGATGGTATCAGCTTCACTAAAGGCTGCTACAGCGGACAAGAGATGATCGCCCGTGCCAAATACCGTGGCGCCAATAAACGCGCCATGTATTGGCTCGCAGGCAAAGCGCTGAGTCTGCCAAACCCTGGAGATGAGTTGGAATTACAGCTGGGAGAAAACTGGCGTCGTACCGGTACCGTACTGGCTTCCGTCAAGCTGACAGACAGTACTATTTGGGTTCAGGCTGTATTAAATAACGATTTGGAGAGTGATGCTGTTTTGCGGGTAAAAGATGATCTAACCAGTCAGTTAGCCATTCAATCATTACCTTATTCACTGGAAGACGCGGACAAAGCGTAATATTTTGTTGGCTTCCTGCTCCGTTGCAGGAAGCCAAACTACTATCAGGCAATATACAGATAAATAGCCAGAAAATGGCAAACGCTACCACCCAACACAAACCCATGCCAGATAGCATGATTAAACGGAATACGTTTGTTAACGTAGAAAATCACACCTAGGCTGTAAATAATTCCGCCCACCGCCAATAACCCTACCGCACCCACCGACAGTTTCACGGCCATCTGATAGATCACTACCAGAGATAGCCATCCCATTCCCAAGTAGGTCACCAGCGAAACGACTTTAAAACGGTGAGTGAATGCTAACTTAAACAGTACCCCAATGAGCGCCAGACTCCAGATAACCACCATTAATCCCTTAGCCAATGGAGAGCCTAAGCCGACCAGTAAGAAAGGGGTGTAAGTTCCAGCAATCAGCAGATAAATCGCACAGTGATCAAACACTTTCAGCCGACGTTTGGCAGCCGGATTGGGGATGGCGTGATAAAGCGTTGAAGCAAGAAACAGCAGAATAATACTGCCGCCGTAAAGGCTATAGCTGGTAATTTCCAGAGAACTGGCATCTTTACCGATAGCCTGCGTTAAAAGCAGTACCAGCCCGACAATACCTAAAATAAATCCAATGCCGTGGCTGACACTATTGGCAATCTCTTCGGCTACGGAATAGCCCTGTTTAACAGACGCTGACATACGGTGGCCTTTTATTAAGGATAAAAACAACGTCGATAGTTTTGGTATTCACAACCGATATCAGAGTATATGAGAATCATTTCAGTGTACACATGTAAGCTGAATATTTTGTGTAAATCTGTGGAAATATTTATCGGCGGAAAAATGGACCAAAAATTGAAGGGTTATTGTTTCAGAGATCGCGGTGGTTAAATACCAACGGCAGCCCTTTCGGGGCTGCCGTTGGTTATCAAATGATTTGCTCTCCCATCGGAGACAAACATCACTTCAGATATTATTTACCCGGCTCAGGATCCGCAATACCGCTACCGTATCCCGACATTTTACCCAACTTAATCACAATCGGTGAAAGCAGCAGTAACGCAGCCAAGTTTGGTAGCACCATCAAGCCGTTGAACATATCCGCCATTTTCCATACCAGCTCAACGTTAAACAATGAGGCGATAAAGATAAAGCAGATCACTAGGAACTGGTAAATACGCACGGCGAAAGTTGAACTAAATAGATAACGCACGTTGTTTTCCGCATAGTAGTACCAACCAATAATGGTGGTAAATGCGAAGAAGAATAGCGATGCTGAGATAAACAGGCTACCAAAATGACCAAACACATAGGTGTATGCCTGCTGTGTAACCGTAATTCCCTGACCGCGGAAAACACTTAGGAAGGATTCACCGATGCGACCTGCCGCATCCCATTCCTTCATGCCGGAAGTAATAATCACCAGCGCAGTCACCGTAACGATAACGCACACCACGAACACGCCCATCATGGCGATAAAGCCCTGTTGCTCCGGTCTTGCGACTCGGGCAACCGCGTGAGCATGAGGCGTAGAGCCCATACCGGCTTCGTTGGCAAACAGACCTCTGGCAATACCAAAACGCATCGCCTGCTGGATACCGATACCAACACCACCACCTACTACCGCCTGTGGATTAAATGCCGCGACAAAAATCGCTTCAAAAGCGGGTAGGATGTATTGGTAGTTAAACGCCAGAATAGTAAAGGCACCAATTAGATAGCAGATTGCCATAACTGGCACCACTTTCTCACTGAAGGACGCGATGCTACGGATACCACCGATAATCACCACGCCCGCAACGATAGCCATGATCACACCCATCAGCCAGTTTGGTATACCAAGAGAGCTGTTAAAGGCAGAAGCAATGGCGTTGGACTGCACCATATTACCGATAAAACCTAAAGCAAAAATAATCAGCACGGCAAAAACACAGGCTAACCACTTACACTTTAAACCTTGTTCAATATAGTACGCAGGACCACCTACGGTTTGTCCGTTCTTATCTTTGGTTTTGAATTTTTGTGCCAGAATGGCTTCGGCATAGATGGTAGACATCCCCAGAAAAGAGGAAACCCACATCCAGAAAATCGCACCCGGCCCACCGGCCAGAATTGCTGTTGCCGGCCCGGCCAGATTTCCTGTGCCTACCTGCCCAGCAATCGCGGTTGCCACGGCTTGGAATGAACTCATCCCATGCTCGCCCGCTTTATCCCCTTTGAGCGACATCCCACCAAACAGCTCTTTTATGCCGGTGCCAAAATGTCGAATTTGGATAAAACCTAAACGAATTGTGAAGTAGATCCCTGTTCCACATAGCAGGAATATCAGTATGTGGTCCCAGAGCAGGCTATTAACCCGATCGACCAGTTGCTCAAGTATTTCCATACTTTAGTTTCTCTTAGTTATGTTGTGTGTTTGCTTGCTATTTTTACGCGTGCGTTATCGCACGTCATTTTTGTATATGAGTAGTCTGTCACTTTTCTCATTTTGGCCGCCCGACATACTCTATCAAAACACCAAGGGAACGAACCTTGATATATCAATAGGATATGAAATTAAGCACCGCAAAATGGCAGAGAAAGGAAACACCTCCCCATATTGCGGGAAATATACCACTAATAATCGAGCGGTGGGTATGCTTATTCCACCCCGAAGCAAAAAACAGGCTTTTTTAGCTGGAATTGAACGGAATAGCGGTAATTATCACAGAAACAACAGACAAAAGAACATCCATAGGCATTTATTTGCGTCTTCGATATCCTGCTGTTTGATGTTAAGAATATAAGAATAAAGGGATCTATGCCTGATGCGCTTCCGGCCATATACGAGAAGCAATATGCTCTCTCTCTATATGCTGGCCGGAACGCCTTCTAAAAAAGATTTAAAAATCTTAGCGATATTCCCCCACCGGCACACAAGAACAGAACAAATTCCTGTCCCCATAAACATCATCCAGACGTTTTACCGTTGGCCAATATTTATTATGGAATACGGCCTGAGACGGGAACACCGCCAGATCCCGACTGTAAGGGTGGTTCCACCCATGCACCAGTTCACCCTGTACATGTGGAGCATTCACCAGCGGGTTGTCATTCAGCGGCCACTCACCGGCATGTACCCGACGAATTTCGCTGCGGATAGCCAACATGGCATCAATAAAGCGGTCTAACTCCACCTTACTCTCTGACTCGGTTGGCTCCACCATTAATGTACCCGCCACCGGGAATGACATGGTTGGCGCATGGAAACCGTAGTCAATCAGGCGTTTGGCAATATCCATTTCAGTAATGCCGCACGCCTCTTTTAACGAACGGATATCCAGAATGCACTCGTGAGCCACTAAACCATCAACGCCGGAATAAAGCACCGGATACGCATCTTTTAGTCGACGAGCAATATAGTTGGCGTTCAAGATCGCCACCTGACTGGCCATCTTCAGCCCTTCAGCCCCCATCATATGAATATACATCCAACTGATTGGCAGAATAGAAGCGCTGCCAAACGGTGCAGCAGATACTGCGCCCTGATGAGAGATAATCCCTTCCAGATGAACCACGCTGTGTCCGGGAACAAACGGTGCCAGATGTTTCTTCACGCCAATTGGCCCCATGCCCGGCCCACCGCCACCGTGAGGAATACTAAAGGTTTTATGCAGGTTAAGATGCGAAACATCGGCACCAATATAGCCCGGAGTAGTCATGCCAACCTGTGCGTTCATATTGGCCCCGTCCAGATACACCTGTCCGCCAAACTGATGCACGATATGACACACTTCACGGATGGTCTCTTCATACACGCCGTGGGTGGATGGATAAGTCACCATAATGCAGGAGAGTTCATCACCAGACTGCTCCGCTTTAACGCGCAGATCCTGTAAATCTACGTTTCCCCGTTTATCACAGTCCACCACGACCACCGTCATGCCTGCCATTTGAGCGGACGCTGGGTTAGTACCGTGAGCAGAGCTAGGGATAAGACAGATATGACGATTCCCCTGACCGCGACTTTGGTGATAACGGCGAATGGTCAGCAATCCGGCATATTCCCCCTGAGCCCCGGAGTTAGGCTGCATGCAGATGGCATCGTAACCGGTGATCTGCGCCAACCACTGGGAGAGCTGGCCTAACAAGATCTGATATCCGGTTGCTTGCTCTGGCGGGCAGAATGGATGCAGCTCTGCAAACTCTGGCCAAGTTATAGGAATCATCTCGGCAGCAGCATTCAGCTTCATGGTACAGGAGCCTAATGGGATCATCGCCTGATTCAATGCCAGATCTTTACGCTCTAAGCGATGCATATAGCGCATCATCTCGGTTTCACTGTGATAGCAGTTAAATACTGGATGAGTCAGAATCGGAGTTTGGCGTAATAACGCGGTAGGAATACTCTGGCTTTGGGTGATGCATTGGCGATCCAATGCGTCAATATCGATATTTTCTTGGTCACCACACAAAATATCAAACAGGGTATTCAGATCGTCTACGGTGGTTGTCTCATCAAGGCTGATACCCACTGCACCATCAAGATCTGCCCGCAGATTAACCCCAAAACTCAATGCACGGGTTAGCACAGCCGCTTTATCCGCCACTTCAACGCACAGCGTGTCAAACCAACGGTGGTGGCGAAGCGTCAACCCTTTTTGTTGTAATCCGGCCGCCAGAATATCGGTTAGTCGATGAATACGTTGAGCAATACGCTTAAGACCTGCCGGGCCGTGATATACCGCGTAAAAACCGGCGATATTAGCCAGCAACACCTGTGAGGTACAGATATTGGAGTTGGCCTTCTCACGGCGGATATGCTGTTCACGCGTCTGCATCGCCATGCGTAGTGCCGTATTACCGGCGACATCTTTGGATACGCCGATGATTCGGCCCGGCATGGCGCGTTTAAACTCATCGCGACAGGCAAAAAACGCAGCATGTGGTCCACCATACCCCATAGGAACACCGAAGCGCTGGGAGGAACCAAACACCACATCCGTTCCCATAGCAGCCGGAGATTCCAGCAACACCAGCGACATAATGTCCGCAGCCATGCAGGTAATCACGCCACGCTGTTTTAACTGATGCAATAACGTGCTGTCATCATGCAATTCACCGCTGGTTCCAGTCAGTTGAACCAGAGCGCCAAACAGATCGCTATGCGCCAGCGCATGACTGGAAGGCCCAACGATCACATTAAAGCCAAAAGCCTCTGCGCGGGTTTTAATCACATCGATGGTTTGCGGATGGACATCTTCTGCAACAAAGAAGCTGTTAGCCAGTTTCAACTTGCTGGATCGTTTAGCCATTGCCATCGCTTCCGCAGCGGCGGTCGCTTCATCCAGCAGCGATGCTGAAGCTAAATCTAAACCGGTAAGGTCTTGTGTCATCTGCTGAAAGTTAAGTAACGCTTCCAGACGCCCCTGAGAGACTTCCGGTTGGTATGGGGTGTAAGCCGTATACCAACCTGGATTTTCCAGCATATTGCGCAAAATCACCGGGGGAGTCAGTACCGCGTGATAGCCCATACCAATGTATGATTTATAGCGTTGATTTTGTGCCGCGATGGCTTTGAGTTCAGCCAATGCCTGATGTTCAGTCTGAGCATCGCCGGTCGCGGGAGGGTGGGGTAATTGAATATCGGTAGGGACAATAAACTGAGTTAACTCATCAAGACTTTTTGCCCCAATAACATCCAACATTTGCTGGCGCTGTTCTGCGGATGGGCCAATATGGCGCTCGATAAAAGATTCACCATACTCAAGCTGCTTAATTGTTCGATTCACTGGGATACCTTCCTGAATGGATTCGATAAGACCGCCATGCCTGATACGGGCTGATACCGGTGAAGGAATAGGGATAGCGGAAATAAAAGCAAAATGCCCTGTCATTCAAGTGCAGGGCGCCTTATCCGTTACTCGTCATTCAGCGTTGCGAGGTAACCTGCGGCATCCAGTAAGTTATTGAGCTCATTGATATCATTGGCCCTAATTTTAAACAACCATCCCCCAGCGTATGGCTCAGTGTTAACGAATTCTGGCGCATCGCTCAGTTGCTCATTTACCGCAATCACTTCACCGCTCATGGGTGCATAGATATCGGAAGCGGCTTTTACCGACTCGGCGACGGCGCACGCTTCACCAACAGCGACTTCGTCGCCAACTTCCGGGAGTTCAACAAACACCATGTCACCCAGCAAATGTTGAGCGTGGTCAGTAATTCCAATGGCATAGACACCTTCTTGCTCTTCACGCACCCATTCGTGAGACGTCGCATATTTCAAATCAGTAGGTACATTACTCATGTCGCTCTCCATTTTTATCGCTATTTTTAACTGACTCTGTTTAATTCAGGGGTTCAGAATAATTAATCTAGACTTATTCTGTTGGTGCCAGCAGTGTTCTGCCGTTACGCACAAATCCGGGTTTCACCACCCGCACCGGCATTTCACGGTTGCGAATTGGCACGATGGCTACATCACCAATACCCTGAGGAACCCGCGCCAATGCGATACTGCAACCCAGCGTAGGGGAGAAAGAACCACTGGTGATCACCCCCTGATGTTCTTTACCGGCTGCATCATAAAACATCACCGGCAGCTCATTGCGCAGCACGCCTTTTTCAGTCATCACCAAGCCAACCAGCTTGTCGGTACCCTGCTTACGTAAAATCTCTAACCTTGCACGACCAATAAAGTCACGATCCGCTGGCTCCCAAGCAATCGTCCACTCCATATTCGCTGCCAGTGGGGAAACCCCCTCATCCATCTCTTGACCATACAGATTCATGCCGGCTTCCAGACGCAATGTGTCACGAGCGCCTAAACCACAAGGTTTCACGCCTGCCGCCATCAGCTTCTGCCACCAGTCGTCCAGTTGGCTCGCGGACATCATCAGTTCATAGCCCTCTTCCCCCGTATACCCAGTGGTGGCAATAAACACATCGCCGGACTGAACGCCAAAGAAAGGCTTCATCTGGTTAACCGCCTGACACTGTTGATCCGTCAGTAGGGTTGCTACGCGTTGTTTAGCCTCAGGCCCTTGCACCGCAATTAATCCTAAGTCATCGCGGACTTGTATTTCGACAGTAAAGGGCTGGGCATGCTCGGTAATCCACGCCAGATCTTTTTCTCGCGTAGCGGAGTTCACAATCAAACGGAAATAATCTTCTGCCAGAAAATAGACAATCAGATCGTCAATCACCCCTGCCGATGCATTCAACATCGCACTGTACAGCGCTTTACCAGGTTGAGTTAACTTGACGACATCATTTGCTAGCAGATAACGAAGATATTCACGGGTGTTAACACCGTGCAAATCAACGATGGTCATGTGGGAAACATCAAACATGCCTGCATGCTGGCGTACAGCGTGGTGTTCATCAATTTGTGAACCGTAGTTCAGCGGCATCATCCAATCATGAAAATCAACCATTCTGGCACCACAGGCGAGGTGTCTATCGTACAGAGGGGTCTTATTGGTCATTGGGTCCTCTTTAAATACTTCAGGGTGAATCCCGTAATAGATAAATCGGGTGCCAAAAGTGGCATCGGTCTTAATGTAACAATAAGTTAACGTAATTGTTAATAAT
Source organism: Limnobaculum parvum (assembly GCF_003096015.2). Taxonomy (NCBI): domain Bacteria; kingdom Pseudomonadati; phylum Pseudomonadota; class Gammaproteobacteria; order Enterobacterales; family Budviciaceae; genus Limnobaculum; species Limnobaculum parvum. The sequence continues at coordinate 718,517 of NZ_CP029185.2, read as the reverse complement.
TATCGCGACATGTGAACAATTGCTATGATGCAGCAGTTTTGATTCATAAACTGCGGTTTTCTGCACAGAAATCAGTATTGGTTTTATTAAAGCTCTGTACCAAATTCACAGCCCGTCTCTTGAAGCATAAGACTCAATATTTTCTGCTTTTTAGTATATGATCACGGTTATTAAACGCACCACTTTCGGCTATACATGTGTCGTTCTATCGCACTGTTGGCGGCGGGTTCGTCAGGAAGTGTTCGCCTCGTCATAAACGAAGATATGGGAAGTTACAGTACGTTTTATGAACAAAAAAACCAGAGTTAGCAGCCCAACTGCCACACCACCGTCTCTACAACAGACAGTGACAGAATTAATTAATGCCGGAAAAACCGAAGAGGCCTTAAAAAAGATTCAGGTAAGACTGATGTTCGCCCCTAAGGATGCCTGGTTTTTACATGAGGCGGCACGCCTTTATCGCCGTAATGAAAAACTGGATGAGGCAGAGCGCTATTACCTGCGAGCACTGGCGGTAGTTCCCAACGATCCCAGTTCGTTAAACGGGTTAGGCCTTACCTACTACGATAATAAAGATTTTGCCAACGCAGAAAAATACTATCAGATGGCGCTATCCGTGCTGCCATCCTACGCCGGCTGCCGCAACAACTACGGTATTATGCTGCACAAAATGGACCGTTATCAGGAAGCGGCTCAACAGTATCAGCTCGCTTTAGAGGCCGATCCGAACCATCTTGAAGCGCGCTACGGGCTAAGTTCGGTACTGGCGCATATGCAACAGTTGGAATCCGCAGTTGACCATATGCGCTACTTTTTGCAATTCTCTCCACAAGACGCGCGTACTCAGAACACCTTAGGCATGGTTCTACTGCAACAAGGAAACTTTGAACAGGGTTGGTCTTTGTACCGCAGTCGCTATAGCCAAAACAATCCCCATCGTTTTGTGAATCTACCTTCGATTAATCGCCCTTATTGGGAAGGTGAGGACCTGACCGGGAAAGCCATTTTAGTACATCCAGAACAGGGAATGGGGGATGAGATACAATTCTGTCGTTTCGCCACTCGTCTGAAACAGGAAAAGGGCGCATCCACAGTCTATCTGATGTGTCGCCCTGCTCTCTATTCCCTGATGCAGTCGCTGCCCAATATCGACGGTATTATTGTATTAGATAAAGAAAACAATGCGCCCTTGCCGGAGTTTGACGTTTGGAGTTTACTGCTGGACCTGCCACGACACTTCGTCGACAGTCAGGATCCTTTTGCACTACAACCACCTTACGTCTTTGCACCATCACCAATACCCGAACAATGGCGCTTGCCTTCCGCAGAGCCTCGTCCGCTACGGGTAGGCTTGGTATGGAAAGGTTCATCCAAGCACGCCAACGATCGCAACCGCTCTTTAGAGAATCTATCAGTGCTGCATCCGTTATGGTCAGTGCCCAATATTGAGTGGGTTAGTTTGCAAAAGGGAGAAGGAGAGGACGAAGCGATTAATGCACCGGCAGAGTTCCCTATTCTGGCCTTAGGTCATCAGGTCACTAGCTATGCGGATACCACGGCAATTATCGATCAAGTGGATCTGGTGATTACCGTTGATACGTCCGTAGCTCACCTTGCTGGAGCCATGAATAAACCCTGTTGGGTGATGCTCCCGGCCTTTGCTATTGACTGGCGCTGGATTGAAGGACAGGAAACCTCATCTTGGTATCCGTCAATGCGTCTCTTCCGCCACAGCGATGAGAAATCATGGACTGAAATGATTGGTCGCGTTCGCGATGCCTTAGCCCAGTGGCATAGCCAACAGACTAAGGCTTAATCACCAAAAATAAAACTGGCAATGCCCTATAACGGGCTTGCCAGCCAATCCGGTAAATCACGTAATCCCATGGCTTGATGAACCAAATGCGGTTTTACTCCCGGTAGCGTATCCGCCAGTTTCAGTCCGATATCCCGAAACAGCTTTTTCGCCGGATGATCGCCATCAAACACACCCCGGAAACCCTGCATTGCAGCCAGCATCATGACTGCACTCTGTTTACGGCTACGCTCATACTTCCGCAAATAGAGATAATTGCCTAAATCTTTGCCCTGTTTCTGTAAGCGCCGAATCTCTTCTATCAGGCAGGCGGCATCCATAAAGCCAAGATTCACGCCCTGCCCGGCCAAAGGATGGATGGTATGTGCCGCATCGCCAACCAGTGCCAGCCGATGGGCGGCAAAACTGCGCGCATAGCGAGCCGTTAAAGGAAATATGGCTCTGTCGCTCACGACGTGACAACGCCCGAGCCGGTTGTCAAACGCGATGCCGAGCTGATGATTAAATTGCTGATTATCCATTTTTTTCATTTGCTCGGCCTTTTCCGGCGGTAACGACCAGACAATCGAGCATAGGTCCGTTTGCCATAGCGGCAGAAAAGCTAAGATGCCATCACCGTGAAATACTTGACGAGCACAATGTTGGTGAGGCTCATCAGTGCGAATGGTTGCCACCAAGGCATGATGACCATAATCGCGAAATGTCAGGGGAATATCCGCATGTTGACGCACCCATGAGTTAGCGCCATCCGCACCGACGACCAAACGGCCACTCAACATCCGGCCATCTTCCAGAGTAATAAACGCTTCGTTTTCACCTCTAACCACTTGTTTAAGTCGAGCTGGGGCCAGCAGGGTAATATCACCACTGCTATTGGCTTTATCCCACAGCGCTTTATGAATCACATCATTTTCAATGATATGCCCCAAGTGGGTATAACCGTAATCTTCTGCCTTAAAAGCGATACGGCCAAAGCTATCGCGATCCCAAACATCCATGGCTGAATAAGGGCTAAGACGTAAAGCCTCAATGCTTTTCCATACGCCGAGATAATCAAGAAAACGTTCACTGGCAGCATTGATCGCAGAAACCCTCAGGCTTGGATCGGTAGACAGAGATTCATCTGGCAATTGATTCTCAACAATGGCAATACGCAGGCCACTGCCCTGTAATCCACAAGCCAGAGAGAGCCCAACCATGCCGCCGCCGGCAATAACTACATCATAAGAGTGCATGAACGATTGTCCTATCGTTTAACCCAGCCAAGGGTTCTGTGCGCTAAAGGCAGCCGGAGTAGTTCGCAGCTGTCCATGACCATTAATCCAAGATTTCTTGCCACTACCAGTGGCCTATAACGGTTAGCAAACAGGTGAATCAAACCGTCCGTCAGGCCAATTGTCGCCTGTTGGTCCGGCTGGCGACGCTGACTATAACGGCGCAAAACACCATAACTGCCTGGGTCTTCCTGCTGTTCGACCGCCTGAGATAAAATCTCAGCCAGTGACATCACATCACGTAGCCCTAAATTGAACCCCTGCCCAGCAATAGGATGAACGGTTTGTGAGGCATTGCCAACCAGTACCAAACGATGGCTCACCGGCTGACGCGCAGTGCGTAAACGTAGCGGATAGCTGGTTCGCTGCCCGGCTGAAACGATTTCTCCCAGCCGCCAGCCAAAAACCTGCTGTAGCTGTTTAACAAAGGTGTGCTCATCCCATGCCATGACTTGCTGTTGCTGTGCCTGCTCCATACACCACACCAGCGACATGCGCCCTTTTGACATCGGCAGCAACGCCAAGGGGCCTTGAGGCGTAAAACGCTCAAAGGCTTTTCCCTGATGCGGTAAGGCAGTAGTGACATTCGCGATCAGCGCTATTTGATGATAGTCCTCTTCGCTCCACGCCATACCCAACGAGGTAGCCACAGAGGAGAACGAACCATCTGCCGCCACCAAAAGCGCAGCCGACAGGCGCTGACCATTATCCAGCGTAACCTGAACATGGGAGGCATCACGTTGGGTCTCTACCACTTTAGCCGGGCAGTGCAATGTCACATTGGATGATTTTTTCAGCAGCGAAAACAATCGATTGCCAACATCATGCAGCTCAACCACTTGCCCCAGCGCAGGCAGAGCATAGTCATCCGCCCGCAATGTTACCATGCCGCTATGACCGAGATCGGTGACCAGAACCGTTTTAATCGCCGTTGCACAATCCGCCAGTGCGGGCCAAATACCTACGCGAGCCAGTTGCTGACAGGTTCCCTGAGCGAGCGCAATGGCGCGAGCGTCAAACCCGGGGTGTTCTGCATTCTCCGGCAGTACCGCTTCCACTAAATCAATATGGATGCGGCCTTTACTCAGCGTCGACAACGCTAAAGCCAGCGTTGCTCCCGCCATGCCGCCGCCAACAATAATCACCGAGTTCATTGCCGTGATCCTGCCATCAGGGCTTCGATATCATCGGGATCTTTCACCACGCCCGCCGTCAGAATTTCACAACCCTGCTCGGTAATTAAAATATTATCTTCGATACGAACACCAATACCGCGGAACTTCGCGGGTACATCTGCATCGGGTGCTATATACAGCCCCGGCTCTACGGTCAGTACCATTCCCGGCGCCAGCAGGCGATCGCGGGTAGAAGAGCCATAGCTACCCACATCATGAACATCCAGTCCCAACCAGTGGCTCAGTCCATGCATATAGAAGCGCTGATGAACTTTGTCCGCCATCAGTTGTTCCACCTCACCTTCCAGTACGCCTGCTTCTACCAACCCTTGTAACATGATGCGGATCACTTGCTCATTGGCATCACGAATACTGCTCCCTGAAGTAAGTAGCGAAATCGCTTTATACTGAGAAGCTAATACGATGTCGTAAATGGTGCGTTGTGCCAGGCTAAACTTGCCGTTAATGGGGAAGGTTCGAGTGATGTCACCCGCATAACCAGAGTATTCACATCCGGCATCAATCAGGACTAAATCACCCTCTTTCAGCGGTGACTCGTTTTCAGTGTAGTGAAGAATACAGCCATTTTCTCCACCGCCAACAATGGTGTTGTAAGCCGGGTAGCGAGCGCCGTGGCGGGTAAACTCGTGGTGAATTTCCGCTTCAAGATGATATTCAAACATACCGGGGCGGCATCGTTCCATCGCTCGGGTATGGGCTTTAGCCGTTATCTCACCCGCTTTCCGCATTACCGAAATCTCTTCCGGTGATTTAAACAGACGCATCTCATGCAGCCACGGACGCCAGTCCGTCATGGTTGCCGGTGCGCGTAAATTCTGGCGATTACCGTTACGTAAAATATCCAGCGCCATAAATACGATGCTATCTGCATAGTTATACTGCCCCTGAGCGTGGTACACCACATCAAGGCCATTAAACAGTAAATGAAGCTGTTGGTGGATATCATCGTAAGGCAGAGCGCGATCGACGCCCAGTTTTTTCGGAGCCGCATCCTGCCCAAGACGACGACCAAACCAGGTTTCCGCGTTTAAATCACGCACCCGATTAAACAGCACGCTGTGGCTGTGAGTTTCATCACTTTTAATCAACACCAATGCGGCTTCAGGTTCATTAAAACCGGTGAGATACCAGAAGTCGCTATTTTGACGGAAAGGATATTCAGAATCAGCACTGCGGGTTCTTTCTGGCGCAGCAAAAATAATCGCCGCACTCCCTGACACCATTTTCGACAGTAGAGCCTGACGGCGACGCTGAAATTCAGATAATGTGATCATAGTGGCTGTCCTTTCGCGTTCAGGTTGATATTAAATTCTTAATGTAATTGTTGTGGATATTCCAGCCGGAAGACCGTTTGTACTTAGCTTTGGAGGGCGTCGGCCTAGCCCTCCGATTAACATCGTTTACTATTTGCCTCGGTAGATATTCCGGCCGTAAAAACGATGTGGCGTATATCACCGTTGTGCTCAGCCGGAAGCCCCCCACGACAGCCTCTCCCTACGATTAGCAATGCTAACTGCCTAGTCAGGTGATTCATTCAGGCATTTATTTTTTATATATTGCCCTTCAGGTTAAAGCATCCGAATGTTGCCTCAGCCAATAAAAAAGTAGCACGGCCAATATGGATGTTGGCCAAGGCGGAGCGACGTAGGGAGCGGCTCTGCTGCCGGGATAAGCACTACATCAAAGGCGGCGAAACCTACACCGAGCCTGACATTCAGAAAAATCAGAATATCAATGCAGCGTCGGCTTCCCAGCTCCCTGCACCGGAACCCCCACCCCAACAAACTCGTTATGACACAACATCGCCGCCATTCTTACATACTCATGAATCTCTGCCAGCGAGCGCTCCAGCTCATCCTGGTCTTCATCTTCTTCATACCCCAACTGAGCGATATTACGCAGGTCATCAATCGCTTCTCCGGTTTCTCCTTTTACCTGAGCTAACTTAGGCTGCATCATTCCCAGCCCCAGCAAAAAGTGGTTAACCCAACCGGACAAGGCATCAATACGTTCAAAAACTGAGCTTTCGTCATCGGGCAATAGCAAGTCGAAGTCAAAACCTTCATCTTCCAGATCCTGCTTGGTCACATCATATAATTGCGTCACCATATCCTTCAGTGGATAACCAAACGCGATGCCTTCATTGGTCAAATCATGGACCACTACTGTCCAACTGCTATCATTGCTGCCACCGCACAATAAACCACTAATCAGGCCGTGCATTTCTGCCGCAGTCATCCCGACATGATGCTGTGCCAACGTTGTATTCAGGGTTTGATAAGAGGGAAGCGTGTTCTCGGTCATCATGAATGATTCACCACCATAGGTAAGGTCAGATAAGTTAACACTATGCTACCATCAACCGCAGATCCGATTCCATAAAAGGCATATATCTTAAGTACTTTATCCCCGTGTCTTCCAAGGGTGATTATCTATCGTTTAATCATAGTCTGAAGGTACCGCCCCACACAAAGCGATAGTTTGGTATAATGGCCGTAGTTTGTTAGATTAGTGATATCTGTTTTATTTATTCGTCTCTTAGTTGATTGGGTCCTCTGGGTTTTCCATACAAAGAGCACAGGTCAAAATTCGGCAGGAAGGTGACATGTCAGCACAACCGGTAGATTTACAAATTTTCGGCAGATCGTTACGGGTAAACTGCCCGCCGGAGCAAAAAGAGGCTCTGAATAAGGCTGCGGAAGACTTAAGTCAACGACTAAAGGACTTGAAGGTCCGTACTCGCGTGACCAATACAGAACAATTGGTTTTCATTGCTGCGCTGAATATCAGCTATGAGCTGGCTCAGGAAAAAAATAAAACCGATGATTATGCTAAAAATATGGAAGAACGGATTCGTACGTTACAACATACAATTGAACAAGCCTTGGTCGAACAGAATCTAATATCGAAACGGCAGGGTGCAAAATTTGAATAAATCCCATATACTCTTTTCTAAATGTTGTTATAGTTAATGTGTGGTTGGTAAACATATTAACTAACCAAGAATAATAGAAAACGTCATGTACGGTTTCTGAAAAAATTCTCTGAGGTGCGCGTTATCGGGCCAGTCCCCTGAGCCGATATTTCAAACCAACAGAATGTGGATTCTTACAATTTGTGTGCATGCCCGGTCCGTCCGGGAAGCCTAATAGCTGTAAATTCACGTTCACCTTGAACCAAGGGTTCAAGGGTTACAGCCCGGGACGGCACCTCGGAGTCCTCTCTTCTCTGTTCATCCTTTGATATAAGCGTATCCGGTATGACCTTTGAGATTTCTGCACGTCAAATCCTCAGAAGAAAAGTACGCCAACTACGCAATAGTTTAACGCAAGAACAACAGCACTTAGCCGCTCAGACATTGTGTCAAAAACTGTGCCATCATCCTAAAATCAAAACGGCCCAGCATATCTCTTTGTTTCTCTCTTTTGATGGCGAAATTGATACTCACCCATTGATTCAGGCGCTTTGGCTGCAAAAGAAGTCTCTTTACCTACCGGTTGTTCATCCTTTTAGCCCTGGTCATCTGCTGTTTTTACACTACACCCCAGAAACCCCGATGATTTCTCACCCTTTTGGAATTCGAGAGCCTCGGCTTAACGTTCAATCAGTTTTACCCGTGTCACAGTTGGATGTCATTATCACTCCGCTGGTTGCCTTTGATGCTCAGGGAAATCGTTTAGGAATGGGCGGTGGCTACTATGACCGAACGTTGAAACACTGGCGTAACAGCGGCTCCTATCCTATCGGGATTGCCCACGATTGCCAGCAAGTCGACGCATTACCCTATGAAGATTGGGATATCCCTCTACCGGAAATTGTTACCCCTTCTCGCGACTGGAATTGGTAAATTCTATGCCGGAAAGAATAAAGGCGGCTGATTAGCCGCCTTCTTCACCATCAATCGCTATCAGAACAACAATCTTGCACGAATAGTGCCCTGAATCGATTTCATGTGCTCCAACGCTTCATCTGAACGATCGGTCTCCACATCAATCACCACGTAACCAATATCGTTATTGGTTTGCAGGAACTGAGCAGCAATGTTAATGCCCTCTTCCGCAAAGATATGGTTAATCTGATTCAGAACCCCTGGACGGTTTTCGTGAATATGCAGCAAGCGGCTAACATTTTCACTCGGTGCCGGCAGGGAAACTTCCGGGAAGTTAACCGCAGAAAGGGTAGAGCCATTATCGGAATATTTTGCCAGCTTACCGGCCACTTCAGTACCAATGTTAGCCTGAGCTTCCTGAGTCGAACCACCAATATGCGGCGTTAACAGCACATTATCAAACGCGGTTAATGGTGATTCAAACGGGTCCTGATTGGTTGCAGGCTCGGTTGGAAATACATCCAGCGCCGCGCCAGATAGATGATTACTCTCCAATGCGCTGCACAGTGCTGGAATATCCACCACCGTACCCCGTGAAGCATTGATCAGTACTGCGCCCGGCTTCATCAGCGCCAGCTCTTTATGCCCCATCATATTCTTGGTGCTGGCAGTTTCCGGTACGTGCAACGTCACCACATCACTCATATTTAGCAGGTCAGATAAATGACGCACCTGAGATGCATTCCCTAACGGTAGCTTGTTCTCGATATCGTAGAACATCACATTCATACCGATAGATTCCGCTAGAATACCCAGTTGGGTGCCGATGTGGCCGTAACCGATGATCCCCAGGTTTTTACCACGGGCCTCAAAACAACCTACCGCTAGCTTACACCACTCACGGCGGTGAGCCTTGGCGTTAGCTTCAGGAATACGGCGCAGTAACAGTAGAATTTCCCCTAACACCATCTCTGCAACGGAACGAGTATTGGAGAATGGCGCATTAAACACAGGAATACCACGTTTAGCTGCCGCATGCAGATCAACCTGATTGGTACCGATACAGAAACAACCTATGGCAACCAGTTTCTCTGCTGCTGCCAGAATGTCTGCACTTAAATGAGTGCGGGAACGAATACCGACAAAATGTGCATCACGAATTGCCACTTTAAGCGCTTCATCGTCTAATGCACCTTTATGGTACTCGATGTTGGTATAACCCGCAGCACGCAGATTATCAACCGTACTTTGGTGAACACCTTCCACCAGGAGAAACTTAATTCTCTCTTTTTCTAACGATACTTTTACCATCTGCTGAACCTTGCCCTAGTGATTATTATATAGACCCTGTCTAACCAACATATCAAAAATAGAAGTTACGGCAATACAATCGATTGCTTATATATCAGTAGAAGGCGTAAGTGAATGTTTTAATTTAGGTGGTTTATTCTGCCCCAGATAGGGGCGGGCAGCTTGTTAACGTTATAAAAATGCCAAGTGTGATATATATCACCAAATTAATATTTTTTTAATTATATGTAATAATTTTTGAATATTTCCCCGAATTTTATAGGGTTATATAAAATTCGAGGCGATCTCATTACGATTCGATCACTTTCACACCATCAGGTGTACCAATCAGCGCCACATCGGCACCACGGTTGGCAAATAGCCCGACGGTTACCACACCCGCGATGTTATTAATATTATTCTCCATCGCTACCGCATCCATAATTCTCAGATTATGTACATCCAGAATGATATTGCCATTATCGGTAACTACACCCTGACGATATTCTGGCATACCGCCCAGTTTGACCAACTCTCTGGCAACATAAGCTCTGGCCATAGGGATCACTTCCACTGGCAAAGGGAAGGCCCCCAAGATATCAACCTGCTTAGAGCTGTCCGCAATACAGATAAATTGACGAGAAATCGCCGCAATGATTTTCTCTCGGGTCAGCGCCGCACCGCCACCCTTAATCATTTGCATATGACCATTAATCTCATCGGCACCATCAACATAGATATCCAGTGAGTCCACATCGTTACAGTCAAAAATCTGGATTCCCAACTTCTTCAGTTTAGCCGTTGAGTCATTAGAGCTGGAAACCGCCCCTTCGATTTGATCTTTTATTGAACCTAACGCATCAATGAAATGCGCAGCAGTTGAGCCAGTTCCTACACCGACAATGGTCCCAGGACGCACATACTTTAGCGCTGCCCAACCTACTGCTTTTTTCAGTTCATCTTGAGTCATAGTGAAATCTACCTACGTTGTCGAAAATGTGATTATTATAGAGTAACCCACGAGGCAAAACAGTTAAACCTGTCAGAAACATACGACAATCAAAAAAGTATGGCATAGTGTTAGAGAGACGGTTTGATTCAAACGGAGAATACTTAGGAATGAAACGCCCAGATTATCGTGTACTTCAGGCGCTGGATGCCGTTATCCGTGAGCGCGGGTTTGAACGTGCAGCACAAAAGTTATGTATTACGCAGTCAGCCGTATCTCAACGCATTAAACAACTTGAATACTTGTATGGGCAACCATTACTCATCCGTACCGTTCCCCCCCGTCCAACCGAGCAAGGGCAGAAGCTGCTGGCGCTATTGCATCAGGTCGAGCTATTGGAAGACGAATGGCTCAGTGATGAAGGCAGCGCAGATTCACCGTTACAGCTCTCCCTCGCCGTTAACGCCGATAGCTTGGCAACTTGGCTATTACCGGCGCTGAAACCCGTATTGTCTGACTCGCCGATTCGTTTAAACCTACAGGTTGAAGACGAAACTCGCACTCAGGAACGTTTACGTTTAGGGGAAGTGGTTGGTGCAGTGAGTATTCAGCCTCAGGCCCTGCCGCGCTGTTTGGTGGATCAGTTAGGAGCATTGGACTATATCTTTGTGGCATCACCCGACTTTGCGGAACGCTATTTTCCTAATGGGGTGACTCGCACGGCATTACTTAAAGCGCCCGCCGTGGCGTTTGATCATCTGGATGATATGCATCAGGCCTTTTTACAGCAGAACTTTGATTTGCCACCGGGCAGCGTACCTTGTCATATCGTTAGCTCTTCAGAAGCCTTTGTGCAGTTAGCAAAACAGGGTACGACTTGTTGTATGATCCCACACCTGCAAATTGAACGGGAACTGGCTAACGGTGAGTTGATGGATTTGACGCCGGGCCTGTGCCAACGACGGATGCTTTACTGGCATCGTTTCTCGCCAGAAAGTAAGATTATGCGGGGAGTGACTGACGCCCTGTTAAGTTACGGGCGTCAGGTATTGAGACAAATCTAATCCGCGATTAACGTTGGATATCAAATACCACGTCAACCTGATCGTTAAAGCTGATGCTCTGCTGTTGGTATGTTTCATCAATACCGCTGGCAGAGACAGCATCAGATTTATAAGCGCGCATCATCGGCACAGGCATTGGGTTAGCAGCGCGATAGCGAATGCTAAATACCGGCCCCAGCTTCACGCCAAAGTCTTTTGCTAACGCTTCGGCTTGTATTTTTGCATTCTCAACCGCTTTTTTGCGCACATCATTACGATAGGTGTCATCTTTAGTTACGCCCAGCGTGATATCACGGATCTCATTCAAACCTGAGCTTAATGCGCCATCCAGCAGCGTGTTCAATTTATCCAGTTGGCGAACGGTTACCTTAACCTGACGAACCGCCGCATAGTCTTTTACCACTTTGCTGCTGTCGTTGCTGTTTGGATAGTTATATTCCAACCGAGTTTGAATATTAGCCGCATCAATATCAGCTTTGACGATGCCGTTTTTCTCCAGAAACTCCATATATTTAGCAACACGCTCATCGTTTTGCTTTTTCGCTACCGCCGCATCTTTGTCAGATACTTTTACCTCGATCAGTAACGTTGCCATATCGGGTTTAACTTCGATGGTTCCGGTACCTGAAGTTACAATATGCGGACCATCCGGCAATTCTGCTGCCTGCATCGTCATCGGTAACATGGCAACCACTGCCGCCATCGCTAGCGCTTTTAATTTCATGAACTCTCCTCAAAAACCATAACCTGATGGCACAAAATCTGTGCCATCAATGTATAACCGAACCAATGATAGGATTATCCTGAACAATGGCAACAGAATTTACAACATCCTGACGTTCCGTTTACCCAAGATGGATATTGGTTGAGGTAAGAAAACCTGAAAGGGCATGTCTGGCTAGCTGTATAGCAATCACCCACATTACCGTGCCGACAACCAGATTGATTCCACGTTGAGCTTGGCTCTTTTGCAGCCAAGGTGCCATCCAAACCGCCAGCAATGCCAGCGAGAAAAACCAAATAATTGAAGCCGTTACAGCGCCAATCACAAACCACAGTCTTAAATCACCAAACTGTTCCCCTAGGCTACCTAATACCACAACGGTATCCAGATAAACGTGTGGGTTTAACCAAGTGACCGCCAAAACAGTGGCAATAATACGGTAGCGGGTATGCAGCGTCTGGTTATCCATACTAAAGGTATCTGGATTTGGTTTGAACGCTTCGCGAAAAGCGCCCCATCCATACCACACTAGGAAAATCACTCCAGCCCAAGTTACCACTTGCAACAGTACTGGTGACTGAGCCAATAACGCCCCGCCACCAAATACGCCCAAAGAAATTAGAACCGCATCGCTCATGGCACAAAGTGCCGCCACCATCACTGGATATTGACGACGAATCCCTTGCGATAGCACAAAAGCATTCTGCGGCCCAATCGGCAGAATCATTGCCATCCCTAAAATAATCCCTTGAAAATAAGCTACCAGCACGTTATTCCTCACTTTAACTCTTCACTGATTTCATCAGGCGATAGACTAACGAGTGATGAGGATAATGAGAAATGGATAATTCTTATTACCCATTAGGTGAAGCTAATAGTCAGATGCGTCCGATTCAGAGATGGTTTAAATAGATGTGATAAAAAAACACCGGCTGTTTCCAACCGGTGTTTTCCAACAGCTTCAAGCAAGAACGATTACAATACGTTTTCGCAGTTCAGTTCTTTGAACGCTTTTTCTAAACGAGCGATCATGGTTACCTGAGCAGCACGCAACCACGCACGTGGATCATAGTATTTTTTGTTTGGCTTATCGGCACCTTCCGGGTTGCCCAGTTGGCCTTGCAGGTAGCCTTCGTTCTTCTTGTAGTATTCCAGAATACCTTCCCAGGTCGCCCATTGGGTGTCGGTATCGATATTCATTTTAACTACACCATAACTAACTGCTTCTTTGATTTCCGCTGCGGTGGAGCCAGAACCGCCGTGGAATACAAAGTCCAGACTGTTGTGTGGCAGGTTATGTTTCTTGGAAACATATTCCTGAGAGTTATGCAGAATTTTTGGCGTCAGTTGTACGTTACCTGGCTTATAAACGCCATGAACGTTACCAAATGAAGCCGCAATCGTGAAACGTGGACTGATAGCATTCAGCTTTTCGTAAGCATAATCCACGTCTTCTGGTTGAGTATACAGCGCAGAGTTATCCAGATGGCTGTTATCAACGCCGTCTTCTTCACCACCGGTACAACCCAGTTCGATCTCCAGCGTCATACCAATCTTAGCCATACGCTTTAGATATTTACTACAAATCTCAATATTCTCTTCCAGTGACTCTTCTGACAGGTCGATCATATGAGAAGAGAACAAAGGCTTGCCGGTTTCTGCAAAGTTTTTTTCACCCGCATCTAACAGGCCATCTAACCATGGCAGTAATTTTTTAGCACAGTGGTCAGTATGCAGGATCACTGGCACACCATAATGTTCAGCAACTAAGTGCACATGCTTAGCACCGGAGATTGCACCAACGATAGCATTGCCCTGACCTTCCAGTTTCATACCTTTACCGGCCATAAACTGAGCGCCGCCATTAGAAAACTGAACAATGACCGGAGCACGAACTTTTGCAGCTGCTTCAATAACCGCGTTGATAGAATCAGTACCTACACAGTTAACTGCAGGTAACGCGAAATTATTCTCTTTAGCAATTTTGAATACTTTCTGAACATCATCACCAGTGATAACACCTGGTTTTACGAAATCAAAAATTTTAGACATGCTACTCGTCCTATTTTTCATTGGTTATTGATGGATAAAATAACTTTATCCTATAAATATAGAAGAAACGGGAGGCAAGCCTCCCGTCTTATCAAATTAACCCTTTGCACGCTCTTCTAACATCACAACTGCTGGCAATTTTTTACCTTCAACGAACTCAAGGAAAGCGCCGCCACCGGTTGAGATATAAGAGATTTTATCTGCGATACCAAACAGGTCGATCGCAGCCAATGTATCACCACCACCTGCGATAGAGAATGCATCACTCTCAGCGATAGCTTGAGCAATGATTTCAGTCCCTTTGCGGAAATTAGGGAATTCAAATACGCCTACAGGGCCATTCCACAGAATCGTTTTTGCTTTTTTCAGGATCGCCGCCAGCTCTTCTGCTGAAGCATCACCTAAGTCTAGAACTTGTTCATCATCTTTAATGTCAGCAACAGATTTCATGGCTGCTGGCGCAGTTTCAGAAAACGCAGTAGCCACACGCACATCGGTAGGAACCGGAATATGGCAAGTTTCCATTAATTTTTTTGCTTCAGAAATCAGATCGGCTTCATACAGTGATTTGCCAACATTATGGCCCTGAGCAGCAATAAAGGTATTCGCAATACCACCGCCAACAACCAGTTGGTCAGCAATTTTGGCCAAAGAACCTAATACGGTCAGCTTGGTTGACACTTTAGAGCCACCGACGATAGCCACCATTGGGCGAGCTGGGTTACCCAGCGCTTTACCCAAGGCTTCCAACTCATCAGAAAGCAGCGGGCCAGCACAGGCAACTGGTGCATATTTAGCAACACCATGCGTTGACGCCTGAGCGCGGTGCGCGGTACCGAAGGCATCCATCACAAACACATCACACAGCGCAGCATATTTTTTGGATAACGTCTCTTCGTCTTTCTCTTCGCCTTTATTGAAGCGAACGTTTTCCAGAACCACTAACTCGCCTTGTGCAACATCAACGCCATTCAGGTATTCTTTCGCCAAACGAACCGGAGATTTGATGGCGTCTTTCAGATAATTCACAACCGGTAACAGAGAAAATTCTTCGTTATATTCACCTTCAGTCGGACGGCCTAGGTGAGAAGTTACCATAACGCGAGCGCCTTGTTTTAAGGCTAATTCGATAGTCGGCAGCGATGCACGAATACGGGCATCAGAGGTGACTTTGCCATCTTTTACTGGTACGTTGAGATCTGCACGGATAAGTACTCGTTTACCCGCTAAATCCAGATCGTTCATCTTAATTACAGTCATTGTGAATCCTCTTGTTAATTCTCTCAAAGTTACCTGAGCCCGGCACGCGTTGCCAATACTCATATATTCTGATGGTTAACGCTTTCCCGGAGTGTCCAGCTTCTACCCCATCAAAGATTGCTACTTTTAACAAAAAATCACTTATCACACAGGACATTCGCGGTAGACAAAACACGCGGGCAAGTCCTATATATCAAAAATATTTAACATACCGGACAAATCGTTGCAGCAAATGATAGCACGAAAAGTATAGTTGAGATTAACCCGTCTATTCTAATCGTAACAGCACGGCCTGTCTGTGATACGGCTATCGGATCGATAGCCTTAAACCTCAGGTATTGATCCGATATTACCGTTATTCTATATCTGAAAACATAAAAACTGAAACGCTTCAGC
Organism: Limnobaculum parvum; assembly: GCF_003096015.2. Taxonomy (NCBI): domain Bacteria; kingdom Pseudomonadati; phylum Pseudomonadota; class Gammaproteobacteria; order Enterobacterales; family Budviciaceae; genus Limnobaculum; species Limnobaculum parvum. The sequence continues at coordinate 702,667 of NZ_CP029185.2, read as the reverse complement.
AATTAACTACAGATTACGAAAATCCTGCCAAAATTACTACTGGTTATATGTCGTTAAGCTAAAAAAAGTTTGGTTTCTGAGTTTACTGGATGTTGTAAAATACAACACATCGTCATTGATATTTGTTCAGTCTAGAAATTAAAAAAGCCCTGACATCACTATCAGGG
>NZ_CP029185.2:300000-397500 GCF_003096015.2 Limnobaculum parvum | reverse complement strand
AATGGCATCCGATGCTTTCTTCCCGTTCCGTGATGGTATAGATGCCGCCGCTGCCGTAGGTATCACCTGCGTTATTCAGCCAGGTGGTTCTATCCGTGATGATGAAGTTATTGCCGCAGCCAATGAACACGGTATCGCAATGATCTTTACCGATATGCGCCATTTCCGTCACTAATACCAATAACTGAATGTCGATATTTAAACGGAGCCAGAAAGATGAACATATTAATTATTGGTAATGGCGGGCGAGAGCATGCGCTGGCATGGAAAGCAGCCCAGTCACCTCTAGCTGATAACGTATTTGTTGCTCCCGGCAATGCCGGTACTGAACTGGAGCCAAATCTGATTAATGTGGCAATTGCCGCAACAGATATTGATGCTCTGGTACATTTTGCCCAAAAAGAAAATATCGGTTTAACCATCGTTGGGCCAGAAGCCCCGCTGGTTAACGGTATAGTTGATGCTTTTCGCCAAGTTGGACTAAAAATATTTGGCCCCACTCAGGCAGCCGCCCAGCTTGAAGGATCTAAAGCCTTCACCAAAGATTTTCTGGCTCGCAATCACATTCCCAGCGCGGAATACCAAAACTTTACCGATATTAATCAGGCACTCACTTATATTCGCGCCAAAGGTGCTCCAATCGTGATTAAGGCCGATGGTCTGGCTGCCGGTAAAGGCGTTATTGTGGCAATGACTCTGAAAGACGCGGAAGAAGCCGCTAAAGATATGCTGGAAGGTAATGCCTTTGGTGATGCTGGTCATCGTATCGTCGTGGAAGAATTTCTTACCGGTGAAGAGGCCAGCTTTATTGTGATGGTTGATGGTAAGAACGTAGTCCCAATGGCAACCAGTCAGGATCATAAACGTGCTTATGATGGTGACACAGGCCCAAATACCGGTGGAATGGGTGCTTACTCACCCGCGCCAGTGGTTACTGATGAAGTGCATCAGCGCATCATGGATCAAGTTATCTGGCCAACGGTAAAAGGCATGGAGACGGAAGGCAACACCTATACTGGCTTCCTGTATGCCGGATTAATGATTGATGAAGCCGGTCAGCCGAAGGTTATTGAGTTTAACTGCCGCTTTGGCGATCCGGAAACTCAGCCAATCATGTTGCGGATGCAGTCTGACCTGATCGAACTTTGTCTGGCGGGGGTAGAAGGTAAGCTAAATGAAAAAACCTCCCGCTGGGATCCACGCGCTTCACTGGGCGTGGTTCTGGCCGCTGGCGGTTACCCTGGCGACTACCGCAATAATGATGTGATTATCGGCTTGCCACAGCAAGAGATGAAAGACGGTAAAGTTTTCCACGCCGGTACCGGTTTGAAAGAGTGCCACGTGGTAACCCAAGGTGGACGAGTACTCTGTGCAACCGCATTAGGAAACAGCGTTGCCGAAGCCCAACGCCGTGCTTACGAAATCGCCGCACAAATCCAGTGGGACGGCTGCATCTACCGTAAAGACATCGGCTATCGCGCCATCGAACGCGAAAGCCAGAAGTAATTCATTCGTCAGTAATACAAAAGGTCGCTGTATGGCGACCTTTTGTTATTTAATTTTACAGATTTCAAACGGAGGGAGAGAGGCCGCCGTTGGGGTCGACTTGGCGTGAGCCAACGACAAACAGGCTTTGCCTGTTTGAACAGCGCTAGTGCTGGCCCGAAGGGTGAAACACCGAAAGGTGTTTCATAACCGCCCCTAGGCGGACTAGGCCCGACGCACTCAGAAATTAAGTACAGATTGTCTTCCGGCCGAGCACTCTGCAAATATAGGCACTCTACTTTTACGGCCGGAATATCCATTGATGCTGATTTTAAAAGAACCCATCACCAATCAAAACGTCGCCAACTTCGGCTCCCACGAACAAAAATTCTCATTCGCTACCAACAACAACTGCATTCCTCGCGGCGCATCTAACCACGCCAGACTGATAAAGCCGCCATTACGCACCCGCTTTTCAATCCATGACTGTTGGTCATACGAAAATACCGGATTCACTGTCTCTCCGGCACAAGTAATAATTTCACCGTTATTAATATAGCCCTGATGCAACACGATCTTACCGGCATCAAGCGACTCACTGGTTGTCAGAATTCTCTGCTCTTCGTATTTTAGTCTAAGAATATCGTCGGCAGAGAGCTGTTCATTGCGATCCGCCAGTTGACGCTGCATAAAACTGGCGTTGCCCTCACTATCCAGACGCAATAATTCTTTGGGATAGCCATCAGGTGTTTGAACTTCACGGCGAATCAGACTGACTTTTCCTGCCGCATATTCATAATAAGTGGAAACAGTGCTGCCGGTATAAGGTGTATACACACTCATCAGCCGCATCGGCTGCCCTTCGCCACTGATTTTAGTCCAGACTCTCATCATGCCATCATTGGCAATGTAGCCCGAGGCGTTTAAGGTAGGATCTTTTGATGAAGTACTGCATCCCGCTAGAATCAGGCTGCTTATAACAATTAGTCGTTTTATCATGGTCTGAATATGATAAAAGGGGCCATTCTGCCCCTTTTTTATCTCATTAAGTGGCTGTTAATTAACTCTTAACAGCTTCTTTCAGCGCTTTGCCAGAAACAAATGCTGGAACATTAGCTGCAGCAATTTTGATTTCTTTACCAGTCTGTGGGTTACGACCAGTACGAGCATTACGGTGATTCACTTTAAATGTACCAAAACCAACCAGTTGTACTGGGTCACCATCTTTCAGAGACTCAGTAATTGCACCTAAGGTTGATTCCAGAGCCGCTTTGGCCTGAACTTTAGTAATACCAGCCTTGTCTGCAATTACGTCAATCAGTTGAGTCTTGTTCATAAATTATCCTTACAATGTGTTTTATGGCATGCAATGTATCGAACACGGGCGGGAAAAGAAAGTTTCTCAACCCTTAGCCTAAGCGTCTCGATAGCCACCTTTCAAAGGCAAGACAAATGTAGACCAATAGAGGGCGGCTGTGAAGCCTTAACATGCTATTATTTAGGCTCTGAATCACGTTTTATCATCTATTGTGTTAAATTTATACCGATATTGCTAGTTGCGGCCTCTTTCAGGTCTGCTCTTAGCCCTTTAATCAGCTCAATATCACGCTCTTCGCATTCGGCCAGCAGGCGGTATATTTCCCATTGGACATCGAATTCATTTTCAATGAGTGGCAAGGCTTTTAGCTCATCGTCAGTCATTTCGCGGTTAGCTTCGGTCATCTCCAGCATCGCTACAGTACGGACTGACATTTCACTCACGGCGATCGCGTGTTCTAATGTTTCACCACTTAAATGCGAGTGCAACACTTCACTCAGGGCAACGCAGGCATCAATAGCAGGATAAACACCATATATATCAAACTGTTCCGCACCCGGAATGATATCTTCCAGCTTCTCCAGTTGACTATCAAAATTCACTTTCGCGCCCTTCACTACCAGCGTTTCCCAAATCAAATCCAGAATACGACGATATACTTGAGGTTCCGCAAACCCGGTTTGGTGACAAAACGCCTGATAATTTGGATACATACGCTCACACAAGCAGGCCATAAAAGTGTAATGCTGCCAGCTGGTCAGCTTTTCCATACGTTTGTGAATCGGATTACGTAGCATTAAGATATCTCATTAATATTCAACATGATGGGAAAATACCCACATTATAATAGCCGTAGCTTAATCAATAATTTTTTCTGGATGTTCCGCCAGCCAGCGCAAAAATGCAGGGCGCCGCGAAGCAATGGCATCAGCCCAACGGGTTGGTTCCGGCAGACGATAACCGCGCATACAGCGTTTCACCCACGCCAGTGCGCTATCCGGGCTAATTCGATGTCCCACTGAAATATACAGCGGCTTACAACGCGCTTTACTATTCCACACCCAACCAAGGACCTCATTCCTATCGGTCAGTTCGGCCAAATCGCTTGGTTCTGCAATTAATGGACGATGTTGCCCACACAGGCGACTCTTTGCCACGCCAATGGTTGGTATATCCGCTAACAGACCAAAATGACTGGCTACACCAAGCCGTCGAGGGTGGGCAATACCCTGGCCGTCGACAAACAACAACTGGGGCTTAATGGTGAGCTTTTGCCATGCAACCAGTAAAGCAGGGCATTCGCGGAAAGAGAGTAATCCGGGAATATAGGGAATATTTGTAGGTACCCGGGCAATCTGGTACTCCACCAATTCCAACTTGGGATAGCTCAGAATGGCTATCGCTGCCCGAGTTATGGTTCCATCTTGTTCAAAACCGACATCTGCACCGGCAATCCAATCAGGTTCAGTGAAACCCAGCCGATCGTCTCTGACAATCAACTGGGCTTTTTCAGACTGTTCAGCCCGCAAAGAAGCGGTATCAATCATGATAGGCGCGAGACAGTTTATGAACCGCTTCGACAAAAGCACCAGCATGCTCAGGTGGAACATCCTGATGGATGCCGTGGCCCAGATTAAATACGTGACCGTTACCGTGACCAAATCCAGAAAGAATACTCGCCACTTCCTGTTCAATTCTGGCTGGTGGAGCATACAGCATGGAAGGATCCATATTGCCCTGTAGCGCCACCCGCTCGCCCACCCGCTTACGGGCATCAGCAATATCGGTAGTCCAGTCCAGACCGAGCGCATCACATCCGGTATTCGCCATGGCTTCTAACCATTGACCTCCGCCTTTAGTAAACAGCGTCACCGGCACTTTGCGACCTTCATTTTCGCGAATCAAGCCATCAACAATCTTGTGCATATAGGCCAGTGAAAACTCCAGATAATCACGCCCGGTTAACACACCGCCCCAAGTATCAAAAATCATTACTGACTGTGCACCGGCTTTAATTTGGGCATTCAGATATAAAACAACGCTGTCTGCGATCTTATCCAGTAGCTTATGCAACACAGGTCCATCGGCATACATCATCTTTTTGATTTTAGTGAATGCTTTGCTGCTACCGCCTTCAACCATATAGGTCGCCAATGTCCACGGGCTGCCAGAAAAACCGATAAGAGGAACCTCTCCAGCCAGATTACGACGGATAGTACGTACCGCATTCATCACATAAGCCAATTCCTGTTCCGGATCGGGAACCGGTAGATTATCAACATCCGCCTTACAGGTGATAGGACGTTCAAAGCGAGGGCCTTCACCGGCTTCAAAATAGAGTCCCAACCCCATCGCATCAGGAATGGTTAAAATATCGGAAAACAGGATAGCCGCATCCAGTGCATAACGACGCAGTGGCTGTAATGTCACTTCACAAGCCAGTTCGGCATTTTTGCACAGCGACATAAAATCACCGGCTTCAGCTCTGGTTGCTTTATATTCAGGTAAATAACGCCCGGCCTGACGCATCATCCAGACAGGGGTTATATCAACAGGTTGGCGTAATAACGCACGCAGATAGCGATCGTTTTTTAATTGATTCATTATTTTTATCCTTCTGGTATTGCGCGCATTGTAACATGCAACAAGCTCTTCCAATATAAAGAGGGCATATTACTATATCTACCCCATATCCTAATCGGCAAAATGCTAATCATCATGCTCAGATCGACATAATGCGATGGTATCTTCAATCAATCGACGCGCTATCGTACCCGGAGGAGGAAGTTGAGGAAGATTGTCATAGCGAAACCAGTCAGCATCCAGCAATTCTGAAGTATCGATTTTCAGTTCTCCGCCCGCGTAATCAGCTAAGTAAGCCATCATCAGGGAGTGTGGAAACGGCCAAGGCTGAGAGGAGATATAGCGCAGATTAGTCACCTGCAAATTACTCTCTTCTTGTACTTCTCGGGCTACCGCTTGCTCCAGTGTTTCCCCCACTTCAACAAAGCCAGCCAGTGCGGTGTAAATCCCCCTCGATGGCGGTTATGTTGCGCCAGTAAAATCCGGTCTTCACGACGGATCGCAACGATAATGCAAGGGGCAATTTGCGGATAGTTGCGCTGGCGGCAGTTATTGCACAAACAGGCCCACTCCCGATCGCTGCTATACATAGGATGACCACAGTAGCCACAGAACTTATGTGCCCGATAGAATTCCTCTAGCTGAACCGCTCTGCCTGCAAGTTGAAACAATCCACGGTCTTCATTTAGCAATTGCCGAACCGAAGCCATATCCCTTGAGCGTTCTTTACATACCAGCCAAACAGACTCACTTTGCCACTCACCAATTCGATGGGCTTTTTCACCGGATAAGCCAAAATCTTTAGCACTACCACAGGGAACCTCACCTTTTGGCAACCATAATTTCCCGGCGTGGCTCAATAACCACCAGCCAGATTCATTACCTTGTAGTTGTTGTTCCATAAACGTTTTGCTCAACCTCTTAATTTGCTGGCAATCTAACAACAATAGATTTACATTACTTTAACTTGCTATTTTACTAACAGCCATCACTCTGGAAACACTATGCTAAACCAACTCGAAAGCTTAGCCGAGCGCGTGGGCGGCAAAATCAAACTGATTGATCAGTGGTTAGAATCACGTAAAAACCTACTGGTTACTTATTACCGTCTTGTTGGTATTAAGCCAAATAAAGAAAAAAATGTCCCTCTCGATGAGAAAGCCCTAATCGATTTTGGACACCATCTGGTGGACTATCTCTCCTCTTGCCATTTTCATATTTATGACAAAGTCATTACTCAGGAAGAGGGCGCCAGTAGCCCAAATCTGCTTATTGGCCAAAAAGCCTACCCGAGATTAGAAGAGAATACCCAAAAGATTATGGCGTTCTACGACAATTATGTCGAAAAGGGCATCAACGAAGACACCATATTACAACTGCATGAAGATCTTTCAACCGTTGGTGAACTGTTGGAAAGACGCTTCTCGCTGGAAGATAAACTGATTCAGGAAGCGACCAATAGCTGGCTTAGCCATCACTCATCCACTGCATCAGAAAAATAACTAAAGGTGGTGCTAATTTCTGGCACCATTTGAGTATAAACCGAGCGGGAAAACCACTTATGGTTTTTGTTAGCTGACTTATACTGTGTTGTATCACTGTGTTTGGTGATTAATCTTGTCGGAGTGCCTAGTGCCACCTAGTGACACAGGCTGAGACCGTTAATTCGGGATCCGCGGAACCTGATCGGGCTAATACCCGCGAAGGGAACAAGAGTAATATCATTCAGATAAACCGAAAACGTTTAACGCCTTTTCGGCTTTATCATTACTCCCTCTCCGAGCTCCGGACAAGCAATCCTTAATGATATTAGGAGCTTGCTATGTCTAACCGAAGAACCCAACGCGCTCAGGCGCAGCAATTTATTGACCAGCTACAGGGAAGCGCCTTTCCCAATTCAAAACGTATCTATCTGCAAGGCTCACAAGCCGATTTGCGTGTTCCCATGCGTGAAATTCAGTTATCACCAACGCTGGTGGGTGGCCACCAAGAAAATCCTGAATATCAGGACAATGAAGCCATACCGGTTTACGATACTTCAGGTCCCTATGGCGATCCTCTGGCAACGCTGGATGTTCGACAAGGGCTATCAACGCTACGGAAAAACTGGATCGAACAACGTGGTGATTCTGAGTTTTTGCCTCAGGTCAGCTCACTCTTTACCCAAAAAAGGTTGGCTGACGAAGGGTTAGACCATCTGCGTTATACGCATCTCCCCGCACCCCGCAAAGCCAAACCCGGCAAACGCGTTACCCAGTTACACTACGCCAGAGCGGGTATCGTAACCCCAGAGATGGAATTTATTGCCATCCGCGAAAATATGGGGCGGGAACGGATTCGCACCGAGGTATTGAAGCAACAACACCCAGGGCAAAACTTTGGTGCCGTATTGCCGGACAATATCACCCCGGAATTTGTCCGTAATGAGGTAGCGTCAGGCCGAGCCATCATTCCTCTGAATATTAACCACCCAGAATCAGAACCCATGATTATCGGCCGAAATTTTCTGGTAAAAGTGAACGCTAACATTGGTAATTCAGCACTGACCTCCTCTATTGAAGAAGAAGTCGAGAAACTGGTTTGGTCTACCCGCTGGGGCGCCGATACGGTAATGGACCTCTCTACCGGGCGCTATATTCATGAAACACGCGAATGGATTATTCGTAACAGCCCGGTGCCTATCGGTACCGTCCCCATTTATCAGGCTCTAGAAAAAGTTAACGGTATTGCTGAAAACCTCAGTTGGGAAGTATTTAAAGACACGCTGATCGAGCAGGCTGAACAAGGCGTCGATTACTTCACCATTCATGCCGGAGTGCTGCTACGTTATGTGCCGATGACCGCCAATCGCCTGACGGGAATTGTCTCTCGGGGTGGCGCTATCATGGCGAAATGGTGCTTATCTCACCATCAGGAGAACTTTCTCTATCAACACTTTGGCGAAATCTGTGAGTTATGCAGCCAGTACGATGTTGCACTTTCGCTGGGTGACGGCCTGCGCCCCGGCTCCATTCAGGATGCCAATGATGAAGCACAGTTTGCAGAACTAAAAACACTCGGTGAACTCACCAAAATCGCTTGGGAGTATGACGTTCAGGTAATGATTGAAGGCCCTGGTCATATTCCCATGCACATGATTCGCCAAAACATGACCCTTGAGTTAGAGCACTGCCATGAAGCCCCCTTTTATACCTTAGGGCCACTGACAACCGATATCGCCCCGGGATACGACCACTTTACCTCCGGGATTGGTGCTGCCCTGATAGGCTGGTTTGGCTGCGCTATGCTGTGTTATGTCACTCCCAAAGAGCATCTTGGTTTACCAAATAAAGAAGATGTCAAACAGGGGCTTATTACCTACAAAATTGCCGCTCACGCTGCCGATCTGGCGAAAGGGCATCCCGGTGCGCAAATTCGCGATAACGCCATGTCAAAAGCCCGCTTTGAATTTCGTTGGGAAGATCAGTTCAATCTGGCCCTCGACCCGGAAACTGCTCGGGCTTATCACGATGAAACATTGCCCCAAGCTTCCGGCAAAGTTGCTCACTTCTGTTCAATGTGCGGGCCAAAGTTCTGCTCAATGAAAATTTCTCAGGAAGTGAGGGATTTTGCCAAAGATCGGGCGCAACAAGATCTGCTGTTGGTGAAAACGCGTGGAATGAATGAAATGTCAGAAAATTTTCGCGCTCAGGGCAGCGAGCTTTATCACCCGGCCGCATCAGATACCCCAACGACAGAGGAAAACTCTCATGGCTGATACTCCCCTAATCCATCTTTTCGCATTACCCGATACGCCATTTCCCCCTACGGAGAAAAAGCTGGGGCTCTATCCGGTGGTTGATACGCTGAGTTGGATTGAACGTTTGCTAAATGCGGGCGTAACCACCATTCAGCTACGCATCAAAGACCAGCCAGACAGTGAAGTGGAAGAGATTATCCAACAGGCAATTGAACTGGGGAAACAGTTTAACGCTCGCGTGTTTATCAACGATTACTGGCGACTGGCGGTTAAGCATCAAGCCTACGGAATCCATCTTGGACAGGACGATTTACTCACCGCCGATCTCAAGGCAATCCATCAGGCAGGCCTGCGTCTGGGTGTCTCGACCCATGATGATGAAGAGCTGGCGCGGGCCGTTGCCATTCGCCCTTCTTATATCGCCTTAGGCCATATTTTTCCAACTCAAACCAAAGAGATGCCGTCTGCGCCACAAGGATTAGCCGAGTTAAAACGTCATGTCGCGGCTATTGCTGATTATCCTACCGTTGCCATTGGCGGTATCAGTATCGAGCGCGTACCGGATGTGTTGGCCTGCGGAGTTGGTAGCATCGCCGTGGTGAGCGCGATTACTCAAGCGAAAGACTGGCGACAGGCCACCGCAGAACTGCTCCGGCTAATAGAACATGAGGAGCATTAACCATGCTGAACGACAGCGAATTTTTACGTTATAGCCGTCAATTACTTCTGGAGGATATCGGTCTCGAGGGGCAGGAAAAACTTGGGCAATCCACCGTGCTGATTGTCGGTCTGGGCGGGCTTGGCTCTCCAGTATCACTCTATCTGGCCGCCGCGGGAGTGGGCAAGATGCTGCTGGCCGATGATGATACCCTTCATCTGACCAATCTACAGCGCCAGATCCTGTTTCGCACTCAGGATATCGAGCGATCTAAAGCCGAACTGGCAAAAGAGCAGTTGCAGGCACTAAATCCACAGATTAGTTATCAAGTCTTAACCCAGCGACTTACCGATAAAAACCTGAATGAAATTTTACCTCAGGTCGATCTGGTACTGGACTGCTGCGACAATATGGCAACCCGTCATGCGGTTAACGCTGCCTGTATTCAACACCGCATCCCGTTGGTCAGCGGCAGTGCCGTGAGTTTTAGTGGACAACTGATGGTTCTGAAGCCGCCGTTTGATCACGGTTGTTATGCCTGTCTCTACCCAGAACAACAAGAGCCCGAGCGTAACTGCCGTACTGCCGGAGTACTTGGGCCAATGGTTGGTGCAATCGGCTCACTACAAGCATTGGAAGCAATAAAAATGCTAGCAGGAGGAAGTTCCGCTCTGGAAGGAAAACTACAGCTATTTGATGGAAAACGACATCACTGGACCACATTACGATTGCATCGCGATCCAAACTGTCAGGTGTGCGGAGGCCAGAATGCAAATCATGGTGAATGAATCACCGGTTAGTGCAGAGAGCCCCATCACTCTATCCGCCCTACTCCAACAGTTGAACCAATCAACTATGGGTATGGCCGTAGCCGTTAATCAGGAAATATGCCCGAAAAGCCAGTGGGACAGTCATTTACTTCAAAATGGTGATGTCGTTTTACTTTTTCAAGCCATTGCAGGAGGCTGATATGTTAACCATTGCAGACACGACATTTACCTCGCGCCTATTTGTTGGTACGGGAAAGTTTTCATCTTCAAATGTGATGATGCAGGCTATTGCTGCCTCTGGTTCAGAACTGGCAACCATGGCAATGAAGCGGGTCAATGTTCATAGCAACAGTGATGCCATTTTGGCACCGCTACAGCAACATGGCATCCGATTATTGCCGAATACCTCTGGCGCGAAAACCGCCGCAGAAGCCATTTTTGCAGCCCAGTTGGCAAGAGATGCGCTGGAAACCCATTGGATAAAGCTGGAAATTCATCCGGATGCCCGCTATCTGTTACCAGACCCGATTGAAACGCTAAAGGCAGCAGAGGAGCTGGTTAAACAAGGATTTATTGTGCTGCCTTACTGCGGTGCCGATCCAGTGCTATGCAAACGTCTGGAGGCGGTTGGCTGTGTCGCCGTGATGCCATTAGGTGCCCCCATTGGTTCTAATTTAGGTTTAGTCACTAAAGAGTTTTTAAAAATCATTATTGAGCAATCAACCGTTCCAGTGGTGGTGGATGCCGGTATTGGCAGCCCAAGTCATGCCGCTCAGGCGATGGAAATAGGTGCCGATGCGGTATTGGTTAATACCGCCATCGCGGTAGCCAGAGACCCAGTAAATATGGCTACGGCGTTTAAATGGGCGGTTGAGGCAGGCCACTTAGCCAGACAGGCCGGGTTAGGTGCAGTGCACCATAATGCCTGGGCATCCGCCTCCAGCCCATTAACTGACTTTCTTAAGCCCAAAGCGCTGGAGGGGAAATGAAAACCGAATTTCGGTACCACTGGCAAAATTTGGACTGGGATGATATTTCCCTGAGCCTATACAGTAAAACATCCAGAGATGTTGAACAGGCGCTGAGAAACCAACGGCGTACGCTGGGTGATTTTATGGCGCTGATTTCCCCGGCGGCATTACCTTATCTAGAAGTCATGGCACAAGAAGCGCAACACCTCACACGTCAGCGTTTTGGTAATACCGTCAGCTTTTACGCCCCGCTTTATCTGTCCAATCTGTGTGCCAATGAGTGTAGCTATTGCGGTTTTTCAATGAGCAATCGTATCAAGCGTAAAACGCTGGATGAACATGAGATTGCATTGGAGTGCCATGCGCTAAACGCCATGGGCTATAAACATCTGTTACTGGTCACCGGAGAACATCAGGGAAAAGTAGGCATGGATTATTTCCGCCGTCATTTTCCCGCCATCCGTCAACACTTCAGCTCACTCATGATGGAGGTACAGCCGCTAAGCAGCGAAGAGTACGAGGAACTAAAAACCTTAGGATTGGATGCCGTCATGGTTTATCAGGAAACCTACCATCGCTTCACCTATCAGCAACACCACTTGAAAGGCAAAAAGCAGGATTTTTTCTGGCGGCTAGCAACCCCAGAAAGGCTGGGAGAGGCGGGCATTAATAAAATTGGATTAGGTACTCTACTCGGTTTAGCCGCTGACTGGCGTACCGATAGTTACTATTTGGCTGAACACCTAAGTTTTCTGCAACATCGCTATTGGCAAAGTGGTTATTCTCTCTCTTTCCCTCGTTTACGCCCCTGTGTAGGAGGAATAGCGCCCGCATCACTGATAGATGATGCTCAATTAGTGCAGCTTATCTGCGCGTTTCGCCTATTCGCACCGGAGGTTGAGCTGTCTTTATCAACCCGTGAATCGCCCTATTTTCGTGACCATATGGTACCGCTCGCCATTAACAACGTCAGCGCCGGCTCCAAAACTCAACCCGGTGGCTATGCCAATAATAAACCTGAACTTGAGCAATTTTCCCCACACGATAACCGTTCACCGCAGCAAGTCGCCGAAGCGCTGATCGCCAAAGGTCTACAGCCAGTTTGGAAAGACTGGGACAAACATCTGGGTCGGTCATAATCCCATCCAAGAAATCGCTATCAGGATGATGGTTGGCGCGGACGATTGATTATCCATACGCCAACCATAATCACGGCAACGCCCAAGGTTCTCACCAGTGAAAACGGCTCGTGAAACCAAGGAAGTAATATTGCGCCGACATACACCACCGCATAGCTGAGGCTTAGTAATGGGTAAGCTTTATTCAGAGGTAAATAGCGCAAAGTCAAAAACCAAAACAGCATTGAAAGGACATAAAAAAGAATACCCACACCGACAGCAAGCAGCGCTACAACAGGAGATGACAACAACGCCTGAAACTCAGTGCCAAACCAAAGCATTTGGGGGAGTTGGATCATCCCCCACTTCATTAACCATTGCGCGCAACTGGCAAGCACAATACTTCCAGCCGCCCATCCGTATCCTTTCATAGGCTACAGCTCATCAGGAATATTCCTATGATAATCAATCCTATTCCTATCCAGTGCTGTTTATCCGTTGGCTCATGGAAAATATAGCGAGCACATAGCGTTACCATCACAAAATTAAAACTTATGGTCGAATAAGCCACGCTAAGCGGTAACATTTGCAGCACGCGCAGCCAAATCAGCATGGCTAGACCTAACAGTACTAAGCCGCTCAATAACCAGTACAACGTGGCGCTAAGCCTCGATGACTCCGGGAGCGTTTGCCAGCGATCTACTGCCATTTTTTGACAGAGCTGCCCACAGCAGGTCAACACACAAACCATTAACAGCAAAAGATAGCTCATTATCCCACTTTCTTATAAAACAGCAGTGCCATCCGCTGATAATAGAAAACAGCATCCGCTTTCGGTAGCGTTGGGTCCACCGCCTCCCCTTTGGCTAACCGAACCACCAAACAGACGTCCCCCTGTGGGCGTTTTTGCTTAAGCCAATCAGGAAACTGCGCCGCTGAGACATACCGTTCTGCCGCATCGGGGTAGCTTAAACCATAACTTATCTCGCCTTTGCTCTCGTACATCACGATATCATCACGCTCGAGTTCCCACGCGATACCCGATGCGATACCCGTGGTTTCCACCAAAACAAAACGGCTGTTTTGTAGAATATCCCTATTTTTTGACACAAAATCCTGTGGCTGCTTGGAGTCTATCACTTGCTGAGGGATCGCATATCCATACAGCAGCATCAGCGCAATCGGTGCCGCCGCCGCCCAGCGCCAACGTTTCAGGGGGGAAATAAAAGTAATGATGCCCACCAGCAGCCAAAAACCAAAACTAGCAGTACCGATAACAACCTTCAGCCATTCTTGCGGCTGAAATAGTTGAACACCGTGCAATACTCCTGAACCAACCAACAACAGGGCTATAATGCCTACGGCCCCAAATGCTAAGTTTATCAATCCATTGATTTTTAATGCCCGCGAATATCCCGCCTGAATATAGCCAGATACCCAAGATGCCATCAAAATCGCCAACGGTGCAAAGCACGGCAAAATATAGGTGGGCAATTTTCCTTTGGCAATGCTGAAAAACAAGAACGGCATCACCACCCAACCCAGCAGGTAAAACAGAGCCGGCTGGTCTTTTCGATGTCTCCACCCCTTCGCCAACGCACCCGGCAATAGCGCAAGCCAAGGTAACGTTCCTGCCAATAACACCGGCAGGTAGTACCAGAATGGCGCTTTATGCTGGGCGTCTTTTTCGGCAAAGCGCTGGATATGCTCAACCCAGAAAAAATAGCGCCAATAGTCAGGCTCGCGCCAGTGAATAGCTAGCACCCACGGCAGGCTAATAATCGCTGCGGTAACAATGGCTATCGGGCCAAAGATCAGCAGCTCTTTTAGTTTTTTTTGCTGAATCACATACGGCAGAACGCTGATAACTGGGATAGCCAGCGATAAAAAACCTTTGGTTAAAAAGCCCATACCGGAGGCCAAGCCCAGCAGGAGATAAGCAATCAACGTCTCACGGCGGCTAGTGGCTTTCATCGTCAGATAAAAACTGGCCATTGCCGCCGTCATCCATAGCGTTAGCATCGGATCCAGAACCGCATATCCCCCGATGCACAACACCAACATACTGGAAAAGTAAATCAGCGTGGCTAAATAAGCACCTTTGCGGTCGTTCAGAATGCGTGAAGCGAGCCAAAATACCAGTAACCCACTCAAAGCAATACTCAACGATGAACCAAATCTAACGGAGAAGTTATTATGACCGAAGATCCATTGGCTAAGGTTATTCACCCAATAACCTGCTATCGGTTTTTCAAAATACCGCACCCCCATAAACTGGGGCACAATCCAGTCGCCTTTATCCAGCATTTCTCGGCTGATTTCGGCGTAACGTGTTTCATCAGGTTGCCAGAGTAAATGCAGGCTGGATGGAATCAGATAAACCAAGCCCAGAAACAGCGCCACCAATCCATTATATATTCTCATCTTCACCCTCATAAGGAGACTGGCACCCCAGCCACCCCTCTCGACCGGCCACGAAGGAGCGAACCACCAAACCTTTCGGTAACTGGTTAAGATCTTCCGGCAGCAGTTGACCCAGTGGACAAAACTGCATGTCTGCCTCAGCCATTCTCACCAGCAATTGGTCAAAAGCGGCGGCCTGAACGATGCCTTCCACCTCCGCATGGATGGTATAAACCGGTGATCCCGTATCTCGTTGCATGGCATCCAATATAAAATCATTGAACTCAGCCGAAGAGACCTCTCGCCCCACGACCTCATCGTAAGTTGGCAAGGTCACCGGAATTTGTACCGCCCCCGTTTCTCCGTTACTCAGCACCGGGCGAAATGGCCCTGTTCCACGGCAATCGCTATTCCAGACCAAACCAAACCGCTCTTTCACCTCAATCACTCGCCGATCGGCCCGCCAGCCTGCGGCGGCGGAACAAGTAATCCTGTGCGATAAAATACCTTCCAGCATCTCAATACCCAATGCTATCTGGTGGACAATCTGCGCTTCACTCCAACGTTCAACATTAGCCTGCCAGCCTTGATGGTCCCAAGCGTGCAGGCCTACTTCATGCCCCTTCTGAGCCGTATTTTGTATCATTTGGGCCTGTGATAATCCGATCGCTTTGCCTGGCCATGCGGTACCCGCCAGCAAAATATCCCAGCCGTAAAGAGATACCGCATTAGAACGCAACATCTTCCACAAAAAGCGCGGGCGTAAAAGGCGCCATAAATGGCGCCCCATATTGTCCGGCCCTACACTAAAGAAAAAGCTGCCCTGAATACCATGTCGATCCAATAAAGACAGTAACTGAGGCACCCCCTGACGTGTACCGCGTAAAGTATCAACATCAATACGCAAGCCAATCTTTTTCATCATAATTGACCGTCATCGCATTCCACCGTACGTAGAAAGAAATCTAACGTTTCCTCTACCGTTTGGTGCATATCGATGGTGGGTTGCCAGCTCAGCAGGCGGAGGGCATTTTTAATGCTGGGTTTACGATGTTCAACATCCTGATAGCCTTTACCGTAGTAATGGCTGCTCTCTATCACATTAAAACCGGCAAACGGCGGGAATTGTTGACGTAGCGGGTGCTTCTCGAAGCAATCCAATAGCATTTCAGCCAGTTCACGAATACTCGCTTCGTTGCCCGGGTTACCAATGTTAATAATCTGGCCGTCACAGAGATCCCCTTTATTCTCAATAATCCGAAACAGCGCTTCGATACCGTCATGAATATCGGTAAAACAGCGTTTTTGTTGACCGCCATCCACCAAACTAATGGGTGAACCTTCAACCAAATTAAGAATTAACTGAGTAATGGCCCGCGAGCTGCCAATTCTGGCGGCGTTAAGGTTATCCAGTCGAGGTCCCATCCAGTTAAACGGACGAAATAGCGTAAACCGCAGCTCATCTTTGATACCGTAGGCCCAAATGACCCGATCCAGTAGCTGTTTAGAAATCGAGTAAATCCAACGCTGTTTATTAATCGGCCCGACGATTAAACGCGATGTATCTTCATCAAATTCATTGTCATCACACATGCCATAGACTTCAGAGGTCGATGGGAAGATGATACGTTTTTTATACTTCACACAGTCACGCACAATCTTTAAGTTTTCTTCAAAATCTAACTCAAAGACTTTTAAAGGATTACGCGTGTATTCAATCGGTGTGGCAATCGCCACCAGCGGTAAAATCACATCACATTTTTTAATGTGATACTCAATCCATTCGGAGTGAATACTGATATCGCCCTCAACAAAGTGAAAATGGGGATGACCAATAAAACGCGCTATTGCGTCAGAACTAATATCTAGGCCATAAACTTCATAGGTATCATCACGCAGCAGCCGTTCCGTCAGGTGATTACCGATAAAACCGTTAACCCCCAGAATCAACACTCGTGGGCGGCGTGGAGCACTGGCTTTGGATTTTCCCCCCAGCACAACACCGCTTACCAAACCAATCTCTTGTGCCAATTGCGAACCCTGAACATACAGGCCGGAGTCCCCCTGTCCAGCAACCACTTCCAATATCCCTTTACCACAGGCGATCTGCAACGGGCCACTAGAAATAACGGTGCCCGGATGATAAGCATGTTCAACATCTAAAACGCGGGCGCTCCAGATAATCATCTTCTTTTTGCCATGAACGCTAAATGCACCGGGATAAGGTTTGGTGACGGCCCGAATCAGGTTATACACCGTTTGAGCTGGCGCATCCCAATGGATATCACCATCTTCTGGCTGACGGCGGCCAAAATAGCAGGCCTGAGACTCATCTTGCGGAGACAGGGAAAATTGAGCGCGCTTGATGGCCGGTAACTGTTCAGCTAACAGTTCAGCCGCCGCATCACGCAGTTTAGCGTGCAGGGTTAATGCCGTATCCTCGTTATCAATAGCAACTTTTAACTGGCCAACAATACCGCCGGCATCCGCCTTTATCGTCATTTGGTGCAGCGTAACGCCGGTTTCCGTTTCCCCTTGCACCAGTACCCAGTTAACGGGAGCGCGGCCACGATAGCGAGGCAATAATGAACCGTGTAAGTTATAGGCCCCCTTAGGCGCTAGCGATAAAATGTCATCACACAGTAACTTGCGGTAATAAAAAGAGAAAATAATATCAGGAGAAAATTCGTGAATACGACTCACCCAAAGGGGGTGATTGACATCCTCCGGGGCATAAACCGGTATGCCCATTTCCGCGCCTTTATGGGCAACGGATGAGAAAAACGTATTCTCTCCCGGATTATCTACGTGCGTAAAGATGGCTTGAATCTCATAACCCGCAGAAATGAGCGCATCCAGCCCAGTGCAACCTATATCATGATAGGCAAATACAATCGCTTTCATTCATTCTCTTCCTGATTGTTAATATGATTTTTTTCGCCAACAATTTTCTGAATAAAATAACGGGGGCGAGCACGAACATCGGTGTAAATCCGGCCGATATACTCACCAAGTAATCCCATACCGACAAATTGTGCACCAATAAACATAAACAAGATGGCAAACAGTGTGAACACACCGTTGGCAGCCCACGCTGGCCCAAAAATCAACCGCAAAACGACCAACGCAACGGCTAGTGCAAATCCAGAGAGGGCAACAATACTGCCCATCACGCTTAATAACCGTAGGGGGGTCGTGGTAAGACAGGTAATCAGGTCATACATCAAATTAATCAGTTTCATTAAACTGTATTTAGAATCACCAAACTCACGCTCCGCATGTTGTACGCCGATTTCGGTGGTATGTCTGGCAAAGGTATTGGCCAAAATAGGTATAAAGGTGCTTCTCTCCTGACAGTGCAGCATCGCCTCAACAATATGGCGGCGATAAGCCCGCAGCATACAGCCATAGTCGCCCATCGTTTTCCCGGTCGCCTGCTGTATCATCATATTAATAATTTTCGAGGCGCTTCTACGAAACCAAGAGTCCTGTCGCCGGGCCCTAACCGTACCAACAACGTCATAGCCCTGCTCCGCCACCTCAACAAGGCGAATAATTTCTTCCGGGGGGTTTTGTAAATCGGCGTCTAACGTAATAATCAAATCACCGCTCACTTGATTAAAACCCGCCATAATGGCGGAATGCTGACCATAATTACGATTCAGTAATACGGCAATGATGTGGTTATCACTCTCCTCGGCCGCCGCGATCAGCATATTGCCGGAAGCATCGGTACTACCATCATCAACGAGGATAATTTCATAAGGCTGTTTTAACTGTTTACAAGCGGCTATTGTTCGGGAAAGGAGTGCGGGCAGGCTCTCTTCTTCGTTATAAACTGGAATAACGACTGAGACTTTGAGTACCGGATATAATTCACCCATTCACATGCTCCAGAACGTCTTTGATAGCAGCAATGACGCGATCCACATCCTCGAAGCTCATATCAGGGAACAGCGGCAACGAACATATTCTGGCTGAATTCCACTCCGTAGCGGGAAGGCATACATCAGGATAACGCTCACGGTAGTATTTCTGAGTGTGGGACGCTCGAAAATGTAGTCCGGTACCAATGCCTCGCTCTTTAAGTGCTGACATAAAATCATCACGAGAAATACCGCAGGTTTCAGGATCAATGCGGACAACAAACAAATGCCAACTGTGTTGATGAGGATAGGCAGGAATCCCCAGAGGTTTAATCGGTAAATCGCCAATTTTGCTCAAGTAATACTCTGCAAGGGCCTTTCGCTTGGCGCTCAACTCTGGCAAGCGCTTGAGCTGGACCAGCGCCAGCGCTGCATTAATATCTGACAAATTATATTTAAAACCGGGCTCAATCACTTCCGCCTGCGGCGATCGCCCTTGGATCATACGATCAAAAGCATCTACTCCCAGACCATGAAACTTCAAGCTACGCAGGCGATTAGCCAGCGCTTTATTGTCAGTAACAATCATCCCACCTTCAGCACAGGTCATATTTTTAATGGCATGAAAGGAAAATATTGCCGTCCCGGTAGTACCTACCCAACTATCCTTATAGCGAACACCAACGGCATGAGCAGCATCTTCAATCAGCGGGATATCATGGTGTAAGGCAAGTTCACGGATAGGATCTAAATCAAGAGGTACGCCTGCGTAGTGGGTAGGTATAATCGCTTTAGTTTTAGGCGTGATGGCCGCCTCAATTGCGTTGACATCAACCATTAGGGTGTCTGGGTCAACATCAATCATTACCGGTGTTGCGCCCAGTAGCTCGATCATATTCAGCGTTGACACCCACGTTAGGGATGGCGTAATGACCTCATCACCTTCACCAATCCCCAGCGCTAACAGCATGATGTGCATGCCCCCAGTGGCTGAACTGACCGATATCGCATACTGACAGCCAAAAGCCTGACAAAAATTATCTTCTAATAGCTGATTTTTAGGGCCTGTCGTAATCCACCCAGAACGTAATACTTGTGTCACTGCAGCAATTTCTTCTTCCCCAATTGCTGGTCGAGAAAAAGGTAAGAACTGATCCATACTTTGGTATCCCAATATCATTAATAATAAAGATATGACTTCCCCTCGGCGCTAATGACATCTGCGAAAATTAGCGGTGAAAAAGTATACGCGGTGAATTATTAAGCAAATATTAAGGAGTGGTTCTATGCTGCCTATAAGGCATTATTTGCGAGGAATAAGCCGGTCGTGATTAACGAGTAACCTGAATGAAACGACTTCAATTTAGCCAAATGAAAAAACAGCCATAAAGTCTGAGAAGATTGCCCCAATATACTGAGAAAATAGCCTACACCCCTGATAATATTTGAGCGTTGTTACGCAATGTCGATACTGTGCGGTGACACAACAAAAGTAGATTCATTATAGTCAAATGGTGATGACGACGTTATGGCATCACCGGAGCCAACGCTTCCCCCCAGCTCCGCATCAATAGCCGGGGCTATAAATATAGCCCCGGTCCCCTCAGCAATATCTGCATGACAGCCAAATGCAGGATTTACAGACGTAAAAAAACCGCCCCGAAGGGCGGTTCCTGAATCAGCTAGTCTAGCCGATATTCATTATCACTACTTGTCATGACTACTCGTCATCACTACCCAGACCGGCATTCAGTAGCTCAGCCAAGTTGGCCGTTGCTTCTTCTGCGCTAACCTGAGTTGATACAACCTCTTCAACATGACGACGGCGCGCACGAGCCTGATGATAAGCATAACCAGTACCCGCCGGAATCAGGCGGCCCACGATCACGTTCTCTTTCAGACCACGTAACTCATCACGTTTACCAGCAACGGCAGCTTCTGTCAGCACGCGCGTTGTTTCCTGGAACGATGCCGCAGAGATGAAGGACTCTGTTGCCAACGATGCTTTGGTGATACCTAACAGGTCACGGGCAAAGGTTGCAGCCAGTTTACCGTCGGCTTCAAGGGTGCGGTTAGCAATCTTGATACGCGCGTATTCTGCTTGCTCGCCTTCCAAGAAATCAGTGTTACCCGGATGAACGATAGTACCTTTACGCAGCATCTGACGAACGATAACTTCGATGTGTTTATCGTTAATCTTAACGCCCTGTAAGCGGTAAACTTCCTGAACTTCGTTAACGATGTAACGAGTTACTTCATGCACACCACGCAAACGCAGGATGTCATGTGGAGATTCAGGACCATCAGAAACAACGTCACCGCGTTCTACCAGTTCGCCTTCAAACACGTTCAGCTGACGCCACTTAGGAATCATCTCTTCGTATGGCTCGCTGCCATCCATTGGAGTGATGACCAAACGACGCTTGCCTTTCGTCTCTTTACCGAAGGAGATTACGCCACTGATTTCAGCCAGAATCGCAGGCTCTTTCGGACGACGCGCTTCAAACAGGTCTGCAACACGTGGCAAACCACCGGTAATATCGCGAGTACCGCCAGATTCTTGTGGAATACGGGCTAACGTATCACCAGCACCGATTTCTACGCCATCTTCTAACTGGATAATTGTTTTACCCGGTAAGAAGTATTGAGCAGGCATATCAGTACCAGGAACCAGAACGTCATTACCTTTAGCATCAACGATCTTCAGCGCAGGACGCAGGTCTTTAGTACTACCGGTACGCTCAGCACCTTCCAGAACAACGATAGAAGACAAGCCGGTTAATTCGTCAGTTTGACGAGTAATCGTCTGGCCATCGACCATGTCGGTAAAGCGAATAAAACCGCCTACTTCAGTAATAACTGGCATGGTATGTGGATCCCAGTTAGCGACAGTTTCGCCACCCGTAACACCCACACCATCACCTTTCGCCATAACTGCACCGTAAGGCACTTTATAGCTCTCTTTAGTACGACCAAATTCATCGATTAAGGTCAGTTCAGTATTACGTGAAGTGATAACCAGTTTATTAGCAGCGTTGATAACAAACTTAGCGTTCTTCAGCTTCAGGTTACCCGTGTTTTTCACCTGAATACTGGACTCAGCCGCCGCACGCGATGCCGCACCACCGATATGGAACGTACGCATGGTTAACTGTGTACCCGGTTCACCGATTGACTGAGCCGCGATAACACCGATAGCTTCACCTTTGTTGATGATATGGCCACGGGCCAGGTCGCGTCCGTAACAGTTAGCACAAACACCGAAGTCGGTATCACAGCTAACAACAGAACGTACCTTGATAATATCAACAGAGTGCTCTTCTAACAGGTCACACCATTTTTCATTCAGCAGCGTATTGCGCGGCACCAAAATGTCAGCAGTGCCTGGTTTCAGAACGTCTTCAGCCGTTACACGACCTAATACGCGCTCACGCAGAGGCTCTTTAACGTCGCCACCTTCGATAACTGGCGTCATCACGATACCATCGTGAGTTCCACAGTCGTCTTCGATAACAACCAGATCCTGCGCCACGTCAACTAAACGACGTGTCAGATAACCGGAGTTTGCTGTTTTCAGTGCGGTATCCGCCAGACCTTTACGAGCACCGTGAGTAGAGATGAAGTACTGGAGTACGTTCAGACCTTCACGGAAGTTCGCAGTGATCGGGGTTTCGATGATTGAGCCATCTGGCTTAGCCATCAGACCACGCATACCCGCTAGCTGACGAATCTGTGCTGCCGAGCCCCGTGCACCGGAGTCTGCCATCATAAAGATGCTGTTGAAAGAAACTTGTTTCTCTTCTACACCGTCACGGTTAATCACGGTTTCAGTCGACAAGTTTTCCATCATCGCTTTCGCTACGCGTTCGTTAGCCGCAGCCCAGATATCGATAACTTTGTTATAACGTTCGCCGGCGGTAACCAGACCAGACTGGAACTGCTCCTGAATTTCTGCCACTTCGGTTTCAGCTTCAGTGATGATCTCTGCTTTCTTGGCAGGGATAACCATGTCGTCGATACCTACAGACGCACCGGAACGTGCTGCATAAGCAAAACCGGTATACATCGTCTGGTCAGCAAAAATAACGGTAGGTTTCAGACCCAAGATGCGATAACAGGTGTTAATCATCTTGGAAATGGCTTTCTTACCTAACGCTTGGTTGATAATTGAGTAAGGCAAACCTTTTGGTACGATCATCCACAGGATGGCGCGACCAACGGTAGTATCTACCAGACCCGTTTTAGCAACCAGTTCGCCTTCAGCATTTTTTTCATACTCAGTGATACGAACTTTAACGCGAGCATGCAGCTCAGCGTGGCCAGCACGATATACGCGCTCGGCTTCTTTAGGCCCACCAAGGACCATGCCTTCGCCTTTCGCATTCACTTTGTCACGGGTCATGTAGTACAGACCCAAAACAACGTCCTGAGATGGTACGATGATTGGCTCACCGTTCGCAGGGGACAGGATGTTGTTGGTAGACATCATTAACGCACGCGCTTCCAACTGGGCTTCCAGCGTCAACGGTACGTGAACCGCCATTTGGTCACCATCGAAGTCGGCGTTATAGGCCGCACACACTAATGGGTGCAACTGAATCGCTTTACCTTCGATCAGAACCGGTTCAAACGCCTGAATACCTAAACGGTGCAGAGTTGGTGCACGGTTTAACAGTACTGGGTGTTCACGGATAACTTCATC
This sequence comes from Limnobaculum parvum, assembly GCF_003096015.2. Taxonomy (NCBI): domain Bacteria; kingdom Pseudomonadati; phylum Pseudomonadota; class Gammaproteobacteria; order Enterobacterales; family Budviciaceae; genus Limnobaculum; species Limnobaculum parvum. The sequence goes on along the minus strand of NZ_CP029185.2, from coordinate 373,887 downwards.
CAAGATATCCCATACCACGGCTTCTTCACGCTCAACCATCTTCTTGGCTGCTTTAATGGTGGTAGCTAAACCACGCAGTTCCAGCTTGCCGTAGATGAACGGTTTGAACAGCTCTAATGCCATCTTCTTAGGCAGACCGCACTGATGCAGACGCAGGTATGGACCTACGGTGATTACAGAACGACCCGAGTAGTCAACACGCTTACCTAACAGGTTCTGACGGAAACGACCCTGCTTACCTTTGATCATATCGGCCAAAGATTTCAGAGGACGTTTGTTAGAACCAGTGATAGCACGACCACGACGACCGTTATCTAACAGCGCATCAACCGCTTCCTGCAGCATACGTTTTTCGTTACGTACGATGATATCTGGCGCAGCCAAATCCAGCAGGCGCTTCAGACGGTTGTTACGGTTAATCACACGACGATATAAATCGTTCAGGTCAGAAGTCGCAAAACGACCACCGTCCAGCGGAACCAGCGGACGTAAATCTGGCGGAAGAACCGGTAATACGGTCAGGATCATCCACTCTGGCTTGTTACCAGATTGAATGAATGCTTCCAGCAGCTTAACGCGCTTGGTCAGCTTTTTACGTTTGGTTTCAGAGTTGGTTTCATTTAACTCTTCGCGCAGTTGTTCACACTCGGCTTCCAGATCCATGCCTTTCAGCAGAGACTGGATAGCTTCAGCGCCCATCTTGGCATCGAATTCATCACCAAACTCTTCCAGCGCATCCAGATACTGCTCTTCAGTCAGGATCTGACGACGCTCCAAGTTAGTCATACCGCCTTCAACAACCACATAAGATTCGAAGTACAGTACGCGTTCGATGTCACGTAATGGCATATCTAACAATAAGCCGATACGGGACGGCAGTGATTTCAGGAACCAAATATGCGCAGTAGGAGAAGCCAGTTCAATATGGCCCATACGCTCACGACGCACTTTAGTCTGAGTCACTTCTACGCCGCATTTTTCACAAATGACACCGCGATGTTTCAGACGCTTGTACTTACCGCACAAGCATTCGTAATCTTTTACTGGTCCGAAAATACGGGCACAGAAAAGGCCGTCACGTTCTGGTTTGAACGTACGGTAGTTAATGGTTTCCGGCTTTTTAACTTCGCCGAAAGACCAAGAACGGATCATGTCTGGCGAAGCCAGCGCTATTTTGATTGCATCAAACTCTTCGGTCTTAGTTTGTGCTTTCAGAAACTTAAGTAAATCTTTCACGGATCGGCTCCTGTCGGAGTTAAACCTGTTGGGCGCTCAACTTATTCTTAAACCTGTACTTAAACAGCTAATTAAGGAGTTAAGCGCCCCTGTGCCTGCAACCATCCCCGGCGCACCGGGGCTGGAAATAAGAGGAATTTATTCCTCTTCCAACTCGATGTTGATACCCAGCGAGCGGATCTCTTTCAACAATACGTTGAAGGATTCCGGCATACCTGGCTCCATCTGATGGTTGCCATCCACGATGTTTTTGTACATCTTGGTACGGCCGTTTACGTCATCGGACTTGACGGTCAGCATTTCTTGTAGCGTGTACGCTGCGCCATAAGCTTCCAGCGCCCACACTTCCATCTCACCGAAGCGTTGTCCACCGAACTGAGCCTTACCACCCAGCGGTTGCTGAGTAACCAGGCTGTAAGAACCGGTAGAACGTGCATGCATCTTGTCATCAACCAAGTGGTTCAGTTTCAGCATGTACATATAGCCAACGGTAACCGGACGTTCGAACTGCTCACCGGTACGTCCATCAAACAGCGTGATCTGACCAGAGGTCGGTAAACCGCCCAGAGTCAACAGCTCTTTGATTTCTTTCTCTTTTGCACCATCAAACACTGGTGTTGCAATTGGCATACCCTTACGCAGGTTCTCTGCCAGAGTCAGCACTTCTTCATCGGTAAACGTAGCTAAGTCTACTTTCTGACGCGTATCATCACCCAGATCGTAAGCCTTCTGGATAAATTCACGCAGCTTTGCAACTTCCTGATGCTGCTTCAGCATGGCGTTAATCTTGTCGCCAATACCTTTAGCAGCCAGACCCAGATGGGTCTCCAGAATCTGACCGATGTTCATACGCGATGGTACACCCAGCGGGTTCAGAACTAAGTCAACAGGCACGCCGTTTTCATCATAAGGCATATCTTCGATCGGGTTGATCTTAGAGATAACACCTTTGTTACCGTGACGACCTGCCATCTTGTCACCAGGCTGAATCTGACGCTTAACCGCCAGATAGACTTTGACAATCTTCAGAACGCCAGGGGCTAAATCATCGCCCTGAGTGATCTTACGGCGCTTGCCTTCAAGTTTTTTCTCAAAATCGGATTTCAGTTCGTCGTATTGCTCTGCCAACTGTTCCAGCTGGTTTTGCTTATCTTCGTCACTTAAACCGATTTCAAGCCACTTGTCGTGAGTCAACTTGCTCAGTTTCTCTTCTTCGATACCGCCGGAAACCAGCACATCGTGAATACGAGCAAACAGGCCAGCTTCGAAAATCTTCAGCTCTTCAGTCAAATCTTTCTTAACCTGCTTCAGCTGCATATCTTCGATTTCAAGCGCACGCTTATCTTTTTCTACGCCGTCACGGGTAAATACCTGAACGTCGATAATGGTACCTGAAACGCCATTTGGTACGCGCAGTGAGGAGTCTTTAACATCAGACGCTTTCTCACCAAAAATTGCGCGCAGCAGTTTCTCTTCTGGCGTCAGTTGAGTTTCGCCTTTAGGCGTTACTTTACCAACCAGAATGTCACCGCCGGTCACTTCAGCACCGATATAAACGATACCGGATTCATCCAGCTTAGACAGCGCTGCTTCACCCACGTTAGGGATATCAGCAGTGATCTCTTCCGGCCCTAACTTGGTATCACGCGATACGCAAGAAAGTTCCTGAATGTGGATCGTTGTGAAACGGTCTTCCTGTACAACACGCTCAGAAACCAAGATGGAGTCTTCGAAGTTATAACCATTCCAAGGCATGAATGCGACACGCATGTTCTGGCCTAGCGCCAGTTCACCGAGGTCAGTAGACGGACCATCAGCTAACACGTCACCGCGCTCAACTGGCTCGCCTAAAGAAACGCATGGCATTTGACTGATACAGGTGTTCTGGTTAGAACGGGTGTATTTAGTCAGGTTATAAATATCGATTCCTGCTTCGCCCGGCATCATCTCGTCTTCGTTAACTTTAATTACGATACGAGAAGCGTCGACGTACTGAACGGTACCACCGCGAGTTGCAACGGCGGTTACACCGGAGTCAACGGCTACAGCACGTTCCATACCGGTACCTACCAGCGGCTTGTCAGCGCGCAGTGTTGGAACCGCCTGACGTTGCATGTTTGCACCCATCAGAGCACGGTTGGCGTCATCATGTTCTAGGAACGGGATCAGTGAAGCACCGACGGAAACAACCTGTTGGGTTGAAACGTCCATATAGTCCACTTGATCGCGACTAAACAGGCTTGATTCGCCTTTGTTACGACAGGTCACCAAATCTTCCATGAAGCCGCCATCGTCATCCAGGTTGGAGTTCGCCTGAGCGATAACGTAGTTGCCTTCTTCAATAGCAGATAAGTAATGAATTTCATCGGTCACCTGACCGTCACGTACGCGACGATATGGCGTTTCTAGGAAACCATACTCGTTAGTCTGTGCATAAACAGACAAGGAGTTGATCAGACCGATGTTTGGACCTTCTGGCGTTTCGATTGGACATACACGACCATAGTGAGTCGGATGTACGTCACGTACTTCGAAGCCCGCACGCTCACGCGTCAAGCCGCCTGGACCCAGTGCAGAAATACGACGCTTGTGCGTAATCTCAGACAGTGGGTTGTTCTGATCCATAAATTGTGAAAGCTGGCTTGAACCAAAGAACTCTTTCACCGCTGCCGAAATCGGCTTAGCGTTAATCATGTCCTGAGGCATCAGGGTATCAAGGTCGCCTAATGACAGACGCTCTTTAACCGCACGCTCAACGCGCACTAAACCAACACGGAATTGGTTTTCAGCCATTTCACCAACAGAACGGATGCGACGGTTACCTAAGTGATCGATATCATCCACTTCACCAACACCGTTACGGATGCCGATCAGCTTCTTCATCACTTCAATAATGTCGTCTTTGCTCAGAATACCTGAGCCTTCAATCTCTTCACGGCTTAAAGAGCGGTTGAACTTCATGCGGCCTACCGCAGAAAGGTCATAACGATCTTCAGAGAAGAACAGATTCTCAAACAAATTTTCTGCAGCTTCACGCGTTGGTGGTTCGCCAGGACGCATCATACGGTAGATTTCAACCAGCGCGCTTAAGCGATCGGAGGTTGGGTCGACGCGTACAGTTTCAGAAATATAAGCACCGTGGTCCAGATCGTTGGTGAACAGCGTTTCGATACGCTTATGGCCAGCCATGCTCAGCTTAGCCAACAGATCCAACGTTAGCTCCATATTCGCAGGGCAAATAATTTCCCCGGTCTTCTCATCGATATAATCTTTAGAAGCGACTTTTCCAATAATGTATTCGGTCGGAACTTCAATTTTATCGATGCCATCTTTTTCAAGCTGGCGAATATGACGAGCAGTAATACGACGACCTTTCTCGACGAAAATCTTACCGCCAGCTTCAATATCGAAAGAAGCGGTTTCACCGCGCAGGCGCTCAGGAACCAGTTCCATCTGCAACTTGCTATCGCGGATTTCAAATACGACCTTGTCAAAGAACAGATTTAAAATTTGTTCAGTCGAGAAATCCAACGCGCGCAGAATAATGGTCGCTGGTAGCTTACGACGGCGGTCAATACGAACAAACAGGTTGTCTTTCGGGTCGAACTCGAAATCTAACCAAGAACCGCGATAAGGAATAATACGTGCGTTATACAGCACTTTACCCGATGAGTGGGTTTTACCCTTGTCGCTATCAAAGAACACACCCGGACTACGGTGTAACTGAGAAACAATAACACGCTCTGTACCGTTGATAACAAAGGTACCGTTATCGGTCATGAGCGGAATTTCGCCCATGTAAACTTCTTGTTCTTTGATGTCTTTAACCGTGCCCGCCGGAGCGTCACGATCGTAAATCACCAGGCGCAGTTTTACGCGCAGCGGTGCAGAATAGGTCACACCACGAATTTGACACTCTTTGACATCGAATACCGGTTCACCAAGACGATAGCTCACATACTGTAACTCGGAGTTACCGCTGTAGCTCTGGATAGGGAACACTGAACGGAATGCTGCTTCCAGTCCATGTTGGCCTTCCGGGTCTTGCTCGATGAACTTCTGGAACGAGTCAAGCTGGATAGAAAGAAGGTAAGGAATGTCCAAAACTTGTGGACGTTTACCAAAATCCTTACGGATGCGTTTTTTCTCGGTATAGGAGTAAACCATAGGGTTCCTCAGCTCGCTGGAAAGTCGAACCACTCTGTCCGTCCAGATAGGGACAGTTCATGCAACACGATTTATATCGATCGGAAGAATGAGATATCTTCCGTAATATTTTTTCCCGATAACTCTTAAATCATTTCATCGCGCTGTGATTGCAGGATTTACTACAGTCAGGGAGAGCAATATATTAAGTCGTTACCCGAAAAAAATATTGGGGCTACTCAGCAGTAAAAAAGTGTGAAATTCCACTGAACCCCTAGAGCGCAAAAAGGCTGGTGACTAAAAAGTCACCAGCCATCAGCCTGTAAGTCAGGCTGCAAACTGGAACGAGGTCTTACTTAACCTCAACAGAAGCACCCGCTTCTTCCAGTGCTTTCTTCAGAGCTTCAGCTTCATCTTTGCTGATGCCTTCTTTAACTGCAGTTGGAGCAGCTTCAACTAAATCTTTAGCTTCTTTCAGACCCAGACCGGTTGCGCCACGTACTGCTTTGATAGCAGCAACTTTGTTAGCACCAGCGTTGGTCAGAATTACGTCGAATTCAGTTTTCTCTTCAACAGCTTCAACAGCTGCTGCTGGGCCAGCAGACAGAGCTGCTGCAGAAACGCCGAATTTCTCTTCCATAGCAGAAATTAATTCAACGATTTCCATTACAGACAGAGCTGCAATACCGTCTAAAATTTGGTCTTTAGTGATAGTTGACATAACAAGTGATCCTAAAATATAGAAATAATTTATACGCTAAAAAGCAACGATAGAATAAGCAATTAAGCTGCTTGTTTCTGATCGCGCAACGCAGCCAAGGTACGAGCCAATTTGCCGGCAGCGGCTTCTTTCATGGTTCCCATCAGGCGTGCGATTGCTTCGTCATAGGTTGGTAAGGTTGCTAAGCGGTCAATGTTTGCCGCAGAGATAAACTCACCTTCAAAGGCTGCTGCTTTAACCTCAAACTTTGCATTTTCTTTAGCAAATGCTTTGAATAAACGAGCAGCTGCGCCCGGATGTTCACTAGAAAACGCGATTAAGGTTGGACCAATAAACGTGTCTTTCAGGCACTCGAATTGTGTGCCTTCAACTACGCGACGCATTAAGGTGTTACGAACAACACGCATATATACGCCAGCTTCACGACCTGCTTTACGCAGTTCAGTCATTTTGGCTACAGTAACGCCGCGGGAATCCGCAACTACTGCAGACAGCGCACCCTTGGCTACTTCGCTAACTTCAGCAACAATCGCTTGTTTGTCTTGAAGATTTAATGCCATTGGCTTTGTGCTCCTGGATTAGACCGGGATAATTCCCGGAACTCACATCACCTGAATCAATTGTTTTCCGAAGAAAACAATGAACAGGCGTTAAAACACGGTGAGCAGAATCCGGCAAAGACTATTCTTTTAAAAAAGAAAAACATTCTTTTGGCTCTCTCACCGTCTACGCAGGCCGTTATACTTTTCATGTAAGAACAAGCAATTAAGTATGTTGCCATACACCTGCGGTCTTGGACGGAGGCCTGGATAAGGCCAGGCTCCAACCGAAAAATTCTAAGGGGCCAAATTCTAGACGAATCTGGCACCATAGTAAAGCAGTGAATTAAACGTTCGCTGCTGAGCTCAGGCTACTTTGATCGATAGCTACGCCAGCACCCATGGTGGTTGACAGGCTAACTTTCTTAACAAAAATACCTTTAGCTGTAGATGGTTTAGCTTTCTTCAGTGCAGACAGCAGAGCTTCTAAGTTCTCTTGCAGTTTATCTGTATCAAAGTCAACTTTACCGATAGTGGTATGAATAATACCGTTCTTATCATTACGATAACGAACCTGACCAGCTTTAGCATTACGAACAGCTTCAGCAACGTTAGGGGTAACGGTACCCACTTTCGGGTTTGGCATCAGGCCACGTGGACCTAACACTTGGCCTAATTGACCGACAACACGCATTGCATCTGGAGAAGCAATAACGACGTCGAAGTTCATTTCGCCTTTTTTGATTTGGTCTGCTAAATCTTCCATACCGATCAGATCTGCACCCGCTTCTTTAGCTGCCTCAACGTTTGCACCTTGAGTAAATACAGCTACGCGAACGGTACGACCGGTACCGTGTGGCAGTACAGTTGCACCACGAACGTTTTGGTCAGATTTACGCGCATCGATACCGAGGTTTACGGCAACGTCTACACTTTCAACGAATTTAGCAGTTGCTAATTCTTTCAGTAAAGCAACAGCTTCAGTAATTTGATACTGTTTAGTTGCTTCAACTTTGTCACGGATTACGCGCATGCGCTTGGTTAGCTTAGCCATTGATTAACCCTCCACTACCAGGCCCATGGAACGAGCAGTACCTTCAATAGAACGCACCATAGCGTCTACATCAGCACCAGTCATATCCGCGGCTTTAGTTTGTGCAATTTCACGAACTTGCGCGCTTGTAACAGTTCCAACTTTAGTTTTGTTTGGAACGCCAGAACCAGACTTAATGCCTGCAGCTTTCTTCAGAAGAACAGCCGCTGGTGGAGTCTTGGTAACAAACGTGAAAGAACGGTCTGCATAAACAGTGATTACCACAGGAATTGGTAAGCCTTTTTCAATGCTTTCAGTTTTAGCATTGAACGCTTTACAGAATTCCATGATGTTCACGCCTTGTTGACCCAGAGCTGGACCAACCGGTGGACTTGGGTTTGCCATACCAGCTGCAACTTGCAGCTTAACGTAGGCTTGGACTTTCTTAGCCATGAGTTATTTCCTCGGTTTGGGTGATAACGCCTCGAAAGGCTCCCCGTTTTTAAATAAACCTGTGAGTGCTTTTATAAAAATAAAAGGCGCGGAATTATATAATAACCCCGCGCACCTTACAATATCGTAATTCAATAACCTGACAGTTATCTTTCACCAACCCATATTGGTTAGTAAATCAGCCTTTTTCGACCTGACTAAAGTCCAGTTCAACCGGTGTCGCACGACCAAAGATAGATACCGATACTTTCAAGCGGCTCTTCTCATAGTCAACTTCTTCAACCACACCATTAAAGTCAGCAAATGGGCCATCATTAACACGGACCAGTTCACCCGGCTCAAACAGCGTTTTCGGACGTGGCTTATCACCAACCTGTTGTAGGCGATTCATAATCGCATCAACTTCTTTATCGCTAATCGGCGCTGGACGATCTGAAGTACCGCCAATGAAGCCCATAACGCGTGGAATGCTACGAACCAGATGCCATGTAGCATCGTTCATCGCCATTTGGACTAATACATAGCCTGGGAAGAATTTACGTTCGCTTTTACGACGTTGGCCACCGCGAATCTCAACAACCTCTTCGGTTGGAACCATCACTTCACCAAATTGATCTTCCATCTCGTTCAGTTTAATGTGCTCGCGCAGAGATTGCGCTACGCGACCTTCAAAACCGGAGAATGCTTGCACTACGTACCAACGCTTTTTAGGGGCTTCAGACATCTTAGAACCTCAGGCCAGTTATAAATGAGACCAAACGGACCAGAATACCATCCAGCCCCCATAGAATCAGTGACATAACAACAGTCACCGCCGCAACGATTAAAGTTGTTTGCAGCGCTTCCTGACGCGTAGGCCAAATTACTTTTTTCATTTCAATGCGTGCAGCGCGCGCAAATTCGACAATTGCTTTACCTTTAACGGTAAACAACGCGATCGCAAAAGCAATGCCAATAATCGCCACAACCGCAATTGCACGTATCGGTAAACTATATCCACGATAGATATAATTACCAGCAATAGCGGCAATCAATAACGCAGCGACAATCAGCCATTTAACTATTTCTAGTCCGCGCCCGCTTGCTTGAGCTTCGGTATTCGCACTCATAAACCAACCTGTCATTATGACTTAAGTAAATCTTTCACCCCGCATTATAGCAGAGCAACCAAGCCGAATGCTCGTTCTTCGGCATAATACGCCATATATGAGCCTATCTCACCCTAGCTCTCACTGCCCTTATACCAGATTACAAGACAGAAAAACTTGATGAGATAGGTTCTTTTCAATTTACAACGTTGAAAAAGGGCATCAAATGATGCCCTTTTAAAGCTAGTTACGTCAAACTTATTTGATGATCTTAGCAACAACACCAGCACCAACAGTACGACCACCTTCACGGATAGCGAAGCGTAAACCTTCGTCCATCGCGATTGGTGCGATCAGCGTTACTGTCATCTGAATGTTATCACCTGGCATTACCATCTCTACGCCTTCTGGCAGTTCGATAGTACCGGTCACATCAGTTGTACGGAAGTAGAACTGTGGGCGGTAGCCTTTGAAGAATGGCGTATGACGGCCACCTTCATCTTTGCTCAGAATATAAACTTCTGATACGAACTGGGTATGTGGATTGATACTACCTGGCTTAGCCAGTACTTGACCACGCTCGATTTCTTCACGCTTAGTACCACGCAGCAGAACACCTACGTTCTCACCCGCACGGCCTTCGTCCAGTAACTTACGGAACATTTCTACGCCAGTACAAGTCGTTTGTACGGTATCTTTGATACCTACGATCTCTACCGCTTCACCGACTTTCACAATTCCGCGCTCTACACGACCGGTAACAACGGTACCACGGCCTGAAATAGAGAACACGTCTTCGATTGGCAGCAGGAACGGACGGTCAATTGCACGCTCTGGCTCTGGGATATAGCTATCCAGGAAACCGGCTAATTCGATGATCTTAGCTTCCCACTCAGGAACGCCTTCTAACGCTCTCAGCGCAGAACCGCGTACGATTGGTGTATCGTCGCCTGGGAAGTCATACATTGAAAGTAATTCACGTACTTCCATTTCAACCAGTTCTAACAGCTCTTCGTCATCAACCATGTCACACTTGTTCAGGAACACGATGATGTAAGGAACGCCTACTTGGCGACCTAACAGGATGTGCTCACGAGTTTGTGGCATTGGGCCGTCAGTTGCTGCTACTACCAGAATAGCGCCGTCCATTTGAGCAGCACCAGTGATCATGTTCTTAACGTAGTCGGCGTGTCCTGGGCAGTCAACGTGTGCATAGTGACGGCTTGGGGTGTCATATTCTACGTGAGAAGTATTGATGGTAATACCACGCGCTTTTTCTTCTGGTGCATTATCGATTTGATCGAATGCACGAGCCTGACCACCGTAAGCTTTTGCTAATACGTTGGTGATAGCTGCTGTCAGAGTAGTTTTACCGTGGTCAACGTGGCCGATAGTACCGACGTTTACGTGCGGTTTTGTACGTTCAAATTTTTCTTTAGACATTGATAGTCCCTCTAAAACACGATAGATCGTGGTTAAACCACATTAACCAAGCAAACGCTTGTAATAGTAGTTCGAGTTAGAAGTTATCAGGGGAAATTACTGTAGAAGGGAAAATGGTGCTGATAGGCAGATTCGAACTGCCGACCTCACCCTTACCAAGGGTGCGCTCTACCAACTGAGCTATATCAGCATTTGGAGCGGGCAGTGGGAATCGAACCCACATCTTCAGCTTGGAAGGCTGAGGTAATAGCCATTATACGATGCCCGCAGTTCCGAACTCAGTGACCTGGTGCTTCAACACTCTAAACTTGGTGGTGGGGGAAGAATGACTTCAGACACTGCGATACACCCTTTAGGTAACTACTGAGTAGTTTTCTCGCTTTGCTGAGTACTGAACTTCAGCTGAAGTCCCAAACTCATCCCCTTTCAGGTGTCTTTTCAGACACTGTATTGATGCCACATCGCGTCAACACAATCAAATAATGGTGGCGGGGGAAGGATTCGAACCTTCGAAGTGAGTCACGGCAGATTTACAGTCTGCTCCCTTTGGCCGCTCGGGAACCCCGCCCAGAATTCTTGATTGGTGCCGGCTGCCGGAATCGAACTGGCGACCTACTGATTACAAGTCAGTTGCTCTACCTACTGAGCTAAGCCGGCATCAAGTGCTGCGCATTCTAGGGAGACATTAAGAACGATGCAACAAAAAAATTCAGTTTAATGCTCTTTCGCGCACTTTTTAATCAAATCTGTCTTTTTTTTATCCATGCCGAACAGATTATAGTCAATTACCAGACCTAAACTAAACAAATTTTAACCAGCCATTTTCATCTATTTTTTGGTCTGCGCTTTTTGCCACACATTTCGCTCAAATTTCGATATATCCGATCTATATCAAAGTGCGAAATTTTCATCCTTGCTATAAAACGCACCTAAAGTATGAAGTTTTCATTAAAAGTTATGACAAACGTTTTAACGCATCCCAAAAATCTATGAATAAAATATCAGGAGCAACGTTACTTCATGAAGTCTAGGTTATCCTTTTTCGTACTTTGCCTGTCTGCGGCCCTCACCTCTGCCCCCGCTTTCGCACAGAGCCATACGTTAAAATTGGCCATTGGTGCAGAACCTTCTGAGGGTTTTGATCCACTGCTGGGCTGGAGCCACGGCAGCTATGTATTACTTCACAGCCCTTTGTTACGCCAAAATGCTGACCTAAGCTGGCAACCAGTTCTAGCTGATAACTATAAGCTCAGTGACAACGGCCTAACTTGGACTGTGCACCTGAAACCCGATCTAAAATTTTCCGACGGCTCGCCACTAACCGCTGATGACGTCGTATTTTCCTATAATCAGGCCGCCATTAGCGGCGGTAAAGCCGATATGAGTAGTTTTCAACAGGCTAAAGTTATTGATAAGCAAACGCTGACGATTCAGCTTAAACATCCTGAAAGCACATTTATCAATGTGCTTGGTGCATTGGGGATCGTTCCACAAGCCAAATATGGCAAAAACTTTGCCCGTCAGCCTATCGGCGCGGGCCCTTACAAACTCGCCAGTTTACAACCGGGACAACAGTTGATTGTTGAAGCAAACCCCTACTATGTGGGTAAAAAGAATGACTTCGACAAACTGGTATTCGTATTTTTGGATCAGGATAGCGCCTATGCAGCTGCCAGCAGTGGCAAGCTGGATATAGTTCGTATTCCACAGTCATTGGCTAATCAGACCGTTCGCAATATGAAACTGCTAGTTCAACCAAGCGTTGAAAACCGCGGTATCATGTTTCCAATGGTTCCTGCAGGTAAGAAAGATACTCAGGGCAATGATATCGGTAATAACATCACCGCCGATATCGCTATTCGCCAAGCAATTAACTATGCGGTTGACCGCCAGCTTCTTGCTACTCAGCTGTTTGATGGACATGCAACGCCAGCGTATACCGCAGTCAAAGGACTCCCGTGGGATAATCCTGAAGCACAATTCAAAGATGGCGATATCGAGAAAGCCCGTCAAATTCTGCAACAGGCTGGATGGGTGAGCAAAACACCTGACGCAATTCGCGAAAAAAACGGCATTCCGGCTAAGCTCACCCTTTGGTATGCCAGCGGAGACAGCACTCGTCGCGATCTGGCACAGGCTTTTAGCTCGATGCTAAAACCAATAGGTATTGAAGTTACCCTCAAATCAGGCAGTTGGGAAACGGTAGAACGCTACATGCACGCCAACCCAACCCTGTTTGGCTGGGGCAGTCTAGACCCGATGGAGCTTTACCATCACTACTCCAGCAAGTTGCAAGGCGAAGGTTATTTCAACCCGGGATACTACTCAAACGCCAACGTAGATAAACACCTGCAACAAGCTATTGAAACCCCAAACTGGCAGGCTGCTAAAACTATATGGCAAAAAGTTGACTGGGACGGAACCACCGGCGTGGGCGTTAAAGGTGATGCTGCATGGGCATGGCTAATTAATCTGAATCATACTTATCTGGTTAATCCCTGTGTCAGCTTAGGTCAGGGAGCACCGGAAGCCCACGGCGACTGGACAGTGCTCAACAACCTTGAGAACTGGAGTTGGGCCTGTAAGTAATGCGCCAGTTGCCACTACTCAGTTTAAGACTTATCAGCCTACTGCTTATGGTTGGAGCGGGCACCTTTGTTTTGCTCAATTTTTCTCCGATAGATCCTATTCGAGCCTATATCGGTAATGACTTATTGCACGTTCCACCAGAACAATACGCCCACATTGCTGCCCGCTGGGGGTTGGACCAACCGCTTTGGCAGCGTTTTCTTCTCTGGTTAAAACAGGTGTTACAGGGCGATCTAGGTTACTCGATGGTGTATCACGCCCCGGTCAGGGAAGTGATTGTCCAACGATTTCTCACCTCCTTCATGCTACTGGCATCGGCTTGGGTACTCTCTGGCCTATTGGGCATTGCATTAGGACTTATCGCTGGTCGTTATCTGAATCGCTGGCCCGATAGTATTATTCGTACTCTGTGTTATCTGTTGTCTTCACTGCCTACCTTCTGGATTGGCATCCTACTGCTGGCGTTCTTTTCGGTCAAACTGGAGTGGGCTCCCATATGCTGTGCTTGGCAGCCTGGGCTAACAGGAGATGAAGCAACGCTTGTTCAGCGCCTTCACCATCTGATTTTACCCACCATCGCTTTAGGATTATTGGGGGTGGGTAATATTGCTCTGCACACTCGCTCGCGCATTGAAGAAGTGACCCAAAGCGAATTTATCTATTACGCTCGCGCGCAAGGTGACAAAGGCTGGTCGTTAATTAGATTTCATATGCTGCGCCATGCGCTAACCCCTGCTATCTGCCTGCAATTTGCCTCATTAGGTGAGTTATTGGGTGGTGCACTGTTAGCCGAGAAGGTGTTTGCGTATCCCGGTTTAGGTCAGGCAACGATTGACGCAGGGTTGCGTGGTGATGTGCCGCTATTACTAGGTATCGTGTTATTTATCACTCTGCTGATTTTTATTGGTAATACCTGCGCCACAATATTGCTGAACCGTATTAATGCACCGCTGCGGAGAGTCCCGTGAATAAAACACTCCTCCAACTGTTTCTGGCAACTGCGCTGCTTAGTATCCTGTTGTTTCTGGGAATTCACAGCAACTATCAAGAAATGACATTAAATCTGCTTAGCCGCCGCAGTGCTCCCTCCCTACAATATTGGTTTGGTACCGATAATTTGGGCCGGGATTTATGGCTGCGCTGCTTACAAGGTATGATGACCAGCATACAAATCGGTTTTATAACGTCATTATGCAGTGGTTTTTTGGCGCTGATTATTGCCATCCTCAGTCAACTGAACAAAACCATGGATTATCTTATCCGTACGTTGATTGATACGTTTATTGCCCTACCCCATTTACTACTATTGATTCTTATCTGTTTTACCTTTGGCGGTGGCAAATGGGGTGTCATTGTTGCCGTCTCTCTGACTCATTGGCCAAAGCTGGCACTCATTCTGCGTTCCGAACTATTACGCATCGGGCAGGCTGACTATATTCTGTTAGCCCAACGCACCGGGCTCAGCCGTTGGCAATGCTGCTACAAACACTATCTGCCGTTGCTGTTACCGCAGCTTTTAGTGGGGTCACTACTGATTTTTCCCCATGCGGTGTTACACAGCGCCGGACTCAGTTTCCTTGGATTCGGACTGGAACCTCATGAACCTTCGCTTGGATTACTGTTATCCGATGCCCTGCGTTATCTGAGCAGCGGCGACTGGTGGCTGGCGGTTTATCCTGGCTTGACGCTGGTCATTTTAGTCCTGACTATCGATCAATTAGCCCGTAGCCTACAAAAAATCTGGCTAAGGAAATCATCATGTTACAACTAAAAAACCTGGGGCTGTCCTGTGCCAACGAGCGCTGGTTCCGCCCACCTGTCTGGAACTCAATTCTGCACGATATCAATCTGAAAGTGCAGGCGGGAGAGCTAGTGGCCTTGGTTGGAGGAAGCGGAGAAGGTAAAAGTTTATTACTGCAAACTATTTTAGGGTTGCTACCTTCCACCATGCGTTCATCCGGTCAGATTTTAATGGATGACTGTATTATCGATGCCGCCCAACAACAGACCCTTAGGGGAAATACACTGGGTTATATCCCACAAAGTGTCAGCGCCTTAAATCCCTTAATTCGAACAGGGAAGCAGATCCAACGGGCAGCAAAACTCAGTGGAAAAACACCCTCAGACGAAACTATTTATCAACAATTACAACGCTATAATTTGCCAGAGCGGTTGCTGGAACAATACCCATTATCTCTCTCTGGCGGTATGGCAAAACGTATTTTAGTTAGTTGCGCCACGTTGAGCCAAGCGCGCTTTATTCTGGCTGACGAGGTCACCGCCTGGCTTGATAGTCACCATGCTGAAATTCTACTTAATCACCTGAAAAATTTATGTAATCAGGGCCGTGGAATACTGTGGATTACCCACGACTTGCATCTGGCGGCTAATTTTGCCGATCGCATTGCCGTTTTACATCAGGGGACGATTAAAGAAGTTATTCACTCCTGCGTACTGCGTCATGGTGGCGGTAGCGCATGGCTTCAATCGCTGTGGCAGGCTCTGCCAGAACAGCATTTTACTCATACTCCAGAGCCGCTTTATCATGCTGCAAGCGCATAATATCAGCATCACTCAAGGTGGAACCACTCTTTGGCCTGACCTGAACTTATCAATAGCGCCTACCGAACGCCTGGGCATCTTTGCCCCCAGCGGCTACGGTAAAACTACGCTAGGCCGGGTATTAGCGGGCTGGCAGCAGCCGACAAAAGGTCGCATCACTCTGGATAATCAACCCTTGCCCCTCAAGGGTTACTGCCCAGTACAATTGGTTCCACAACACCCTGAGCGGACATTTAATCCCGCCAGAACCACGGGCGCCGCACTGTATGATGTTTGGCAACCAGGAAATGAATGGCTGGAAGCACTGGCTATTGTTCCAGAATTATTAAAGCGCTATCCATCAGAAGTTTCCGGCGGCGAGCTAGCCCGCATTGCCCTTCTCAGAGCGCTGGCCCCAAAAACACGGTTTCTGATTGCTGATGAAATAACGGCCCAACTGGACCCACTAATGCAAGCGCAAGCATGGCGTTTCATTTTACAGCAGAGCCAACAGCGAAATTTAGGCATGGTCATTATTAGTCACAACAACGCGCTATTAGATCAAGTGTGCACACAAGTCTGGCAACCTAAGCCATAACCGTTATGGTTACCAGTAAGCTATCCCACCATGAAACAGCTAGAACCTTATCGATAAAATTTAAAATTTCCCCTCGCTACTATTACATACTGTAGGATGCGCCTCACATTTTGAGACAGTGCTTCTTGTACCGGCGGTCTGAAGAACTATAGTCAGGCCAACACTCTGGCTACAGCTCGGCCGGTAGAAAACACACGATTAATATCTGAGGAACCGACGGCAATGTCTTTCCCCTTTTTGGACTACAAACGGTTCATTCAACGATTTCGGCCACACACCCTACGTAGCAAAATGATGGTGTTGGCAATTGTAATGGTCTCGCTACCAACACTGATCATTGGTTATCTCGTTGAAACTGAAGGTCGCGATGCCCTATTGCAGGAAAAAAAGATTAAATTATCCGCTGTCACACAACTGCTAGATGATGCGCTAAAAGATTCGTTTAAACTCTATCCAGACCTGCCTCGCGACCAGCGTATAGCCGCATTGAATAAGCTGTTGGCACCGACTACTGACACTATCACCAAAGCGTTTTCTGGCGTAGGTGCCGGTTATTACAATCTGGAGCTGGATGCCATCATTACCTATGGTCCACAAGCGCTACATGGCAATGCGGTCGGCGTCACGATAAAGCAGGACCATCCTGGGCGTGATGTGATGGCAAGCGGAGAACCACTTGTTCGTTGGGGGTCACAGGTACGAGGTAATATCATGAACTCGATGATCCCGATTAAACGCGATAACCACGTTATCGGCTATATCTGGGCGAACGAGCTCTCCAACGATATTGCCCGCCAAGCATTAGCCATGGACCTGAAAATCATTACCGTCATCTGTATTGGTATGCTGTTCAGTATCTGGATGATAGCCGCTTTTTCCCGCCGATTTGCGTCAGATATCGATACCATCAAGTCGGGTCTTAACGAGTTACCCCTCAATTTAAAAACTCAGATCCCCCCTATGAAAGGCGAAATGGGTGAAATATCCGACAGCGTAAATTCACTATCCCGAGCGCTAAGGGAGGCGAAAACACTGAACGAGTTAATCATTGAAAGCGCCGCCGACGGAGTGATCTCCGTGGACATTGAAGGCTGTGTCACCATGATGAACCCAGCAGCAGAAGAGATTACGGGTTATCAGCAAAAAGAGCTGATCGGCAAGCCCTACGCAGAAATCTTTGAAAACACCAATTTCTTTAGCCCGGTACTTGATACCTTAATCCACGGCATCGAACATGTCGCTCAAGAAGTTGATTATCCTGGCAAAAACCGCACCATACAAATCAGTGTCAGCACCAGCCAACTACGCAATGCGCAGGGAGATACCGTGGGTGCTCTAGTTATTTTCACCGATTTAACCGCCAAGAAAGAGGTTCAGCGCCGCATAGAGCAAACAGAACGTTTAGCGACACTTGGGGAGTTAATGGCGGGTGTGGCACATGAAGTTCGTAACCCATTAACCGCTATCAGCGGCTTTGTTCAGATACTGAAAGACAGCGAAACCGACCCACAACGGCTGGAGTATACTCAAATCATTCTGAAGGAAGTCCATTCCATCAACAAAGTTATCCAACAGTTGCTAGACTTCGCTCGCCCACGGCCGAGCCTGTATCAGAAAATCAATTTAAATCAGGTCATTAATCAAAGTTTGATTCTGGTAAAAACCAAAGGGATTGAGGCCAGAATTGATTTTGTGGTTAAACTCGAAGAGCCGCTATCTGATATTGAAGCCGATGGAGAACTATTAAAACAAGTATTGCTCAATCTATTGATTAATGCCGTGCAGTCGATTGCTGCTCGAGGGGAAATTATTATCACTACCCGAGCGCTATCACCGGACTGGCAGGAAATCACGATTTCTGATAACGGTTGTGGTATCAACGACGAAATAAAAACCAAAATATTTGATCCGTTTTATACCACTAAACCATCAGGTACCGGGCTCGGTCTATCAATCAGCCACCGCATTATTACCGCCCACGATGGAGATATTACGCTGACGAGTAAACTTAATCAGGGAACCACTTTTACCATCGTATTACCGGTTAAACATAGCGAAGGAAGTCCAGCATGAAAAAATCCTACCGTATTCTAATCGTTGATGATGAAGAGAGCGTTCGTCGTATGCTCACCACCGTATTTACCCGTGACGGACACCAGCCCATCTGTGCAGAGGACGGTCAACAGGCGTTAGAACTCTTTAAACAACAAACGCCAGATATCGTTCTGATGGATATTCGTATGCCCAAGCTAAATGGCATGGAAGCACTACAGGTGATGCGGCAAACTCACCAGAACATACCGGTCATTTTAATGACCGCCTATGCGGCAGTGGAAACCGCCGTGGAAGCTCTGCGTCTAGGCGCATTTGACTATGTCATTAAACCTTTCGATCTCGATGAGCTAAAAATAATGATCGGTCGTGCTATGCAGCTACGGGAAATGAAGCAGGAGATTAATCTGCTCCACCGCGCGTTGTCTGACAGCTACCAGTGGGATCGTATTCTCACCAACAGCCCCAAAATGATGGAGTTGTGCAAAGACACGGCAAAAATAGCCCAGAGTAATGCCAGCGTGCTGATCACCGGAGAAAGCGGCACCGGTAAGGAGTTAATTGCCAAGGCTATTCACTATAACAGCCCGCGAGCTAAAGGCCCTTTCATTAAAATTAACTGTGGCGCACTGCCGGAGTCTTTACTGGAAAGTGAACTATTCGGCCATGAAAAAGGGGCATTTACCGGTGCGCAAACTCAACGCCAGGGGCTATTTGAACGCGCCAATCAAGGGACTCTACTGTTAGATGAAGTTGGCGAAATGCCCCATAACTTACAGGTAAAACTGTTACGTGTTTTGCAGGAAAGAGAGTTTGAACGATTGGGTGGAGGCCACACCATTAAAACCGACATTCGCCTGATTGCCGCCACTAACCGTAATCTGGCCGCTATGGTGGAACAAGGAGAGTTTCGTCAGGACTTATTCTATCGCCTGAACGTCATACATCTTTCACCCATTCCCCTACGCGAACGCCCAGAAGATATCGCGCTGTTGGCTCAGCACTTTTTACAAAAATTCAGTGCAGAAAATAGCAAAGAAATTGTAGAACTAGATCCCAGCACATTAGCCATTCTTGAAAGTTACCCGTGGCCGGGGAATGTCAGAGAACTCTCCAACGCCATTGAGCGAGCGGTCATCATGAGCACCGGATTTATTATCTTCCCGGATGAACTACCGGAACACTTACAGCAGCAGCTCAATATTCCCCATATCGGCGAAACGGGGCATCCCCTAATAGGGCATACGCTAAAAGAGAACCTAAAAGCTTACGAACGTGAATTAATTTGCACCGCACTGGCGAACAATCAGGGGAATCGGGTTCAGGCAGCCCGTTTTCTGGGGATCAGCCGTCGGGCATTAATGTATAAACTGCAAGAGTATCGTATTGACTAATATCGCTTCTTTTTCTGTTATCACCGGCCCTCTGGCCGGTTACTCCAAGCCTTCACAGCGCATTTTTAAATACTGAAAAAACCGTTCGACCTACAGTTCAAAAAATTATTTCCACAAATAAACAATAACGTCTGGTTTTTTGATTCATGAATAGCGAAAATAACGCAAACGATTACGTAAACCATGACAGGAAATAAGTGATGTTAAAGAAGAGTGTGTATCCGTTGTTTTTTATTCCACTTTTTATCTCAGGTCAGGCATTAGCCAACGAAGCACCAATTAAAGTGAAAGTATTCGTTGGTTCTATGTTTGAAATCGGCCAAAACACTGGAGATAAAGCCGGAGAGTTCCAGTATTGGTATGAGAAATATTTTAAAAACAGCCAACCAATCACTGTTAAAGGTGCGGCATCACCGGTTTTCTGTAACGACAATGGCGTATGTGGTTCCGTATTAGGCATGGGTAAAGTGGCCTCTTCCTCCTCTGTGCAGGCTATTCTGCTAAACCCGCAGTTTGATATGTCACAAACCTACTTCATGATTAATGGCGTTGCCGGTACGCCGCCATCTCGCGGAACCATCGGAGACGTTAGCTGGGGTTCATGGGTCATTGATTACGATCTGGGTCACCGCTGGGCACCCGCAGAAGGTCTGCACGATGGTCAAACCTTTATGCCACGCAAAGGTTACGAAAATATTCGCAGCTACCAGCTCAATCCAACGCTGGTCTCTTGGGCGATGAAAGTCACAGGACAAACCAAACTGCTGGATTCTGAAGGCGCACAAAAGTACCGTCAGCGTTATCCAGATGACAATGCCCGACGCGCACCAAAGGTTCTGACAGGGACTCACATGACAGGGGATACCTTCTTCCACGGTCCGGGAATGTCAAAAGAGGCTCAGTACATTGCTAAACTGTACGGTGCGGACGACTATCTGGTAACAGAAATGGAAATTGCTGCAATAACTCAGGTTATTGCCCGCACTCAAGGCACCACTCAGCGTGTATTCAGTTTACGTGGTTCGGTCAATTTCGATCAGGGTAATCCTAACGAAACCACGTTGGAGCATTTAGACCCGGCCCCAGGCCAAACCGCTGGCGGGTTTAAAGAAACCGTAGAGAATATTGCTACTGTCGGTGGCGAAATGACGGACTACATTGTTAGTCATTGGGATACATGGCAGAACGGTGTGCCGGCACTGAAGTAATCTTAAAAACAGTAAAAGGCTGTAATAATCACAGTCTTTTACTGGGTAGATCCATCATCGCCTGAATAATTGCGATACCCACCACAATATTTAACTGCTTTTATTAACTACCCCCATCTACCGGTGAAACAAAAGGTGCACACCTGTGCAAATAATTGCACACTTTATCTTGCTATTTTTAGCCACCGCTTCATTTCAACTCTCGCTAAAATTAAATTAATTAATTGATTATTAATAATTAACTTTAATAAAGTGCAAAAAACCGCATCAACACCATAACTGGCACATCCCTTGCAATTCCTTGCGTGAGTCCTTCTTCGGACATCAAAACATAAGGAATAATTATGAAAAATAAACATATTGATATACAGCAAGCTGCTGAATATTTTCGTGATGGCATGACTATCATGGTTGGCGGTTTCATGGGTGTGGGAACACCGCCGCGTCTGGTCGAGGCCCTACTTAATTCAGGTGTAAAAGATTTAACGATTATTGCTAACGATACCGCATTTATTGATACCGGCATTGGCCCTTTAGTGGTCAACGGTAGAGTGAAAAAGGTCATTGCTTCGCACATCGGCACCAATCCAGAAACAGGCCGCCGCATGATTGCCGGTGAAATGGAAGTTGAGCTGGTACCTCAGGGAACGCTGATTGAACGGATCCGTTGTGGCGGTGCTGGCTTGGGTGGTTTTTTAACCCCGACAGGGGTTGGTACCGTGGTCGAAGAAGGCAAACAAAAACTCACTATCGACGGCGCTGACTATCTTCTGGAACTCCCTCTGCGCGCTGATTTAGCACTCATTCAATCCCATATTGCTGACCATCAGGGCAACCTAGTTTATCAATTAACTGCTCGTAACTTTAACCCCATCATCGCACTGGCTGCCGATGTGGTTATTGCTGAGCCGGATAGTTTGGTGGCTGTGGGTGACATCGCCCCCGACCACGTTATGACGCCGGGTGCATTAATCGATCATATTGTTTATCCAAAGGAGAGCTAATCATGAATGCAAAAGAACTCATCGCTCGCCGCGTAGCCCTTGAACTGCATGATGGTGACATTGTTAACCTAGGTATCGGCTTGCCAACTCAAGTAGTGAATTACTTACCACAAGATATTCATATCACCCTACAGTCAGAAAATGGTTTTCTGGGTTTAGGCCCGGTAACTGAAGCACATCCTAATCTGGTCAACGCGGGCGGGCAACCTTGTGGTGTTCTGCCGGGTGCCGCCATGTTTGATAGTGCCTTCTCCTTTGCCCTGATCCGTGGAGGTCATGTTGATGCAAGCGTCTTAGGCGGCCTTCAGGTCGACCAAAACGCTAACCTAGCAAACTGGATGGTTCCAGGGAAAATGGTACCGGGTATGGGCGGAGCAATGGACCTCGTTACTGGTGCTCGCCGCGTAATTATTGCCATGGAACATTGCGCCAAAGATGGCTCATCAAAAATCCTCAAACAGTGCACTTTACCGTTAACCGCCAAAAACAAAGTCAGCATGATTGTGACTGAGATGGGCGTTTTTGAGTTTGAGAAGGGACATCTGATCCTGAAAGAACATGCTCCGGGCGTCACGCTTGAAGCTATCCAGACTGCTACCGATGCTGAATTCAGCGTTGCGGCAGACTTTAAAGTTATGCCAATCGTTATTGAGGAAGGTGTAGCATGATCGGCCGTATATCTCGTTTCTTAACTGGCTTTGTCAGTCGTTATCTACCTGACCCGCTAATTTTCGCCATGCTGTTAACCATGCTCACTTTTGTTATCGCACTGGCTCTGACACCACATACGCCTGTTGAGATGGTGCAAATGTGGGGTAACGGCTTCTGGAACCTGCTGGGTTTCGGTATGCAAATGGCGCTGATTATCGTCACAGGACATGCTTTGGCCAGTTCTGCGCCGGTTAAGCGCATTCTGAAGCTAACTGCATCTGCCGCTAAAACACCGGCACAGGGCGTGATGCTGGTAACGTTCTTCGGTTCCGTTGCCTGTGTGATTAACTGGGGTTTTGGGCTGGTAGTAGGCGCAATGTTTGCCCGCGAAGTGGCTCGTCGGGTGAAAGGCTCTGACTATCCGCTGTTGATTGCCTGTGCCTACATCGGCTTCCTGACATGGGGTGGTGGTTTCTCTGGTTCAATGCCGCTGTTGGCAGCGACACCAGGTAACCCGGTTGAGCATATTGCAGGTCTAATTCCGGTTTCTCAAACCATCTTCACGGGCTACAACATCTTTATCACTTTATCTCTCATTGTGGTGATGCCGTTTGTGACCCGTATGATGATGCCAAAACCGGGAGATGTGGTAACAGTTGACCCATCTCTGCTGGCTGAAGAGCCTGACTTCCAGAAAAAACTTCCTGCTGATGCTCCAGTGGCAGAGAAAATGGAAGAAAGCCGCATCATCGCGTGGATTATTGGTGCGCTGGGTATCGCTTACTTAGGCATGTACTTCTACGACAAAGGCTTCAACATCACCATCAACACCGTCAACATGATGTTTATGATTGCCGGTTTACTGCTGCACAAAACACCAATGGCTTATATGCGCGCTATTTCTGCCGCAGCCAAAAGCACCGCAGGTATTCTGGTGCAGTTCCCGTTCTATGCTGGTATCCAGCTAATGATGGAACACTCCGGTTTGGGCGGTCTGATCACCGAGTGGTTTATTAACGTCGCCAACAAAGACACCTTCCCAATCATGACCTTCTTTAGCTCCGCATTGATTAACTTTGCGGTGCCATCAGGTGGCGGCCACTGGGTTATTCAGGGTCCATTTGTTATGCCTGCGGCACAAGCATTAGGAGCCGATTTAGGTAAATCAGCTATGGCAATCGCCTACGGCGAACAATGGATGAACATGGCACAACCATTTTGGGCTCTGCCTGCTCTGGCTATTGCTGGTTTAGGGGTTCGGGACATTATGGGTTATTGCGTCACCGCCCTGCTGTTCTCCGGCATCATATTTGTTATCGGCCTCACCGTATTCTGACGCCAATAGTAAAACAGAGAAAAATTAAGGAATTGAGTTATGAACAACATTGTTATCGTCAGCGCAGCGCGTACCGCCATCGGCAGCTTTAACGGCTCACTGGCTTCGGTTTCTGCCGTTGATTTAGGTTCAGTGGTTATTCGTGAAGCAATGGCCCGTGCTGGTATCAGCGGTGAAGCGGTTGATGAAGTTATTTTTGGTAACGTACTTCAAGCTGGTTTAGGTCAAAACCCGGCTCGTCAGGCACTGTTAAAAAGCGGCATTCCTGAAACGGTTTGTGCCTATACCGTTAACAAGGTTTGTGGTTCTGGCCTGAAAAGCGTCGCACTGGCAGCACAGGCAATTCTTGCCGGTGATGCGCAGACAATTGTTGCTGGTGGTATGGAAAACATGAGTCAGGCTCCTTACCTGCTGGATAGCAAAGCACGTTGGGGCTACCGTTTAGGTGATGGCAAACTGATGGACGTTATCCTTCAGGACGGCTTAATGTGCGCCACTCACGATTACCACATGGGAATCACCGCAGAAAACGTGGCTAAAGAGTATGACATCAGTCGAGAAGCTCAAGACGAGTTGGCACTGACATCACAGCAAAAAGCGGTTGCGGCCATTAACAGTGGCGCATTCGCCAAAGAAATCGTTCCAGTAACGGTAAAAAACCGTAAAGGCGACACTATCGTCGATACTGATGAATTCCCAAAAGCGGATACCACAGCGGAAGGTTTGGCAAAACTGCGTCCTGCCTTCACCAAAGAAGGAACGGTAACAGCGGGTAATGCTTCGGGTATTAACGATGGAGCCGCTGCGTTAGTGGTGATGTCCGAAAGCCGTGCTAAAGCGCTGGGGTTAACACCTCTGGCCCGTATCAGAGGCTACGCCAACGGCGGTGTTGCTCCATCCCTGATGGGGATGGGCCCGGTACCTGCAACGCTGAATGCGTTAAAGAAAACTGGTCTGTCACTGTCTGATATCGACCTGATTGAAGCGAACGAAGCTTTCGCCGCTCAGTTCTTGGCGGTAGGTAAAACGCTGGGATTTGACCCTGCCAAAGTTAACGTTAACGGCGGTGCTATCGCTCTGGGTCACCCAATCGGTGCATCCGGTGCGCGTATTCTGGTAACTCTGCTGCATTCATTACAAGCTAGAGATAAAACGCTGGGTCTAGCCACGCTGTGTATTGGCGGTGGTCAGGGTACGGCAATGATTGTTGAGCGTATGAGTTAATTATTCGCTTCTACTGCAAATACCGGTATCTTTTGGTACCGGTATTTATATCCAAATCGTTCTTGCGTTCATGCTAATAGCCTCACTATCACTCATTCCTCTCCGGGTCACTCAAATCGATATTTTGACCAATAAGCTCTGCGTCAGTCTCTATTGCGAGACCAGCCATATTCAAGCGCCTGCCGGGCATAGGCCATACGCAGCTCGGTATCTTTTAAACGCGTAAATAGCACAATTGCCATATCAGGCCAGGCTTCAGCAAAAGCACGCATTGACATAAGGTTAGCGCGGGAAAAACCTTTAAGTTCCGGAAATGCTGTTCTTAAACCTTTGGCTAACTGTTTAATAACTTTGGTTCCCCCAACTCTGTTCAGCCTGTCGGGTTAAAATGTCTCTCCCAATATACCAATAAAGCGCAATAAACTCCTGATTGACCACTAAGATAGCTTTTTTGCCACGCAGTCTGAATTTGAGTTTTTAGGGCCACCAGCCATTCACTGTAATCTGAGGGGATTAATTCTGAGGTCATTTTTTGATTCTTCTGATACAAGCCAGAGCAAATCATAAAATACTTATTAACGGCTCCCTCGCTCAGCTTTCATTATCTGGAATCCATTACTCAATATTTGTGTTCCCTCATAAAAATAGCCCCGACGGTTTTCACCTGTCGGGGCTATTTTTATCAATGCTGCTATTAACAAATTCTTGGCAATGGTTCGCTATGCGGTAAATCCAGCAGGCGAGAAGCACCAAAGATTCCTTTGAGTTGAACTCTGGCGGTATCGGTTACTGTACCAATCACCTCAGCATCTTTACCCAAAGGATGGGCACGTAATGCAGCTAACGTTGCCTGCTCTGCTTCTGGTGCGACCACAATCACCAACTTACCTTCATTGGCAAAGTTTAGCGGCTCTAGCCCCAACAGTTCACATACCCCACGAACCGCAGAGTTTACCGGCAAATCGCCTTCGTTAATCGACATACCGCAGCCGCTGGCAGCGGCAAACTCATGCAGGATGGCGGTTACGCCGCCTCGGGTTGCATCGCGTAATGCTCTGACGCCATCGATATCGCGTAATGGCGCAATCAGTGGCGTTAAGACCGCACAATCGCTAGTTAACGCGGCTTCCAGCCCCAGATTTTCACGCAAATTCAGAATGGTTGCGCCATGATCCCCTAATGTTCCACTCACGAGAATACTATCGCCAGGGCGAATGTGTTGGGCACCCCACTGAATGGACGCCGGAATTGTGCCAATACCTGCCGTATTAATAAATACTTTATCTGCTGCGCCACGCTGCACCACTTTGGTGTCACCGGTAACAATCGCAACTCCAGCAGCAGTCGCAGTGTCAGCCATGGATTTAACAATTTGCTCCAGCTGTTGCAGCGGTAACCCTTCTTCAAGGATAAACCCACAAGAGAGGTATTGCGGAACCGCACCGCTCACCGCCACATCATTGACCGTTCCACAAACCGCCAGCTTACCGATATTACCGCCGGGAAAGAAAATAGGATCAATAACATAGCTATCGGTGCTAAACGCTAAGCGATCGCCCACTGACGTCAGTAATGACAATGGAATACGCGCCTGATCTTCCCGTTCATTCAGAGCCGGATTAGAAAAAGCCTGTAAAAACAACTGTTCAATCAGCTGCTGCATAGCCTGACCGCCGCTACCATGCGCCATGGTAACCACATCTTTTTCAGTAAAAGCCATAAATTAAGCGAGCCCCCGGCGATATTGATAATAGGCGGCACACGCACCTTCAGAGGAAACCATCAGTGCCCCGAATGCGTTTTGTGGCGTACAGCGGGTACCAAACAGCGGACAATCATTTGGCTTACAGCGCCCGGTCAGAACATCCCCGCAGCGAGCCAAGGGATCGTCAGCCACCTCCTGATGCTCCTGAGTGTTAAAACGCAATTCTGCATCAAACTCGCGATAAGCAGGGGTTAACTGTACGCCAGAACCTGCAATCGAGCCCAAACCACGCCATTCGCTGCTCTCTTTCAGTTCAAAAACGTCATCCAGTGCTTTACGTGCCAGCGCATTTCCCTGCTGAGAAACGATACGCTTATATTGGTTTTCCACTTCACAGCGACCGTCATGTATCTGATCCACCAGCATAGCCAGCGCCTGCAAAATATCTAACGGTTCAAATCCGGTAACCACTAGTGGTTTATGGAAGTCTTCCGCAATAAAGCCGTAAGGCGTAGTACCAATCACCATACTCACATGACCAGGTGCAAGAAAGCCGTCGATTCTGACATCCGGTTGCTCTAACAGGCTGCGCAACGTTGGGATAATGGTAATGTGCTGACAGAAAATACTGAAATTCGTTAAACCACGACGCTTAGCCTGTTGTAGCGTCAACGCGGTACTTGGCATGGTGGTTTCAAAACCAAGGCCAAAGAACACCACCTGCTTATCCGGATTTTGCTCGGCAAAAGTCAGGGTATCCAATGGGGAGTAGACAATACGCACATCAGCACCACGGCGTTTGGCATCTAACAGAGAGCCATTGCGTCCGGGCACCCGCATTGCATCACCATAGGTACAAAAAATCACCTCAGGTCGTTCGGCAATCTCAATACAGCCGTCAATGCGTCCCATCGGCAAGACACACACCGGGCAACCCGGCCCATGCACAAATTCAATTTCTGGTGGTAACAGTTGGTCAATACCAAACTTGTAGATAGCGTGAGTATGTCCACCGCACACTTCCATCAGTTGCAGTGGACGTTCACTGGCCTTAGCAATAGCGGATACTTTATGTCGAATATGGGCCAGCAGTGTTTTTGCCAGTTCGGGATCGCGAAATTCATCAACGTACTGCATCATCCGCTCCGGCATTGATCCCGATAAAATCACCCACTTCGTGCTCCAGCACGCTCATTGCCATCAGGGCTTCCAGCGTGGCCTGAGCCTCTTCTTCATTAATGATGCTCATCGCAAAACCAACGTGAACCAGAACCCACTGGCCGATTAATTCGGCCGGCTCACCTTCACAAATAAGCGCAATATTCACGTCGCGCTTTACACCACAAACGTCAACCTGAGCCAGTTGATGAATATCTTTACCTACGGCAACGATCTGACCCGGAACCCCTAAGCACATAACTGCGTCTCCAGCCATGCAACCCAGGCTTCCATTCCCTCACCGCTGGTTGCTGACAGTTGGATAACCTGAATATTCGGGTTAATCCGGCGGGCATTGGCAACACAGGCTGCTACATCAAAATGCAGATACGGTAACAAATCGATTTTGTTTAAAATCATCAGTTCCGATGCAGCAAACATATGAGGATATTTTAATGGCTTATCTTCCCCTTCGGTCACTGACAGAACGGCTACCTTCGCCCGTTCCCCCAAGTCGAAACTGGCAGGACAAACCAGATTACCAACGTTCTCAATAAACAGCAGACTCTTCTCTTTCAGCTCAAGGCGAGTGGCTGCATCGTGCACCATTTGTGCATCCAAATGGCAGCCTTTCCCGGTATTCACCTGAATTGCCGGTACGCCAGTAGCGCGAATGCGTTCGGCATCATTGGTGGTCTGCTGATCCCCTTCAATCACCGCACAGGATAAGCGCTCCCGTAAACGCATCAGGGTTTCAGTGAGTAATGTGGTTTTGCCGGAACCCGGACTGGATACCAGATTCAGTGCCAGAATCTGTTTTTCAGCGAAATACTCTCGGTTATGTTTCGCCAGATGATTGTTCTTACTCAGCACATCCATCTCAATTTGCAGCATTCTTTTCTGGCTGATTCCCGGTGCGTGAGTACCCGCTTCACCGTGGCCGTAATCTAAATCTTGCTCGATTTCACGCGGCCGAAATTTCTCTTCATTCTTCTCTGCGCTCTCATTTGGCTCCATCTCCAGCTCGAACTCTACATCCCCCATCTTTTGGGCGATGGCAGTATGCACGTGGTGATGTACATCCCCTTGGTGATGGTAGTGATGATGGATAACAATGGTGCGCGGAGTTTCATGATGACTATGATGATGTTCGTCATGGTGATGGTGACCATGATCGTGACTATGCCCGTGATGAGCATGGTCGTGACTATGATGACGGTCTCCATGATCGTGATGATGGTCATGGTCATGGTCGTGATGATGGTGGTCACGATCGTGAGCATGGCTATGCTCATGGCTGTGATGGTGATGATCCTGTCCGTGATGGTGAGAATGCGCGTGTTCCTCTCCTTCAATTCGCCGCTCGCCCGCAGCACATCCGCAAGTAGTACACATATAACTCCCCCTCAAGACATTATCTTGTCACAGTTCAATCAGTAAATTCAGCCAGCTCATTTGCATTGGCAATATGAGATAAATATTCGAATTAGATATTCAAGATGTTACTCAACTTCCAGCTCTTTAATTTGCAGGGTATCACCACTGTCGACACGCAAACTAAACCCCTGACATTTCGGGCACTGGGCTTCATGCTGAGTAATTTCTACTTCACTGCTACAGTCCCAACACCAGGCCTGCGCTGGTTTCTGAATAATATGAAGCTGGCTACCTTCGGCTACAGTACCACGGCAGACAACATCAAAACAAAATCGCAAAGAATGCTCTTCCACACAGGAGAGCGCCCCGACTTCTAACCATACGCCGGTAACCCGCTTCACACCATGTTGTTGAGCTTGTTTCTGAATAATTTCTATTGTGCTTTCACACAATGATATTTCATGCATTACTACAATTCCTGCGGCCTAATAACAGTGCACGCCGCCCTAGTTGGCTTGGAGCATCCGGATCGCTGACCGGAATCGACAGCAGCATACGTGTACAATCATTAGTTAATTGTACACCCTGTTCAGGCGTTAAAGAATGATCCAGCGGGGACATCAGTGAGCACGTCAGGTATTGGGCAACACCTTCCAACTCACCAACGGTAAAGGTCATATTGTCATAAGGCAGCGCTAAACCCAGCTTGTCGCTAATGGTGCGCAATGGCCAAATTTGGTCAGGCCCCGGCAAAATCAATGCACTCAGCATCCACGGGGTAATCACACAACCAACCCACTGCCCTTCAAACAGCTTAAAGCCGGAGACATGCACCGGCATATTAGGATGAAGGAAAGAGAGATCGTGCATGGCTTTAGCAGCGACATGCTGAAAAGCGCGCTGAACTAGCGCTGTTGGCTCTTCAGCGTAACCATAAATCTCATCGGACATGCTTATTTCTCCTTGGGTAAAACTTCTACACCAGATGAGCGCAAGGCCGCTATCACCTCTTGTAACGCGGGTTCAATCATGGCTTCAACCGTTGCGGTCATACCAATATGCGGTTCCAAAGATTCAGGAATTACGCCAACCAGCGTCAGTTTACCGGGGAACTCCCCGGTAAAGCGGAGGGCCGACAGTACGTCGGCCAAACCTAACTGATGCGGAGAAATCTTATTAGTAAACAGCGTTGGCACTTCTTCATCACGCAAAATCATAATGGTGCCCGGCGTACGCTTTTTGGAAACGATAGCATCAGCAATAATCAGATGATCGCGATTTGCCATAGCCTCCAACAGTTCCATTCCGGCGGTTCCGCCGTCCAGAACCTCCACGTAGTCAGGTAGGACATAGTTTTGCTCCAAAGCCTCGACAACACGTACGCCTATCGCTTCGTCGGTTAAAAGAACATTACCAACGCCTAATACTAATATCCGCATTAAAGAACCTTAACTTTTGTGACTTCATTACCATCCGCATCAACCACGTGTACCGCACAAGCCATACATGGATCGAAGGAGTGAATAGTACGTACAACTTCTAACGGTTTCGCCGGATCGGCAATTGGAGTACCTACCAGAGACTGCTCATATGGCCCAACGTCATCATTGAAGTTGCGAGGGCCAGAGTTCCAAGTTGATGGAACCACTGCCTGATAGTTCTCGATTTTGCCATCTTTGATAACGATCCAGTGGGATAACATACCCCGTGAAACTTCCGCAAAACCTACGCCTTTGAAGGTGCCGGTTGCTGGAATATTTGGTTTCACATAGGCAACATGGTCCCCTTTGCCGATGTTTTCAATCAGTGATTTATACTGATTTTGTAACAAATCTTGCAGGGTACAGGCGTGTACAGTACGGCCAACAATACGCCCCAATGTTGAATGCAACTGAGCAACTTCAATGGTTTTACCGGTTAATGCGGTATAAATACCCACGATATCATTCAGATGCTTCTTGGTTGGTTCATGGTTAGCCGCCAGCTTACACAGCATATTGGCTAATGGACCCACTTCGGTAGTTTTACCGTAGAAAGTAGGGGATTTAACCCATGAATATTTGCCGTTCTCATCCCAAGTGCTGTAGTTAGGAATGGTGGTACCTTCCCACGGTGCCTGTGGCTCTTCATCTTTATACCAAGCGTGTTTAGCGCTTTCCTGAATACCTTTAATCAGGAACTCGTCTGATTGAGAGGTGATCGGACGGTAGGTTGATAAATCACTGTTGGTGATGTAACCGCCAGGGAACACGAAGCTACCGTTTTTACTGTCGGTCGGGAATTCAGGCGTACTGAGATAGTTAACCGCTCCCTTGCCTAATTCTAACCACTCCGGATAAAACGCCGCAATCACCGCCGTATCCACTTTGTACACCTGCTGTACGAAGTCATTTAAACGGTCAATGAACGATTTGATGTACATCAGACGCTCAAGGTTCAGTACCCCTAAGCCATCCAGATTGATTGGGTTAGCTACCCCGCCTACGGCCAGATTTTGAATATGGGGGGTTTTACCACCCAGCAACGCCACCACGCGGTTAGCATCACGCTGACATTCAAGCGCCTGCAGATAGTGAGCAACAGCAATCAGGTTCACCTCTGGCGGTAATTTCATCGCCGGGTGTCCCCAGTAACCATTGGCAAAAATGCCCAATTGGCCGCTGGCAACCAGATCCTTAATTTTGTTCTGAACTTTAGTAAACTCTTCTTCACTATTCAGATGCCAGTTGGAAACACCTTTCAATAAGGCCGCTGCTTTAGCAGGATCGGCTTTTAGTGCAGACGTAATATCCACCCAGTCTAACGCTGAAAGCTGATAGAAGTGCACGATATGATCGTGCGTCATGTGCGCAGCCAGTATCAGGTTACGAATGTACTGTGCGTTTACCGGGATATTCAGATTCAATGCGCTCTCAACAGAGCGAACGGATGCAATAGCATGAGTGGTGGTACAAACTCCGCAGATACGTTGGACAATCATCCATGCATCACGCGGATCGTTACCCTTTACGATCTCCTCCATGCCACGCCACATCGTACCTGACGCCCACGCTTTGGAGACCTTTCCATTTTCAATTTCGCAATCAATGCGCAAGTGACCTTCGATACGTGTTACCGGGTCAATAGTGATACGTTGGCTCATGCTTTACTAGCCTCTTGATTCTTGTGAAGATTTTTTAAAGAAGGAATAACCGGCAGTAGACGAATCAGTAAGATATAGGCACATATCTCGATACTCACAAAGCCAATTGAAATTAACAGTTCTTCCCAAGTTGGGAAATAGTGGTAACCACCACCTGGATTAAATGCAACCAGGGAGTAAGACATACGCCACATAGCACAACCCAATAACATACTGACAGCACCGATAAACAGCATACGAGAATCGTTAGCCCATTTACGGAAACGGAAGACCACCAGCGGGAACAGCAGCAGTGCGATTTCAATCCAGAACATCACCGCATAGAAGTCACCGGCAAAGATATAAGACAACTTATCTCTGTAAACCAGTTCGCCGAAACGAAATACCAGGAAGAGCAACAGGAATATACTAATGATACCCATCAGCTTCCTGAACATCGCTTTTTCATCCTGCCCTTTACCTCTTAGCCCTGCCTGCACCAGCGATCCTTCGAATATCACTATCGAGAATCCCATAATAAAAGCGGTCAGCAGTGAGTAAAGCGGGAGCATTTCATAGCTTTGCCAAATTGGATGGACTTTATGACCCGCGGCAATCATCAGAGAACCCATTGATGATTGGTGCATGGTTGGCAGTAACGCGCCCAGCGCAAGAACAAAGAACATCACTTTATTAAGACGCTTCAGGGATAATTTCCATCCCATACGTTCAAACAACACTGGTGCAAATTCTAACGCCATGATGCCAATATAGATGGTCATACATACCGCAGTTTCAAACAGTACCGAGTTCACGTTGAAATAACCCGGAATGTAGAAGTACGGTAAGTTCCAGTAACGACCTACGTCGATGGTAATCGACAGCCCACCCAGAGAGTAACCAAACAGGCTGGCTAACAGCGCAGGACGAACCAGAGGATGGTATTCACCTTTGTTAAAGACATATACCGCCCAAGCTAACGCCCAACCACCACAGGCAAAACCGGTACCAATCAACAGGTCAAAGGCAATCCAAATACCCCACGGATAACCACCGTTAAGATCGGATACCGAACCCAGTCCAAAGACTAAACGCTTAACCACAAAAATTAAGCACAGCACAACCAACGGCCCGAATACGATAATCGGCCAGCTGACGAGTTTGCCGCCCAGCGGCGTTGGCTTATGATGTGTGCTCATTATCATCTCCTTCTTCGTGATGGTCGTTTTTCGTATTACGACGAACCAACACGGTTAAGCCCGCTAAAACGGCCAGCGGCAACATCATGCCTTTATAAACCGTATGCTGAATATTTTCAGAACGCGCACCGGTAGAAAGATCGGCAAGCTCCGGCAAATCAAGGTTTTTAAAAGGAACACCGGTCAACACTAACACTTGTGTACCACCGCCCTCTTTTTCACCATAGAGATGCGGATAGTAATGCGGAACCGTATGCAGATAAGGATCGCTACCGTTTAGCGTCTGACGAGGATAGCGATATTCATCACCGGCTTTCAGCGCCAAGCGCTTCTTGGCTTCCGCCATCAACTCTTCACGCGTCCCAAAAATCACCGCGCCAGCAGGACAAACTTCCACACAGCCCGGTAAGCCACCTTTATTCAGGCGCTCAACACCTTTCTGGTTACACAGTTCGCACTTGTGTAATTCACCAAATGGATTGTTATAGTCATATTTAGGAATGTTATAGGGGCAACCCACCATGCAGTAACGACAACCGGTACAAATGTCAGCGTCGTAGTGAACGATGCCGGTCTTTGGATCTTTCTTCAGGGCAGACACCGGACAAACTGAAACGCAGTTTGGATCAACACAGTGCATACACTGCTTTTTGATGTAAGCGTAACCGTCGACTTCCTGATCTTTGTTTTCACCCGTACCGCTGCTCCACACCTGAATAATATTATTGGTATAAGGGGACAGCTTGTCGTTGTTTGACCACGTTTGATTGCCAATAGGGTTACGCTGTGGATGGTTAATGTCCTGACACTTTGCCACACAGGCCTGACAGCCCACACAAAGCGTCGAGTCATATAACATCCCCAGCGCACCCGGAATAGGTGGTTTATTCTCAGCAGCCGCAAGACAGGTAGACGTACCACCCGCCAGCAGCGCACCACCTGAAGCTATTTTAAGGAAATTGCGTCTATTCACGGTTATTCTCCCCGTGATTCGGTATCGTCTTTCTTTTGCTGACGCCCAAGTTCACGAACCGACATCACGCTTACCCCAGCAACCAGACCAGCCACACCGCCAATCAAGCCAACCGCCGTTGGTGAAATACTTCCACCCTCACGGTTGTCGACGTCTGGCTTCGCATAGCGCGGCGTTGGATTTTGAACGCTCGCCAGTTGGTGAATACCTTTATGGAAGCCAACCCCTTCTTCGTTACAACCATAGCAAGGGTGACCAATAGCCACAGGCCATACACCACCAACGTCGCAGAATTGCAGGGTTGAACAGTTACCGTAAGTTTCAGGACCTTTACAGCCTAAATGGTACAGACACCAACCTTCACGGTGCCCCTCATCACCAAACTCTTTCGCAAAGCGACCCGCATCGAAATGTGGGCGGCGTTCGCAGTGTTCGTGAATCAGACGACCATAGGCAAAGGTAGGTCGGTTTTTAGCATCCAGCTTCGGTGCTTTACCGAAAGTAATAATGTGGGCAACCGTTGCCAAAAAGTTATGTGGGTTTGGTGGGCAACCAGGAATATTAATCACCGTTTTACCCGGAAGAACTTCCTGCAGACCAACGGCTCCCGTCGGGTTGACGCCCGCGGCAGCTACACCACCCCATGCCGCACAAGAACCGATCGCAATAATCGCCGCAGCATGCTCAGCCGCTTTGCGAATATGGTCGATAATAGGTTCACCCGCCACCATACAGTAAATGCCGTTATCTTTTAATGGAATAGAACCATCAACGACCAGTACGTACTGCCCTTTATATTTCTCAATGGCATTATGCTTGTTTTCTTCAACCTGATGACCGAAAGCGGCAGAAAGCACTTCATGATACTCAAGTGAAATCGTTTCCAGCAGTAGGTTCTCAACGGTTGGATGAGTCGCACGCAGCAACGATTCCGTACATCCCGTACACTCTTGCGCCCCAATCCAGATAACAGGCGGGCGCTGAGGGTTACTAACCGATTCCGCAATTTCAGCGGCTGCATTTGCACTTAGACCCATAGTAGCGGCCAGTGCGGTACACAGCTTCATAAAATCACGGCGATTAATACCGTGGGAAGGAAGAAGAGGGTTGTCTTCTATCATTATAATTATTCCTTTACGGTGACTAACGACATTATTCATTTATACGAATTTAGTGGCCGAATGTTAGGCCTATGAAACAAACCTCGTTTGATCTTTATCAAACACCGTGAAACATAGGTCCATTATTTCATTGATATGTGACTAAAAACGATTCAGCAAATGCATGCTATTAACTTAAAATTAACAATGAATTAATAATTGGTAACATTGACTTATTTTATATAACTACACTTGATTATACGTAGAGCGATATTCAAAACTTTTGATATTGATCAGGGGGAAAAAGAATAGGAAAAAGCAATAAGTAACAAAATATAAATACACTTTAAAATCAAATGAATAATAAGAATTCAAATAAGAATCATTCCATAAAAAACAATATTCGCTGATACGTTAAGCATCTCCGATAATCAATGAAAAAGGTGGAAACATTATTATTTCATTATCACCTATATTCTGTTTATTGTGATGTGGCAGACCTATTTTTGATAATAATTTATGCGCTGCATATTGACCGATTTCACGTCGAGGAATGGCTACAGTAGATAAAAAACATTCAAATTTCCTAATAAATTAATATAGGAAAAACCAACGGGCGAAATATTTTTAAGTGCTCTTCTGTTTATTAGTCAATTTTCCGCCGCGGTGATGCACTTCGATCTCTTTAGGCTAAAAAACACAAGAAGTAATGATGAAAATGCTAAAGTTCATGCACGAGATATCGACTGACATTCAGCATGGGATAACATTGCCGAATTTAGCTAGAAGCCATGATCAATGTGGTGGAAAGTATTTGGTATATGATAAACAGCCAAATATCTCTTTTGAAAATTAAATCAATTAAAATAATAAAGAACATACATAATATGAAAAATACACAAATATTTTATCACTCATACAACAAAAGAGTGATGCAAATGCCATATTAAGCTCGCTAGCTCGGCTATAATATGCCAGTTCATATAATTAACCCGTTGCTACACACAATAAGATTTGGAGGAATGCAGTGCAAACCTTTAACGCAGACATTGCTATCATCGGAGCAGGGGGCGGCGGTCTTCGTGCTGCCATTGCCGCTGCCGAAGCCAACCCCAACAGCACCATTGCGCTGATTTCTAAAGTCTACCCCATGCGCAGCCACACCGTCGCCGCTGAAGGCGGCTCCGCTGCCGTTATCAAGCCCGAAGACAGCTTCGAATCTCACTTCCATGACACCGTCGCCGGTGGTGACTGGCTTTGTGAGCAAGACGTCGTCCAGTACTTCGTGGAAAACAGTCCGCGCGAAATGGTCCAGATGGAACAGTGGGGCTGCCCTTGGAGCCGTAAAGACGATGGCTCCATCAACGTCCGTCGATTCGGCGGCATGAAAGTTGAACGGACTTGGTTTGCCGCCGATAAAACCGGCTTCCACATGCTTCACACCCTTTTCCAGACCTCCCTTAAGTACCCTAACATCAAGCGCTTTGATGAGCATTTCGTTCTCGACCTGCTCTCTGACGAAGGTCATGTCCGTGGTTTAGTCGCCATGAACATGATGGAAGGGACCCTGATTCAAATCCGGGCCAATGCCGTGGTGATGGCCACCGGTGGTGCAGGCCGCGTTTACCGTTACAACACCAACGGCGGTATCGTCACCGGTGACGGTATGGGGATGGCGTTCCGTCACGGCGTGCCATTGCGTGATATGGAGTTCGTTCAGTATCACCCAACCGGCCTGCCCGGCTCCGGTATCCTGATGACCGAAGGTTGTCGTGGTGAGGGCGGTATTCTGGTCAACAAAGACGGCTACCGTTACCTGCAAGATTACGGCATGGGTCCTGAGACCCCGCTGGGCAAACCGGAAAACAAATACATGGAGCTGGGTCCCCGCGACAAAGTCTCCCAAGCCTTCTGGCACGAATGGCGCGCCGGTCGCACCATTCCTTCTCCGCGCGGCGATGTGGTCTATCTGGACTTGCGTCATCTGGGTGAGAAGAAGCTGCTTGAACGTCTGCCGTTTATCTGCGAACTCTCCAAAGCCTATGTCGGCGTTGACCCGGTGAAAGAGCCTATTCCGGTTCGTCCTACCGCGCACTACACCATGGGCGGGATTGAAACCAACCAACAGTGTGAAACCCGTCTGACCGGTCTGTTTGCCGTGGGCGAATGTTCGTCTGTGGGGATGCACGGCGCTAACCGTCTGGGTTCTAACTCCTTGGCGGAGCTGGTGGTGTTTGGTCGCGTGGCCGGTGAACATGCTATTGCACGTGCCAAATCGGCCGCACCGGCTAACAGCAGCGCACTGGATGCACAGGTGGCGGATATCGAAGGCCGTCTGCATGCCCTGCTTAAGCAAGAAGGCACCGAGAACTGGTCGAAAATCCGTGATGAGATGGGCCTGAGCATGGAAGAAGGGTGCGGTATCTACCGTACCGAAGAGCTGATGCAAAAGACCGTCGACAAGATTGCTGAACTGAAAGACCGCTTCAAGCGCGTTAGCATTACTGACCGCTCCAGCGTGTTCAACACGGACCTGCTGTATACCATTGAGTTGGGTCACGGTCTGGATGTGGCTGACTGTATGGCCCACTCGGCGCTGTTACGTCGTGAATCCCGTGGCGCACACCAGCGTCTGGATGACGG
Source organism: Limnobaculum parvum (assembly GCF_003096015.2). Lineage (NCBI taxonomy): Bacteria > Pseudomonadati > Pseudomonadota > Gammaproteobacteria > Enterobacterales > Budviciaceae > Limnobaculum > Limnobaculum parvum. The sequence continues at coordinate 335,355 of NZ_CP029185.2, read as the reverse complement.
CTGTACCGAGCGTGATGACGTGAACTTCCTGAAACACTCACTGGCCTTCTACAGCCCGAACAGCACCACCCCGCGCATTGAGTACAGTGACGTGAAAATTACCACCCTCGCACCGGCTAAACGTGTATACGGTGCCGAAGCGGAAGCCCAGGCTAAAGAAGAGGCATTAAAGAAGGAGCAGGCGAATGTCTGAGATGAAAACCCTCAAAGTTGAAGTCATGCGCTACAACCCCGAGCGCGACAGTGAACCCCACTTCGAGGCGTATGATGTGCCTTATGATGCATCCACCTCACTGCTGGATGCGCTGGGCTATATTAAGGACAATCTGGCACCGGACTTGTCTTACCGCTGGTCCTGCCGGATGGCGATTTGTGGTTCGTGCGGCATGATGGTCAATAAGGTGCCGAAGCTGGCCTGTAAGACCTTCCTGCGGGAGTACACCGGTGGCCTGAAGGTAGAAGCGCTGGGTAACTTCCCGATTGAGCGTGACCTGGTGGTGGACATGACTCACTTTATTGAGAGCCTGGAAGCCATTAAGCCTTACATCATTAATGACAGCCTGAAGCCGGAGAACGGCCCGACCCTTCAGACGCCAGCCCAGATGGAGAAATACCATCAGTTTTCCGGTTGTATCAACTGCGGCCTGTGTTATGCCGCCTGTCCTCAGTTTGGTCTGAACCCGGAGTTTATTGGTCCGGCGGCCATTACCTTGGGACACCGTTACAATCTGGATACGCGTGATAAGGGTAAAGCGGCCCGTATGCCACAGCTTAACGGCAAGAATGGCGTATGGAGCTGTACCTTCGTCGGTTACTGTTCTGAAGTCTGTCCTAAACACGTTGACCCGGCCTCTGCTATTCAGCAGGGCAAGGTGGAGAGTTCGAAAGACTTTATGATTGCCATGCTGAAACCTCAATAAAGGGAGAGGGATACTATTATGATGACCAAACGTAAGCCCTATGTCCGCGAGGTGAACGCTGACTGGTGGAAGAGACTCGGGTTTTATAAGTTTTACATGTTCCGTGAGAGCACGGCAATCCCTGCGGTGTGGTTCAGTCTGGTGCTGATTTTCGGTGTGTTTGCACTAAGAAGTTCGGAGAGCTGGTCTGGCTTTGTGGGCTTTTTAAGTAACCCGGTGGTGATGGTGATTAACCTCATTACGCTGATTATGGCACTGGTGCATACCAAGACGTGGTTTGACCTGGCCCCTAAGGCGGCGAACATTGTGGTGGGACAGGAGAAGCTGAGCGCGAAGCCGATTGTGATGTTCTTCTGGGGCGTAACGATTGTGGCGAGCCTGATAATTCTGGCCGTGGCACTGATTTAAGGAGTCGACTGACATGATTGAACAAAATCCGAAGCGCTCTGACGAGCCGGTATTCTGGGGCCTGTTTGGTGCGGGCGGAATGTGGGGAGCGATTATTGCGCCGGTCATTATTTTACTGGTGGCCATCATTCTGCCGATGGGCTGGGCACCGGAGGCGCTGAGTTATGAGCGTATTCTGGGGTTCTGTCAGGGATTTATTGGCCGGGTATTCCTGCTGCTGATGATAATCCTGCCGATATGGTGTGGATTACACCGTATGCACCATATGACCCATGACCTGAAGTGGCACGTGCCGGCGGGCAAGCTCGTATTTTACGGTCTGGCGACGGCGCTGAGTGTGATTGCGGTGATTGGGGTGGTGATGCTGTAAGCAGTATGCCCTTTGACTGTCATGATACCGGTTGTTAAGAAGCGCCCCTTTGGGGCGCTTTTTGCATACAGGGGGAATGGTTTTTTAGTTTTCATATCTGCGGTTGTGGGTATTCCGGCCGTAAAAGCAATGTTGCACATATTACCTTTGTGCACGGCCGGGAGGGCCGTGAGTTTTGAGTGGTAATCAGCTTCGGATTGCGTCAGGCCTAGCCGGCTACGGGCAGTTATGAAACACCTTGCGGTGTTTCACCCTGCGGGCCAGCGCTAGCGCTGTTCAAACAGGCTTTTGCCTGTTTGTCGTTGGCTGACGCCAAGTCGACCCCCACGCCCGTCTCTCCCAACGATTGGCTTTGTTGAAAAACCAAGGCTAACGGCTAACATGCCCTGACGAGGTGATTGCATCAGATGGTGACATCTGATGTTAAGAAGTAAAGAAGCGCCCCGACGGGGCGCTTTTTGCGTACAGGGGGAATGGTTTCTTTAAATCAGCAACAGTGGGTATTCCGGCCGTAAAAGCAATGTTGCACATATTATCTTTGTGTACGGCCGGGAGGGCCGTGAGTTTTGAGTGGTAATCAGCTTCGGAGTGCGTCAGGCCTAGCCGGGCTACGGGCTGTTATGAAACACCTTGCGGTGTTTCACCCTGCGGGCCAGCGCTAGCGCTGTTCAAACAGGCTTTGCCTGTTTGTCGTTGGCTGACGCCAAGTCGCCCCCACGCCCGTCTCTCCCAACGATTGGCGTTGTTGAAAAATCAAGGCTAACGGCTAACGGCTAACGGCTAACGGCTAACGGCTAACGGCTAACGGCTAACGGCTAACGGCTAACGGCTAACGGCTAACGGCTAACGGCTAACGGCTAACGGCTAACGGCTAACGGCTAACGGCTAACGGCTAACGGCAGTAAATGATACAGAAAACAATTCATCACAATACCTTCAATCGACTTACTTCAGATGCCAACCAATAAAAAAACCACTGTGACATTCAAACCAGAGCAAAAAACCCATATTCAGGGGCTACGCCCCTGAATACTACACCGCAGGCGGCCTGAATTCGTGTGCGAAGGCGCGGAGGTTCAGGAGGCGTTCGCCTTAACGCCGCCTGCTCGGCCGCTGCACAATAGTCGAGTCAGACTTGCGTCACTCAGCAGCATCAGCGGACGAAACCACCCCCAAACCTTCGGTTCTAATTTAAGACTAATCAAAACCTCACGCTTACATTCATATTCACCATATTCGACTGCTGGTTATCGGCAAAATACTGCTCATACATCATATTCAACGCCATGTTATCCGTGAATTCCCACTCCAGACCGCTGCCAACCATCATCACATCGCGAGACAATGGAACACCATCCAGCGGCATGTATTGATTCACGCCGGTAAAGCTCGCGTTGTAGCTGCCATTGTCCTGAGCGATCGCTCGTTGATAGTGAGTCTGAGCCGTCAGGTTAATTTTACCTTTATTTCCCATATCCCAGCCGTAACCGGTACGAGCACCTACACCAGCCTGCCAGCGGGTAGTGGTTTGAGCGTTAGCCTGTAAACCAAAACCAGAAGCACCGCTCTCTTTAAAGGCATCCTGTTTCAAACTGATGTATTGCGTATCAACATAAGGGGTGAACTGCCAACCCTCTTTTTTCATGCGATAACCCATTTCACTACCAACGGTAAAGTAGTTACCGCTTTGGTCGCTGTTAACCTGAGCGGTTTGATTACCCAGTAACAGGGTCCGTTTTTGTTGACCATCGTAGTAACCCGATGCAATACGCCCGGTCACATAGTAAGAATCAAAGATCTTGCCGCCATACAAAGAGGCTTCACCCACGGTGCCACTGCTGCTTTCTGAGCCACGGCTCAGGCTGCCATTAGTATCACTGCGGGTAAGAGAACTACCGATAAAGGTATTTTTATCCAGAAAAACGTCCTGCCCCATGACCCAACCGTTCATGTTGTAATTAACACCAGAGAAGCCAGAACTGCTCAGGTTGCTCTGATAATTAATATTACCGGTCCAACCGTTACTTCTTGGGGAATCCATTAGTTGAGCGATATGGTCAGAAACCTGACGATTGTTCACGTTAACCGCTTGCATAGTCATTGCCATCGTAGCGGCTGGCAATTGCCCGGACAGACTTTCCAGAGAGGCTTGGGCTGCCTGAGCATTCGGTGACTGTTGCAGGCTGGCTGCGCCGCTCAGGAATTCAGACATTTTGACATCGGCTGGAGCCGGTGAACTGACCAGTTGTTGGTCTAACTGAGTAAATGCCTGTTCAACCCGAGTCGCCCCTGAGGTTGCCGCTGCATTGTATTCAACACCCGCCACATTCGTGGCCTGTACCCGTTGGATATTCAGCCAAACCTGATTGCTGCTGTAATCAGGTGTTGCATCCAGAAAGACACCGGATGCTTTGGTGAACGTGCTAAATCGCCCTGTCACCCCCCCCTGAGCCGTTAACACATCCTGACGTTGAGTTGAGGTCACATATCCTTGCGGAACCGCTAATACGTGAAGATCCCCCGCCAGAGAAGCGGTACCTTGAACATTCAGCGTAGAGCCTAATACCAGCGCTAAATGACCATCAGCGGTTTGGACATAGTTGCTGTTAAAGTTAGTTTGTCCATTACGTAATACCACACTGCCCTGGTTGTTGACGTTACCGCCAACCCGACGTACATCCAGCGTACCAGAAGGGCCAACGTTTACGGCAGAGACTAATCCGTTATCTGAAGCCAGTGTGCCACCTAATACCTGTGTTAATCCGGTATAAGCCGCATCCTTCCCAAGTATCAGTGTACCGGTGCCATTCTTAATTAGACCACCAGCCCCACTAATTGAGTTACCCCACGTTGAGCTGTATCCACTGAATGAAACGCTGACATCTCCCCAATCAAATTTCGCCGGGCCACGCACCGCAGCATCAACATTCAACATGCCATAACCAAACGTGGCATCAACCCCGGGATCGCCAAGATCGGTTGCCGTACCCAGTAAGGTCTGACGAACTAAATCATTGGTAAAATAAGGAAATGCTTGCCATACCATCGCTGCCGCCCCCGTTATCTGCGGAGTAGCAAATGATGTACCAGAGACTAATGAATTACTTAATTCTCCAGTTTGTGCATTCTGGCTGAGAACTGACACCGTACCCGGTGCTACCAGGCAATAATGCATGCTAATCCCACAAGCATTGGCATAAGCGGAGAGTTCATCCGGTCGGTTAACATTCACAGCACTTGCCACCAGCCACCCCTTCTCTAAAGCAGGTGAATTAGCAATCGTTGGCAAAGAAGCGATTTTGTTTGGCGTAACATCGCTGTCATTTCCACTAGCGAATACCACTAGCCCGCCACGGGTGACGACAAAGTATTGATAAGCATTAACATAGCTATTAGTGGTTGAGGTTTCAGTAATCGGCCAGTCAGGCAGGCTCCATGAGTTATTCAGAATTTTGGCACCGGCATTCGCCATATCATAATTAACTTGGGTTAAAGAGTACCCCTTAGAGCCAGCAGAACTAGAAGTATCAGAAATGATTCGAGCACTGACTATTGTTGCTCCGGGGGCAGTACCGCCGGAGAATGGCCCAATCCGCTGCCCTGCTAAAGTTTGGGCCACGGAAGTACCATGACCACGAACATCGCCCACACTGGTATCGTTAGTCGCGGGGTCAACATAAGTTAGCGATTGAGCAATTTTTCCCTGAAGCGCCAGATTAGAAGTTAATACCCCGCTATCGACCAAACCGACAATCACGCCTGCACCCGAGTATCCCGCCATCCGAGCTTCTGCGGCATGGGTAAGAAACAGATTCTGGTTGTAGGTATTGCGAGTAAATGGTTCTGTCGCGGAGATAACTGAAAGAATGGTTTCTGCCGGTGGTGTAGCGGGAGCCAAAGTACCGCCGACGCCCTCATTACTACCGCCGCCACCGCCTCCTCCTCCGCCACCACCACAGGCAGAAAGAGATAGCATCAAAAGAGAATTTCCAGTGAGATATAAAGATTTTTGTAATAATGATTTTTCTGAGGACATGAGGAGTACCTCCGGCTTTTATTAGCCGTTTTTATAAGCAATTTAAACATTCCTTGAATTCCGCAAATAAGATTTAGTATCTCGCATTTCGGATTTCAGATATAAGCCATCCCTCCCCCTGAAAGCTTTCCCAAAGGTTTCGGAGATAATACTTATGAATAACAATGTTATGTTGCTTACTGACTAACCCTATCAAATGAATTGCAACGACACTTTTGATGGTTATTCTAAATGTAATCCTAGACGTACTATCCATACCCGTCAAATACACAAAGCATTTTATTTACAATTAATTAACAATAAATTAAATAATTTTAAATCAATATGTTAATCAATAAAATTATTATTTTAGCTTGAAAAATGATCATTTATTTTTTTACAAAGATATAAAAACCACACAAATAAAATGGATAAAAGTTAACTTAACCACTCATAAAGGAACAATTTTTTTGTGGATTTAAATAGGAAGAAATAAAAATAATATTTTTTTACAAGTATTAATAATTTGATAACAAATCTGATTAACAATTAAGGTTAAAAGTGTTTTATATTAATTTGATTTATTTAATATAATTTATAATTTCAACATTAATACATTGGAAAAATAATATAAAATCCAATTTAATTAACCCGTTGTCATAATTAAAAAACCAATGCAATGCTGTTATATCGGATTGTACCTTTGCAGCATCGCTATCAATCAGTGATGTCAAAACTCCCGGCATGGGTTTTGATGGCAGCATAAGGCAATACTGACCAATCAGGATATTCGCATGCCCGAGCGACTCGGGGAAATGATGGACTAAAATAGAGGCCTTTCGGCGTAAAATGCCAGTTAACAAAGGTCCAATATTCAACCGTACTGTAATCACATTCATCGCTCTTTTTCATTTGCGAGGGATGAAGTTTACGCATTTGCTCTACAATCCAAGGAGCAAAAACAGTACTTCGATAAGCAGAGAAAGCCTCAAAACCTGCATCATCTCCCCCCTGCTCATTGTAATAAACTGGCTTGCCTTTACCCAACCAGATGACATCTTCAAGCGCCAGCTCCTTGCCGCTCTTCATATCCAAATTGATAGGTGAATCAGCAAAATCAGGATGGGCACCACCGCAATAATAATCCGTAAATACCGATGCACTGATCACCGAAGGTGAGAAATAGGTCGGTTTTACCGATTGATTAAAATCTGCCTGTCCGGAACTACCGGATAATCCCCCCAACATGCAACCATGATAATCAACGACTTCACGCCACAGACGATCTCTCAGTCTTATATTTACCTGAGCCATCTGCTCCTGAGGATATCCAGACAGTAATTCAAACATCCGAATACCGGAAATCGGCTCTTTCCACCAGCGAATACGATACCCCATGAACTCCTGTTCATTCTCTGCTTTCAAAGGCATATCCAACAAACGCAAATAATCGTAGAGATTATCCTTACTTAATGAGTTTTGATAAGGTGTTTGCCCCTGCTTTTTACCTACAGGGATAATGGCCGGCAGCAGTAACACATTGGTAGTCTTTGCTTTATCGCCATGCCACTGGCCACTAAGTCCACCTTCCGGTGTCGGTGTCAATGCCATCCAGGCCGCTTTCTGCTGACCTACCACACGCTCATTTTCATATAGTTTAAGGCTACCACCTTCTGACTGGGTTCCCGTCAAGGCGATATCTTTACGATAGCGTGAATAAAAATAGCGCCCCGTTATCTCATTAGACTCAGAAGTAACCAGTTCAATCACCACTGGAGATTTACCGATTTGGCCAGTATAGGTCATTTGCTGTTCATCATGCTGAGCATGCGCAGGATAGAGTATGCTCAGCCAGAGAATTCCCGTGGCAGAAAGTAACGTAAATAATTTCATAAAAACCCTTAACGCATATCGACGTGAATTATTGCGTCGCCAGTTCCCAACAACAGATCAATGATAGCCACTTATTAACGAGCTGCCGCAATAATTGCCTGCCCAAGCGATAATCCACCGTCACCCATCGGCAAACGTTCAGGCCAAATGACGTGCATATCCCCCAGATACTGAACGACTAATCCACGTAATAAGCGATTGTGCATAACGCCGCCAGACAGCACGACAGTATCGATCTGGTATCGTTGAGCAAACATCTTCGCCATTGTGGCAAAACCTTGTGCTAATGCATCATGAAACGCATAGGCCCGCTCTGCGGGTGGTGCCTGATATGCCAACCATTGATGCCAGAATGTTGCCAAATCCAACTGATTATCAACGACTGGCATCGTTACGGGATGAGCGGTTAGGCAACATTTTCGCGCCAGTGCCTCAAGCTTACAGGCCGCTTCGCCTTCCCAACTGATAGCAGAAGAAGATATTGCCAGCGCCGCTGCAACCGCATCAAACAAGCGACCACAAGACGAAGCTTGTGGTGAATTTAGCCCTCGTTCAATCGCAACCGCCAACGGAGACCAGTTTTCTCGGGTAATCACTGCCGCAGCAGAATGCTTCTGCCAGTCGGGAACAAAACGTAACCACTGCGCTAACAGATTTCGCCACGGCTGAGAAGAAGCCTTGTCCCCCCCGGCATTGCTACTGCGGGCAATCCTCCTAGGTGATGACAATGCTGGTAATCAACTAACAAACACTCTCCTCCCCATAACTGACCATTCTCACCATAACCTAAGCCATCCAGAGCCAGACCAATTACCGGCCCTTGCTCTTTTCGCCAGCCGTGCTCCGCCAGACAGGCTGCAATATGAGCATGATGATGCAGAACCTCTATAAGCGGTAGTCCACGTTGCACCGCCAGTTCTCTGCCATAGCGGTGGCTGACATAACCAGGATGGGCATCAACCACGATGGTCTCTGGTGTAAAATGATAAATATCTTCAAACAGCATCAATGATTGCTGATACTGCTGCTGGATATCCAGATCGTCCAGATCGCCCAAATGCTGGCTGAGTACGGCAGCGTTGCCTCTTAACAAGCAGAAAGTATTTTTCAGATCGGCACCCATGGCAAGAACCGATGGAATATGTTCAAAACCACCCGGTAGTTCAATGGCATCAGGGACATAGCCTCTGGCACGACGTAACATTTCCGCGTTGCCATGATGATAACGTATAACCGAGTCGTCTGCCCGCTGCACAATATCGCGATTATGCATCAGCCACAGGTCCGCAATATCGGTTAAATCATCCAGCGCCTGCTGGTTAGACAACGCAGGCGGTTTGCCTGACGCGTTGCCGGAAGTCATTACTAGCGGCCGGTTTACCATGTTGACTAACAGGTGCTGCAAAGGATTTGATGGCAGCATCAACCCAACTTCATCCAACCCCGGACATATGGCATCACTTAAAGGAGAACCCAAAGATTGAGTCAGCAGAACAATCGGCGCTGGGCTACTCGTTAATAGCTGCTTTAATGCTTCACTCCGCTCTTGGCTACAGTAATTCAGCCATTGTGGCGAGGGCAGCATAACGGCTAAAGGTTTAGACGGACGATGTTTACGTTGGCGCAATGTATTAACGGCATCGCCATTAGTGGCATCACATGCCAAATGAAAGCCACCTAAACCTTTTATTGCCAAAATACCACCGCTTAACAATAAATCAGCCGCTTGATGCAGTGCATTATCGCCGATTATCTCGACCGTTGGCGAATCACCACTACGGCTAAGCCAGATATATGGACCACAAATTGGGCAGGCATTGGGCTGGGCATGAAAACGGCGATCTGCCGGTGACGCATATTCCGCTGAACACGTTGAGCACAAAGAAAATTCAGCCATTGCCGTATAAGGCCGATCATAAGGCATTTTTCGAATAATGGTAAAGCGCGGACCACAATGTGTGCAGTTAATGAAAGGATAGCGGTAACGTCGGTCTTCGGGGTAATAAAGTTCGCTCAGGCAACTGGGGCAAGTTGCCGCATCGGGAATGACCTGAGTATCCATGTGACCCTCACCGCTACTACGAATGGTAAAATCCATCGGCAAGGCCTGCCAGTTGAAAGAGTAAGGCATAATGCTTTCTATATGAGCCAGCGGCGGGCAGCGTTCATAAAGTTGCGTCAAGAAAGTCTGATAAATGTCTTCTGGTGGCATCACCAGACGAATCAATACGCCTTCAGCATCATTACAGACATCGCCTGTTAACGCTAAATCATGAGCCAATTGCCATACATAAGGACGGAAGCCGACTCCCTGAACCTTTCCTTTAACCCGAAGCTGTATCCCATCCGATATCACATCATGCCCCTTAACCACATCGTTCACGATTATCGCCCGTACAACCGTTATTTTGCGCTACCCAGCACTACGGGTCACCCAAAAAGATCAAAGAAATTATCAATTAGGCCACAAAAACTACTCGGCTTTGACCGAAGATGTCTATAATGTCACCTCACGTCGACTATTCCCTTGTTCGGCCCGCAGCTATGACGCAATAACAATACACAGGATGCTGACCAACAGAGTACGGTTTATGAATAACAAACAACAACTATTTACTTTAAGCCCCTACATGGAATTTAGTCGTAAGCAGTGGGCTGCTCTGAGGGATTCAGAGCCATTGACGTTAACCGAACAAGAAATTATTAGCCTGAAAGGGATCAACGAAGACCTTTCACTGGATGAAGTTTCTCAAGTCTATCTGCCGCTTTCTCGCCTGCTAAATTTTTACATCGACAGTAACCTGCAAAATCAAGCAGTACTGGAGAGGTTTCTGGGAATCAAAAACCAACGGGTTCCTTACATTATTAGCGTAGCAGGCAGTGTTGCCGTAGGCAAAAGTACCAGTGCTCGCGTATTACAAGCGCTGCTGAGCCGTTGGTCTAAACACCGGAGAGTTGAATTAGTCACCACCGATGGTTTTCTGCATCCCAACCATATTCTGCGTGAACGGGACATGATGCAGAAAAAGGGGTTTCCCCAGTCTTATGACATTCAGAATTTGGTACGTTTTGTCTCAGATATCAAATCAGGTGTACCACGCGTCGAAGCTCCAGTTTATTCTCACCTGACTTACGATATTTTACCGGGCGAAACTCAGATTATTGAACAACCAGACATTCTGATTCTTGAAGGGCTTAATGTGTTACAAAGCGGGATGGATTATCCTCAATCACCGCACAGAGTGTTCGTTTCCGATTTTGTCGATTTTTCTATTTATGTTGATGCTAAAGAAGATCTGCTGCATCAATGGTACATCAATCGCTTCCTTAAGTTCCGTCAAGGCGCATTTTCCGATCCTGACTCTTACTTCCACAGCTATGCACAGCTGTCTGAAGAGGAGGCTGTTAAGATTGCCAATAATATCTGGCTGGAGATTAATGGAAAAAACCTGATTCAGAACATTCTACCTACCAGAGAAAGGGCCAGTTTGATTCTGACCAAAGGGGAAAACCATGCGGTAGAGAAAGTTCGATTACGTAAGTAACCGAACAACCCCATAACTACATAATATTCCCTGTGTTAAACGCGGGGAATTAACGAGTCGTTATCGGGGCGCAGCGAAATCTCTCCGCCTATAAAAGGTTTAAGTACGCCGTCTTGATCCAACAATAATGCACCCTGCTTATCAATCCCTCTGGCAATACCATGAATTTGCTGTTCACCAATCAACAGTTTCACCGGTCGATCGATAAAGTTATCCAGCTTACGCCAACGAGAAATAAATGGTGCCAGGCCTTGCTGTTCAAACTGAATCAGGGATTCCCGCAGGGTTGAAAGCAAACAAGGTACTAACTGATTACGATCGATAGCGATACCGCTATCAGCTAGATTGGCCCACTGTTGATTAACCACCTTGCTGTCCGGCTCGCGCATGCTCAAATTGATACCCGCGCCAATAACCACATTGGCGGCATCTCCGGTTTTCCCTGTCAACTCAACCAGAATGCCTGCCAGCTTACGATCGTTCAGGTAGAGGTCGTTAGGCCACTTAACTTTTACGCCTTCTGCACCCAATTTACGCAGAACTTCAGCCATGACGATACCAATCACCAAGCTTAGGCCAATAGCCGCTGCCGGCCCCTGCTCCAGACGCCAGAACATAGACAGGTAGAGGTTGGCACCAAACGGAGAAAACCACTGGCGTCCACGGCGACCACGACCCGCCTGCTGATATTCGGCCACGCAGGCATCGCCGGACTGAAGTTGTTCCAGTCGCTCCATCAGATACTGGTTGGTAGAGTCTATCACCGGTAATACCGTCACCCGCCCTTCAGATAAACGTTGCTTTATCAATTGTTCATCAAGCAGTTGGATGGGCGCGGGCAAGCTATACCCCTTGCCGGGAACAGTAAATACATCCAGTCCCCAATCTTTTAAAGTCTGCATATATTTATTGATGGCGGCACGACTCATCCCCAGTTCAGTGCCAATTTGCTCACCGGAGTGGAATTCACCGTCAGATAATATCTTTACCAGTTGCAATGGCACGGCGATATTTTTCATGCCAACACCTCAAGCGCATTGCGCTCACCCGTTTTGCCAATAAAACGAACTTCCGGCTCCAATATAACCTGAAAACGGTCAGCCACTTGCTTTTGCACGTAAGCAGCCAAAGCGAGAACATCCTGCGAGGTGGCATTATCCTGATTAATGAGTACCAGCGCCTGCTGTTGATGAACGGCAGCACCACCAATACGATGGCCTTTTAGTTGGCACATATCAATCAGCCAACCTGCGGCCAGTTTTTCATAGCCGTCTGCCTGTGGATAATGAGGAGCCCCGGGATAGTGTTTCAGAATCTCTGTTGCCTGCTGAGCGCTTACCACTGGGTTTTTAAAGAAACTGCCCGCATTTCCAGTCACGCTGGGGTCAGGTAATTTACTGGTACGCATCGTACAAACGGCCTCAAATACCTGCCTTGGCGTCACTGTTTCCAGATCAAACTGACGCAGATCCCCATAGGTTAAGACCGGTTTCCAGCGTTTCGCCAGTTTTAAACCAACGGCTACAATGGCATAGCCATCGCGGAACTGGTGCTTAAAAATACTTTCCCGATAGCCAAAATGGCACTGTTCAGACTTCAATCGGGTTAACTCCCCGGATCGCAAATTGAGGAGATCGACATATTCACAAACATCTTTCAGCTCAACGCCATAAGCACCGATATTTTGGATGGGTGCAGAACCAACACAACCGGGGATAAGCGCCAGATTTTCTAAGCCGGCAATGTTATGTTCCAGCGCATAACGCACCAGTTCATGCCAGTTTTCACCAGCACCAACATGTAGATACCAGTTATTAGCCGACTGGCCGATTTCTCTGCCTTTAATACGGTTCTGAATAATCCAACCGTAAAAATCCTCTAAAAACAGCATGTTACTGCCTTCCCCCAGCAACAGTGCCGGGCACTGCTGTTGTTCAGACTCTTGCCATGCATCGATCAACTGATCTGCAGATTCAGCAACAATCACACGCTGAGCATGAACGGGTAAACCAAAAGTATGAAGATTCTGAATCGATACGGATGGATGAGTCATAGAAGGTCCTGACGTAGTTATTACGGGTGATTAAAATACAGGGAAAATGATGTGGGTAAGTCTACCTGAAATTTAATACTACGTATATTTTGGGGGATTTTGGGGCATTTGTTGTTTTAGATTGTTTTGATCCGATGTACATTTCGCCGCCTCAAATGCTAAGGCTGACTCGGCCCCGCAGCCCACGTCGAGTCAGGAGGGTCAGGGCGAACACCCCTGACAACCCCGCGCCCTTTTGAATCGCCGCTGTATTTGCAGACTGGTTCTGTGTCTGTACACCAGTCACTGCCTATATGGGCTAAGGTGTTTTGAGGTTGCGACCTGTGCTTTGGTTTGCTTTTCTGAGAAATATTGAGTAAGACCTTTCACTTCGCCCTTCAGGTTAAAGCATCCGAATGTTACCTCAGCCAATAAAAAAGTAGTATGAGCCGCAGGGATACGGCGAAAGGCGCAGCGACGTAGGGAGCGGCTCTGCGCCGGTACGTCGACTTTTTTATTGGCTGAGGTTGCCGCCGCTACGCGGCGGTCAACAGTCGGCTGCACAGGCGCAAGGAGAGCAAACACCGTTGCCGAGATAAACACAACACTTAAAACGGCGAAACTTACACTGGACTAAACATTCAAACAACAACATCTGGAGCGGCTTTGTGCAAGCGCGGGAAATACAAAGGGGCGTTCGGCCTTACGCCCCTTTGCTCGACGCAAACACCATTACTGCGCCAAGCTCAACATTTGAGGCGGCGAAATGTACACCACAACAAACCAGCCTCAATATTTAATTTTGAATCCCTCAATCGTCATCACCGCCCGCGGCTCCACCAACACCCTTTCTACCCTCGCCGACTTCGGCCCAACCTTGAGCCACGCCAGTAACTTCTCTACCTGTTGCTGCTCGCCGCAGGCGCACACCTCAACGCGACCATCATCCATATTGTAGGCATAGCCCGTCACTCCCAGCGCGGTTGCCTGTTGCTGAGTGTAGTAACGAAATCCAACGCCTTGCACAATCCCCGAAACATAAGCCATATAACAGACTTTCATCCTGCCTCCTTTATTTATTGAAAGAAAACCTCTTTCTATAATTTCTTCGCAAAATAAGAAATCGATTACATCATTTACTGGATATATTCATTATCATATACGTGGCCTCAACGATCGTTTGTTGTGGCAACGGATGATAAAAAATGACAACGCTCAGAAGGAATCTGACATGTTTAAAAATCTCTTCGGCAAGAAGACTCCCCAAAAAGAATTCATTACCATCACACTAAACGCTAAATTGCAGCCAATGCACCGTGCTGATTTAGCCGATGCCTTAAGTATCGTACTCGACAAGCAAAATATCGGTGATATTTGCGGTGGCGGTTCGCTGTTGGAAGATAATGGTGAAATCCAGGAGTGTGATATTGAAATTGAAGCCACCGATAGCAGCGAACAGGCTATCGATCATATCCTGGATTTTTTGAACAATACGCTTTCTCCAAAAGGTTCCAGACTGAGTATTGGGGATAAAGTCATTCCTTTTGGCAAACATGAAGGGCTAGGACTTTATCTTAACGGTACCGACCTGCCGAATGAAGTCTACCAAAATTGCGATATTAACGAAGTCTGGGCAGAAATCGAAAAACGGCTGGGAGAAGAAGGTAGCATTTACAGCTACTACCAAGACAGCGCCGAAACCGCACTATATCTATACGGCAACCAATTTGACGTTATGTATCAGTTAATTAAGCCATATATCGACAGCTATCCATTGTGCCAACAGTGCCGTATTGTAAAGATAGCCTGAGAGCTTTTATTTAGTGATAATACCTCTATAGTTAATAGGGACATGATCACCACCATCAGACACAGAGGAACTATCAAGTATGAAAACAAACGTTCGCCGGATTCTGCTTGCTCTGACAATAGCGGGTACCGGTTTAATTACAGCGATGCAACCCGCTGCGGCTAATATATCAACGCCAGCCCAACAAAAAGTACAAGTTCCCGGCTATTACCGAATGCAATTAGGCGATTTTGAAATTACCGCACTGTATGACGGTTATGTCAAAATCGATAATAAACTTCTCAAAGGAATCAGCGCTAAAGACGCCAAGACCCTGATGGACAAAATGTTTATCGATAGCAGCAATGGCGTACAAACCGCCGTTAATGCCTATCTGATTAATACCGGAAAAAATCTAATATTAGTGGATTCCGGTACCGCTAAATGTTTTGGCCCAACTCTGGGGGCAATCAACAGCAATATTAAAGCTGCGGGTTACTCTCCTGAGCAAATTGACACCATATTATTAACCCACCTGCATGCTGATCATACTTGTGGTATCGCTGATGACGGTAAGATGGCTTTCCCTAATGCTACGGTTTACGCTTCCAAAGGTGATGCTGACTACTGGCTAAGTTCTGCGGTGATGGCTAAAGCACCGGATACAGCAAAGCCCTTATTCAAAATGGCTCAGGATGCGGTGGCTCCTTATCAAACAGCGGATAAGTTTAAAGTCTATAACCCTGGGGATACTTTGATTCCTGGAGTAGAAGTGGTAGCGACACCGGGCCATACGCCGGGTCACTCTTCCTATTTATTCAGCTCAAAAGATCAGAATCTGCTGGTTTGGGGTGATATTGTTCACAGCCATTCCATTCAATTTGCTCATCCTGAAGTGGCACTCGAATTCGATGTTAACAGTAAACAAGCCATAGAAACCCGCAAAAAGATGTTTGCTAACATCGCTAAAAATGACCTGTGGATTGCAGGAGCACACTTGCCTTTTCCAGGGCTTGGACATGTTGGCGTTGAAGGTAAAGGTTATAAATGGGTTCCTATTGAGTACAGCCCCATTATTGTAACGTCAGACAAATAATCCCGCTGATGATCACAAGGCAGCTTTCGCTGCCTTTTTTATGGTATTCATTAACCATAAAGAATTTGGTTTATGATCCCGACCTTCAATATTTAAAGTAAAGATTTAGATAAATCAGCCCGGCTTTTACTTAACCACAAACATCAGTTGAGAACTCACTTACCGGAAGCCAATGGTACAACGCAAACCGCCCTGCGACTTGAGCCAAAAAATAGAACATGCGCGCCCAATACGCCCCTGAGCTCGGTCTGTTTACCCTGCTTATCCAGCCATTGAAGCCTTTTCGCTCTGCTTTTCTCTTCTGCTCTGGTTACATTAACCGTTATTAATGCTCACTCGAATAGGACGGCTGAAACTCAGATCTAATTAATATTTTTTATCAAAAGGCAAAGTTGCTTTAACAATAAATTTAAAACAACTTGATTGTTGTTAATATTCTAGGGTTATTTTTGTTTTTATAAAAAAAAATTTATATATATTATCCCCACCAATTAATTTCCAAATAAATACAAACACCATCTCTAATTACTCATTTTTTCCCTGCCACAGCCTTAACCAAGGCAAAATCGTCGTAAATGAAATCGCTCAGAATTATTAGAAATATTAAATAAATCGATCGTCAAATATTTTAAAAAACAGAATAAAAACCAACAAATAATTACAATATTAATGAAAGTTAATATTTCAGATGATATAGTTAAAAAATAACAATATTTATTTTTTAATATTTCCCGTAACAATGGAAGATGCGGTTATGAAACAGAACCCAATAAAAAAGTCATATTCATTCAAGAGAAAAGCACTGTTAATCAGTCTATTATCAAGCATTGTAACCATTCAAACACAGGCTCAGGAAGCCATTTGGAATAATAATACAGGAAATAATCTATTTTTTGATGGCATGAACTGGTCGACAAATCTGGTACCAGGTAATAATGACATCTTGTATATAAAAAACAGTGACGGGCAAGAAGTAAAATTAATTCTCGACAATTATAATGCGGATATCGGTTCAGCTCCCATTTTTATTGGACAAGGCGAAAATAATAATAGCTATCTAAAAATAATCAGTAGCCCTGATGATTCATCAGACCATTATTACAATGGCACTATCACTGTCGGAAGTGCTGGGGCAATAGGTTTAGTAGAATACCAACATGGTAAGATCGGAAATACCAGTAGCCTTGATGAGATTGATACCATAAATATTGGTTCTGGCTTAAATAGCCATGGAACTATGTCGTTATTTGGCATTGGTAAAAATACTACCGACCAATTCATGGGTAATTCAATAATCAGTGCTCAAGATACGTATATTGGTATCGATGGTGGTACCGGCATCTTGAACATTAGCGGTAGCGAACTTGATATCAATTCCCATTACGACAGTATTAATCCGGTTTCATTTACTCTCGGTGATGGTAGCAATAGCGGAATTAGCAGCAAAGGCACCATGAATATCCTCGCTGGCGGAAAAGCAAGTTTCTCCGCGGGACACGGTATATCCTCGTATGCCCTACCAACCTCAATTATTGGTTTAAATCAGGGTGAAGGTACACTGAATATTTCGGGTTCAACGGTTCTTAATGATGAAGTCATACAAAGCCGAAGCTACTTTGCTCAGGGTTTAACCATCGGTCAAGGTGCTGGCAGTATTGGTACCGTTCAAATCACCGATAGTGGTTATATGGCAACCATGTCAGCCGCAGAAGATACCACCAACATTGGAGCCTATGTAGGGGTTAATGGCGGTAAAGGCTCAGTGCTGGTTTCCGGTGAAGGCAGTGTCTGGAATGTTTCTGGGCATACTTTCTATGGTAGTGAGACTGGAGAAATCGGTAATCTATCAATTGGGGAAAGCGGCACAGGTACAGTCACTCTCGCTAATGGTGGTAAGCTTTCACTTGGAAAGACCGATTTCCATCTCTCTTTTGACTCGTCTACTTACTATATGAAGTCAGAATACAATAACAGCCAACTGGGTGACCTCTATCTGGGAAATCAAACCGATGGTGTTGGCTCACTTAATTTTGGTGCCGCCGAAGATCAGTCGGCTGAAGCGGCAGGTATTCTGGAAGTTAACAAAATCGTATTTGGTGCCGGAGACGGTACGGTTGTCTTTAACCACACGGACAACAGTGGCCTTTATATTTTTGAAACCGAAATGGTCAGCAGTGCAGAAGGTCAGGGTACCATTAAACAAGTCAATGGTGTGACCGTCTTTAATGCTAACCAAAGCACATTTACCGGCAAAACCGAAGTTACCGGAGGTACGCTGGTTGTTAATAATATGCTGGGTGGCGCGATGTCCGTCTCCAATGGCGGTACGTTGACAGGTATTGGCAGCATCGGTCATACCACCGTAGGCAATGGCGGTATTATCTCCCCAGGACAACTAAACTCAACAGAACCCGAGAGTATTACCATTAATGGTAATCTCATCATGGAGTCTGGATCTAATTATATTGTTGATATCACGACCAATAGCGCATTGCCTAATCCTTATGTTTCCGATCTGATCCAAGTTAATGGCAGTACGGTATTGAACGGCTCAGCAGTCACAGTTCGGGATAATGGTGATAGTGTGCTTTATGTCCCAGGCAGCCGTTGGCATATTCTTTCCTCCACTGGTGGTGTTACCGGCGAGTTTGCTGCCATATCTCCGCTACTGTATGTGAATGCAAACTATGAGTATGACGAGAATAACGCCTACCTCACCATCACCCGTAATCAACAAGATATTTGTACTGCTAATATGAGCTCAAATGAATGTAGTGTTGCGGAAAATATTGTTGAGCAACCCAGTGAGATTCATGACGAAATCATATCTCAACCGGATGAGAAGTCGGCTAAACATGCATTGGATCAACTTTCAGGTGAAATCCACGCCTCTGCAAAAAGTGCTCAGTTAGAAGATAGTCGCTTTATCCGTGAAGCAGTGAATAACCGTCTACAAGATCCTGCCGTAGGTGATGGTGCATGGGGACATATTTATGCATCGTGGGGTAAATTTGACAGTTCTAACGATACAGCTGAGATGAAACGTAACATTGCGGGTGTTTTCTTAGGTGTTGATAAATCCCTGAATGAAACATGGAAAATGGGTCTGGTCGGCGGTTATGGTAAAGCGGATATTACCGTATCCGATCGCTCTTCCTCCGCCGATCGTTATGATTACCAAATTGGTGCCTATACCAAAGGACAATGGGATAACTTTAACCTGCACGCTGGTGTTTCGTATGCCCTGAATGACTACTCAACTAAACGAAAAGTCAGGCTCCAGACAATACGAGATGACTTGAATGCTGATTATAACGCCTCAACCTCACAAGTATTTACAGAAGCGCGTTATCTGTTCAATGTGACACAGACTCTATCTGTTGAGCCTTATATTGATGCCGCCTATGTTCATATTGAAACCGATGACTTCACTGAAAGTGGTGGCAATGCCAAACTGCATAGTGCGTCTGATAGTACCAATACCTTCTTTACAACCTTGGGTAGTCGGGTGACGAAACACTTTACTCTGGAAAATGGCCAGACCACCAAAATCTGGGGGAATGCCGGCTGGCGTCATGCTTACAATGATGTTACGCCAACAGAAAAAGTTAATTTTGTCGGTGCCAATAGTTTCAGTGTTGAGGGTGCATCAATCAGTAAAGATGTGGCCGTGTTAGAAGCCGGTGCTGAAATCAAAGTAACGCCAAATACCGAAATTGGTGCCATGTATAACGGTCAAGTCGGTAATAACACAGAAGATCATGGGGCGAAAGTCTATATAAACTGGCGCTTCTAATTATTATTATTCAAAACCTTCATAATGTTTGCTTGTCAAAACGTTATGAAGGTTTTTTTCGTTTTTTTAGAAATAAATCACTAATTTATATTTACCTGCCTCCTTTTCAGCATATTATTCCAAGAATAGAAATCAATTATAAGAAAAAATCAGTTTCTTAAAATCGATCTCCATCCTCTCATATAAAATAAATCACTTTAATTTCAATTAACTAAAAAAACTTACTACATATTTTATATAAATAGATTAAACGCTTGGTGAAAAAAATAAAATATGCTCAGTAAATGTTTAATTACAACATATCACTGTACCTAACAATGTAAGTTTAAATAATAACTGATAAACTACAATCAGGGAAAAACACTCTTTGGACACATTTACATAAGGAAATGCTTATTTATGAAAAAAGCACACCCCTCGCGACAATTTGCTTTTAAAAAGAATATTGTTCTGTTAGGAATATTATCCACAATATCCAGCATTCCTGCATACGCAGACGATATTTACTGGACTAATGGTAGCGGCGACAACCAATTCAAAAATGCTGCTAATTGGTCAAGCCCTAACATTTATGACCTGAATAATGATCGGTATATACAAAATACTAATGGTCAAACGATTCAATTAACTCTTGATGATCAAGACCAATTATACGGTCCAGGTTATCTATTTGTGGGTTACGGTGATGGTAATAGTGCAAGCCTCAAAATGACCGATAACTCACAATCTATATACCAGTTGGGTTATGGTACTAGACTGGTGGTTGGCAGTAATGCAGGAACAGGATTATTTGAATATCAACATGGTGATATCAGGTCTGCCGATCGGATTGGTAATCTTGCAACTCTAGATATTGGATCTGGCTTAAACAGTAATGGCAAAGTAACGCTGCTTGGAACTGGTAAAAACATCAGTGACCAGACATTATCCAATTCCATTATGAAAACCCAAGAGCTTCACATTGGATCTAATGGCGGCAAGGGTGAACTCAACACGATTAGTAGTGAGATTGAAGTTGACTCCGAAGGTAGGAGTACGGCCACAACAGTATTTACACTTGGTGATGGTCTTGGTAGTCAGGGAACGATGAATGTCCTTGCCGGAGGAAAAGCAACAATTGCTCCGGGCCCTAACCAATACACCTCACCATCCGCAATTATCGGTCTAAATCAGGGCCAAGGTACGCTGAATATTTCAGGTTCTGTAATAAACAATGGTGAGACATCGCCAAGCCGAGTCATCTTTAACCAAGGATTAGAGGTCGGTAACGGCACAGGTAGTAACGGTTCTGTTTTAGTTTTGGATGGCGGTCATTTAATGACACTTTCAACTGCTCAGGACCCAAACCAAACTGGCGCTTATATCGGTATTGATGGCGGTAAAGGTTCTGTACTGATTTCTGGCACAGAGAGCAACTGGGATATTGCAGGAAACACCATAACCTATACACACCAACTCAGTAAAGTTGGTAGCCTGTCAATTGGTGAAAGTGGTTCCGGTGACGTCACTATCGCTAATGGTGGTCGAGTCTCTATTGGTGCGATTTCTTATGTCGAACACAATAATTCAACAAGCGACAATTATACTAACCCAGAGCTGGATAATAGCGTATTAGGCAACCTCTATCTCGGCAATCAAGCTAACGGGATGGGTAGCTTAAACTTTGGTGCAGCAGAAAATCAGGCCGCTCAAGCCGTGGGTACGCTGGAAGCTAACCAAATTATCTTCGGTGCCGGCAACGGTTCAGTGGTATTTAACCACACAGATAATGCAGGCCAGTACCTGTTTGACACCGAAATGGTCAGCAGTGCGGAAGGCCAAGGCTCCATTAAACAAGTTAATGGTGTGACAACCTTTAATACCGATCGCAGTGCATTCACCGGTAAAACTTATATCACTGGCGGCACACTGGTGGTTAATAACACATTGGGCGGCACAATATTTGCCTCCAACAGTGGTACTTTAGCGGGTATTGGTAATGTCGGCCACGCCACTATTGGCAGCGGCGGTATTATCTCTCCTGGTCAGTTTGGTTCCACAGCACCAGAAACGCTAACTATTAACGGCAATTTAGTGATGGAGTCTGGTTCAACTTATTTGACTCACCTTTCTACTGACGTTGTCTCTTCTGCTACCAATACAAACGGTGATGTAGTTAATACCTACAATGCAGATGTCATTCAGGTCAATGGTAGTGCCACTTTAAACGGAGCCAGTGTCATTGCTATCGCAGGCGGTGAACCCGTTCTGTATGTACCGGACAGCCGTTGGCGTATTCTCAGTGCCACCAGCGGCGTTTCGGGTGCATTTGGACCGTTGGAGTCACGACCTTATGTCAATATGGGCTACGAATATGATGCTGATAATGCCTATTTAGTTGTCACCCGTAACGATCAGGATATCTGCACCAAAGACATGACCTCAAATGAATGTAATATTGGAGGAAATGTTGATGAACAAGGAAATAGTGACATCAAAGATGAGATCATCTCTCAACCTGATGTAGAATCAGCGAAAGATGTACTAAATCAGCTCTCGGGTGAAATTCACGCCTCAACTAAGAGCGCCTTATTGGAAGACAGCCGTTTCCTGCGTGAAGCCGTTAATAATCGCTTGCACGATATGGCGGTCGGTACCGGTTCTTGGGGCCATATCTATACTTCTTGGGGTACGTTTGACAACACTGATAACGCCGCCAAAATGAAGCGTAATATTGCAGGGGTCATTTTGGGAGCAGACAAGTCCCTTGACGATACTTGGAAAGTAGGCCTGGCTGGTGGATATGGTAAAGCCGATATTACCGTATCCGATCGCTCCTCAAGCGCCGATCGTTACGATTACCATGTGAGTGCTTACACCAAAGGGCAGTGGGGCAACTTCAATTTACATACTGGTGTAGGCTATACTTGGCATGACTACACTACCGATCGCTACGTTCAGTTGCAGAAATTGAGAGACCATCTGGAAGCCAACTATAACGCTTCGACCGCTCAGGTATTTACTGAGGGGCGCTACCAGTTTGATATCAATGACACGATGACTATCGAACCTTACGTTGACGCAGCCTATGTACATGTTGAAACCGATGACTTCACTGAAAGTGGTGGTAAAGCCAAACTACATAGCCCAGATGATAATCTGGATATCGTCTATACCACGCTGGGTAATCGCTTCACTCAACGCTTTATACTGGATAACGGTCAGGTAACTAAGTTATGGGGCAACCTTGGTTGGCGTCATGCTTATGGCGATGTTACCTCAACGGCAAGTTTAAACTTCGGTGATAGTAACAGCTTTAATGTGATTGGTACCTCAATCAGTCGTGATGTGGCCATACTTGAAGCAGGAACCGAGATCAGCGTTACCCCGGATACCAATATCGGCGTAATGTATAACGGCCAGATTGGAAATAATACTGAAGATCATGGTGCGAAGGTCTATATAAACTGGCATTTCTAATTCTCTAATATTAAAACCTTCATGAAGTTTGCTGCGGCAGCTTTATGAAGGTTTTATATCGATCTATCTTCCTCTATTCAGTGTCAGCGATATTAGCCACAGATTATTTACCACTCTTGGTCACTGGACAAACACACAGTTCACGCTGGGTGGCAACTAACCCACCAAAATCTGAAGCTATGTTGGCAGGCCGCATGCTTATAATGGTGTAACGTCAACAACAAAATTAGACGTTCGCGATTCCAACAGGTTCATTGTAGTAGGCCCATCAATCAGTCTGGTACAGCTATATTTAAAACTGGGGGCTGAAATCAATGTTACTCCGGATACCAATATCTAGACCATGTGTAGCGGTCAAGTTTTTAATAACACTAAAGATCATGGGACAAAGGTATATATAAACTGACGTTTCTGATAGTGTTACACCGAAAACTTTTCCGGAAGCATCGTGATGTATCCGGGCAAAATCCACATAATTAACTGCAATCAAAACGGGAGAAAAAATGACTTCCAACACCCCCAATCTGGCAGGGATCCCGATTTATATTGAAACCAACGGATATTTGTTGCGTAGTTTAACGCCGAATGATGTCACACCCGACTTCCTGAGATGGATGAACAGTCAGGATATGATGGAAGGTCTTAACCTCCCACCATTAAACTTCACCCACCAGCAGCTAGCTGAGTACACCAAACAGTTTGATAACCACCGTAATTACTTTATCGGCATCTTTGATAAGAAAAATAATTTATTGGTGGGGTTTTATACCATTGATGTCAATCTTAACCATAAAGTAGGTCATATTACCGCCGGCGTTGGCGCACCTGAATACCCTGGAAAAACCGTCCTGTGGGCTACCATTGACGCCTTACTGGATCATTTCTACCTTTATCGCGATCTGCATAAAATGGTGGCACGTATTCTGGCTAAAAATAAACGTATGCTGTTTTGCTTCGTTAAGAACCCACGCTTTAATCTGGAAGCCGTACTTAAAGAGGAGTGCCTTGCTCCCGACGGTGAACGGGTTGATATCCTAATCTTCGCTTCATTACGACATAAATAGTAGTTACGCTTATGCCATCAGAACTCGTTGTTACACCAACACTTAACAGTATCCCTATCCGACATGGCGATTTTACTACCACGACAGAAGCGTTAGCCTATGCCGCTGGTGGTGAAGCTGGGTTTAATTTTTTCAATGTTTCCGGTCAGTTAACTGGCGTATTGGATTACAAACAGATGCAGGCTCAATCCATGCGGGTAGCCTTGCAACTTAAGCAGCAAGGTTTCTCCCGTCACGATCGTCTGATTTTTATAGCAGAAACGACACCTGACTTTCTATTACTGTTTTTTGCCTGTCAGTATTTAGGGTTAATACCTTGCCCGATAGCCTTTACTGTTAATCTCGGCGGCATGCCAGCCTATCTTGAGAAATTAAACAGAATTATTGTCTCTTCTCAAGCTAAAGCTATTATCAGTTCACTATCTATTGCTGATGCTATTGGTAAATCAGTGTCAATCCCAATGCTGGCGTATAGCGATATTGTTCATCAGGCACAGCAATTTCATCAACCGGATCCGTCAGAGCTAGCTCCATTTACCGCAGATGAACCCGCCTATATTCAGTTCTCTTCCGGTTCAACAACGTACCCGAAAGGCGTGCAGATAAGCCAACGTGATTTACAGACCAATATCTATGCTGTTTTACGCTACGGCATGAAACTGCGCCCGGAAGATCGTTCATTTAACTGGCTCCCCTTCCATCACAATATGGGGATGATTGGCTTCCTTCTGGCCTCGGTTTATGGGCAGCGTACCGTCGATTGCCTAAGTGCAGAGAACTTTACTCAGAACCCGCTTATTTGGCTGGAACTGATGTCGAAGTATAAAACAGCAATTACTTTTGCACCGGTATTTGGCTATCAGTTTGCCATGAAAAAATATGCCGAAAGTGATAATAAGCCCTCTCTCAACCTCTCTTCATTGCGGGTAGCTGGCATCGGTGGTGACCTGATTAGCCCGGATATGCTGAAGATGTTTTCTGGCTGCTTTGCCAGCAGCGGTTTCCAGTATCAGTCATTCCTGCCAAGCTATGGGCTTACAGAAACAACGCTAGCAGTGACAACATCCGACGTGGATCAACCGCCGGTCATCGACACATTAACCAGCGAGCTGATTCAAAAACCTATCGTCTCCTGCGGTAAAGCGCTGCCGGGCTTTGAGGTTAAGATCATTGATGGGAACACGCAAGTCAGGCTTGCGGAACGAGAAATCGGTCAGATTTGGGTAAAAGGTCCCAGCATCATCACCCGTTACATTGATGACCAGGCTCCCATAGAGTCAGACGACGAAGGCTATATTTATACTGGCGATCTCGGCTATCTGTGGCAAGAGCAGTTATTTATTAGCGGTCGAGAAAAAGATGTCATTATTATTCGTGGCCGTAATATTTGGGCACAAGATATAGAGTGGTCGTTATTACAAGCGATACCACAGATTGGCGTCAACAACATGGCGACTATCGGCATTAATGAGCAGCAAGAAGAGAGAATGGCAATTCTGGTTAGTGTCAGCGAAGAGCTGGTGGCAGACCATACTCAGCTTCAGCGACTGACGATAGCAATCCAAAACCTGACACGTCAAATTGCGGGTGTTCAGGCCAGTGTATTGTTTACCCCCCAGAAGTTACCGTTAACCTCTTCAGGCAAACTGGCCAGAGCACAGGCTAAAGAGGCGTATTTGTCTGGTAATATGGCGATTATCTACGATTCAGAGGGACATATCTGAGATGAATTATCTACATGAGAGTAAGAAAATACTATCAAGCTGCCTGTCGATTCCAGTGGAACAAATTCAGGATGACAGCCTGATTGAGCAGCTAAAACCCACGCTGGACAGCGTAGATTTCGCTAGCATCATGATGCAAGTAGAACGCTTTTTGAAAAAAGAAGTGCCCGTTGCAGAGTGGCTAGAGTTAGGGTCGGTGACGGATCTGGCAGATCTTTTGGAAAGAAATTACAACAACTAATCCGATTACGTAGTTATTAACAAAAATAGCGCCAATCCAGGCGCTATTTTTGTCAGCTGTTACGAAAAATCAAAAACTGTTTATTAAAACTCTTGGCAAGTAGGACGCAAAACAATTTCGTTGATATCAACATCTGTTGGCTGTTCAATCGCATACGCAATCGCACGGGCTACTGAATCAGCAGGAATAGCCTGTTGGTATAAATCGACTAGCATTTTTGAACTTTGCTCATCAGAACCGCCCAGTTTCAGTTCGC
The DNA here is from genome assembly GCF_003096015.2 of Limnobaculum parvum. NCBI lineage: Bacteria > Pseudomonadati > Pseudomonadota > Gammaproteobacteria > Enterobacterales > Budviciaceae > Limnobaculum > Limnobaculum parvum. Next base: position 308,747 of record NZ_CP029185.2, on the reverse strand, counting down.
TATCTACTGCACCTGGGCAAATGGTGGTAGTTCGGATGTGAGCACCGACTTCGTGACGCAATCCTTCCGAAATCGCTTTTACCGCAAACTTTGTCCCGCTATAAACTGCACCTCCAGGACTGAATACTTTGATACCGGCAACTGAAGCAATATTAATGAAGTGACCTGACTTTTGTTTCTCAAACAGCGGTAAGGCAGCCGCAATACCGTACAAAACGCCTTTAATATTGATATCAATCATCCGGTCCCATTCATCGGTTTTAGTTAGGCTTATTGGTGCAATTGCCATCAATCCGGCATTATTGATCACTACATCAACGCGGCCAAAGGCTTCAACAGCCTTATCAATAATGTTCTGCACCTCGGCTTTACTGGAAACATCAGCCTTAACCGCTATGGCATGACCACCACCGGCAACAATCAGAGCGACCAGTGCATCAAGACGCTCTTTACGACGGGCAGATAACACCAGAATCGCACCTTTTTCCGCAAGATGAAGCGCTGTTGCTTCGCCTAAGCCGCTACTTGCGCCAGTGATAACAACAACTTTCTTTCCGATAGTACTCATTGAATTAGCCTCGTTTTGGTGAACAGACATTTAGATATTCAAGTATTCCATTCCCTTTTATTAAAATATATGGAAAATAATAACTTTCATAATTCCAAATTATAGAATTAACCAAATCGACAAATTAGGAATACTATGCAAAATAAACTGGAAATGTTGCGTATATTTTATACTGTCGCGGAATCAAGAAACTTCAAAGATGCTGCGATACTTCTAGGTATTTCACCTCAAGCGGTAACTCGTGCTGTAAAAGAACTCGAACAACAGCGCGGTGAAATTTTGTTTTACCGGAGCACCCGGCAGATGAAAATTACTGCCGATGGAGAACGCCTAGCTCAATATGCCAGGCAAGCTGTTAACGCTATCGATGGGTTGTTAATGGTAAAACCACAACAAAAATCAGATGAGATGCGGGGAACCGTCCGGTTGACGGTATCTTCCGTGTTTGGGCGTAAATTTATTATTCCGGCATTAACGCAATTTTCCCTGAGTTATCCAAATATTGTCGTGGACTGTACCCTGACGGACACACACAGTGATGTGATTGATGAACGGATAGACATTGGTATTCGTTTCGGTTTTTTACCCAATAACCGCTATGTAGCGCGCGAACTGGCCAAAATCCATTTTTTTTCCGTCGGTGCCCCTGAATTAGTTAATAAGATCGGAATACCAAAAAATATTGATGAGCTGGATTCGTTTCCGCTGACAGCACTGATTGATCATAAAACTGGGCGTTACTGGCCATGGAATTTCAAAGACACACGAAGTTTTACGCCGTCAAATCCACGTTTTATTACCGATGATGTGGAAGCTGAGTTTCAGGCCGTACTTGATGGCGTCGGTTTTGGACATATACCGAGCTTTCTAGCACAGCCTTACTTAAATAGCGGTCGCTTAGTTCAGATTCTAGAAGATAATGCATCCTCAAGCTGGGGACTTTATCTTTACCGACCACAACGCGGGCCGACATCATTGAGAATTCGGACATTGTTCGATTATCTGGCAGAATTTCTATCACAGAAATGTTCATTATGAATACTCATATATTTGCCACTCAGCGTTCTGATTAAGCAACTGAAAGAAGCTATTCCGATGACGGATAAAATTAAGGCGGCAGTAACGGTGATAAACCTCCGTTTAATCGCTGGACAATATGGGCAACAGTTCATATCACTCTGAACGTGAACTCAGGCATATTCACAACTTGATAGCCATCAAATAGGCAAGTGTGCTGAATCATACCGAATATTGCGGCATATCAAGATTGCCATTGTTTATCTGGTGTATCACTGCTTGAGGCAAATTGTTTTTTGTCAGGGCGTTATTCACCCTGCAAATAGCTATTCCGCCTGATTGATCGACATATTTGCCGAAATATCTGTCGATAGCATGGCCTTACGGCACTCGGCACACATTCGCGTTGTTGTATTAGTTATTAAAATTCAACAAATTATAAAATAAGAAAAACTGGCATGAACCCTGCTTAGTCAATGATGAGCATACTTAACGCCGGGTATACCAACGTTTAAACACGATTTACTACTGGCGGGTTACTGCCAAAAGCGAGTAATGGAGATACATGTATGAACCGGTTCGTTATTGCCGATCCGAAAAACTGCATTGGATGCCGCACCTGTGAAGTTGCCTGCGCGGTGGTTCATAGCGCTGATAGCGATGTGGCTAATATGTCGGTTAAAAGCTTTGCCCCTCGCATCAAGGTTGTCAGAGGACAAACCGTAAGTACCGCCATTCTTTGTCGTCATTGTGAAGATGCTCCCTGCGCAGAAGTATGTCCTAACGGCGCGATTGTTAGACGTAACAACAGCATTCAGGTTATTCAGGAAAAATGTATTGGCTGTAAAACCTGTGCTATCGCCTGCCCTTACGGGGCCATGAGTATTGTGACCAAAAGCGTCACTGTTCCGGGCGTTATAACCAGCCAGCGACAAAAAACGGAAGCGCTGAAGTGCGACCTCTGTGAAGGCGTCGCCGAAAGCCCTACCTGCGTTAGGGTCTGTCCAACTAATGCATTGCATTTAGTCACACAAGAATCCCTAGATGCCATGATGCGGCAAAAACAGGAACGGGCTGCGCTGGATGAAGCCATAGAAATTCATTTTTAGTCATCAAGTATATCGACTGGCTCGAGGAGTTAAACAAGCATGAAAAAAGTTATTACCGTCTGCCCATATTGTGCATCGGGCTGCAAAATCAACCTGTTGGTTGATGGCGGGAGAGTCGTTGGCGCCGAAGGGGCCAACGGTGTTACCAACCAGGGCGAGCTTTGTCTAAAAGGCTACTATGGATGGGATTTCCTGAATGATACCAAAATTCTGACCCCCCGTCTGACCAAACCGATGATTCGTCGTCAGCGCGGTGGTGAGTTAGAAGCCGTATCCTGGGACGAGGCAATCGAATTTGCCAGCTCCCGCATGAAAAAGATCATTGAAGAGCACGGCCCGGATGCGGTCATGACCTCTGGTTCATCTCGTGGCCCCGGCAACGAAGTGAACTACATCATGCAAAAGTTTGCCCGTGCAGCTATTGGCACCAACAACGTGGATTGCTGCGCACGCGTTTGACATGGCCCTTCGGTTGCAGGTCTGCACCGCTCAGTGGGTAATGGCGCAATGAGTAACTCCATTGTTGAAATGGAAGACACCAAATGTCTGCTTATCTTCGGCTATAACGCCGCAGATTCTCACCCTATTGTTGCGCGCCGTATTTTAAAGGCCAAAGCAAAGGGTGCCAAAGTAATTGTTTGCGATCCACGCTATATCGAAACGGCACGTATCGCCGATATGTATCTACCGTTGAAAAACGGCAGTAACGTTGCGCTACTGAATGCCTTTGCTAACGTGTTAATCAGCGAAAATCTGTACAACAAAGAGTTTGTTGAAAATCATACCGAAGGGTTTGAGGAATACTGCAAGAACGTTGAGAAATATACCCCAGAATATGTTGAAACTATCACCGGATTATCCGCGAAGCAGATCCGTGAAACTATCCGCATGTATGCTGCTGCACCATCAGCAACCATTCTGTGGGGCATGGGGGTAACTCAGTGGGGGCAAGGGGTTGATACCGTCCGCTGTTTAACCAGTCTGGCATTACTAACCGGGAATATTGGTCGTCCTAATGTGGGTGTTGCGCCAGTACGGGGGCAAAACAACGTTCAGGGCGCCTGCGACATGGGAGCACTGATTGATACCCTGCCGGGTTATCAATATGTCAACGATCCCGTTGCCCGCGAGAAATTCGCTAAAGCCTGGGGCGTTGAGTCAATTCCAGAGAAAAAAGGATATCCTCTCAGCGAACTGCCGCATAACGCGATTTCCGGTAAGGTAAAAGCGTTCTATGTGATGGGTGAAGATCCAATGCAAACCGAGCCAGATCTGTCGGTAGTGCGTCAGGGTTTTGAAGCTCTCGAGCTGATTATCGTTCAGGATATCTTTATGACCCAGACGGCAGCGATGGCTGACGTTATCTTCCCGGCCACCTCCTGGGGTGAGCATGAAGGGGTTTATACCAGTGCCGACCGTGGATTCCAGCGGTTCTACAAAGCCGTTGAACCTAAGGGCGATGTAAAAACCGACTGGGATATTATCTGCCTGATGTCCACCGCTCTTGGCTATCCAATGAAGTACAGCAACACCAAAGAGATTTGGGACGAACTGCGCGAGCTGTGCCCAATTTACTATGGTGCGACCTATGAGAAAATGGAAGGTTTAGGCTATGTGCAGTGGCCATGCCCAACGTTGGATCATCCGGGAACGCAATATCTGTTTGCTGGCAGCAAATTTAACCGACCGAGTGGAAAAGGTGAACTGTATGCTACCGACTGGCGGCCACCGATGGAGCTTACCGACGAAGAGTATCCGTTGGCATTGGCAACCGTGCGGGAAGTGGGTCACTACTCCTGCCGTTCAATGACGGGTAACTGCGCCGCGCTACAAACACTGGCGGATGAACCAGGCTATGTTCAGATCAACACGCAGAATGCTACTGAGTTGGGCATTCGCGACCAACAATTGGTTTGGATCTCTTCTCGCCGGGGTAAAGTCATCAGCCGAGCAGCCGTTAGCGATCGTACGAATAAAGGCGCTGTTTATATGACCTACCAATGGTGGATTGGTGCCTGTAACAAGCTAACGCTGGATGAGCTGGACCCAATATCCAGAACGCCAGAGTTCAAACATTGTGCCGTTAAGCTCGAGGCAATTACCGATCAAAATTGGGCGGAAAGCTATGTGCAGAAAGAGTACACCGCGTTAAAAAGTCGGTTACGTCAGGCAGCAGAAGTCTAACGACTGATATTGTATGGATAAGGGCTGATTTCTCGGCCCTTTTTCTTGATCTTTTGCCCCTTCTATAAAGCAAAAAACCTCAGCCTGTCGACTGAGGTTCTTCTTAATAAAGCTTGGTAGTTTATGAATGACGCCGTCATTCGCCCTTTGGGTCAACGCTTTGCATTATTCAAACCTGTTTCGCCAGTTTGTCCTACGCTCTCGAGTAACGAACGGTATCTGCACCAAAGCAAAAAACCCCCAGCTTTCGCTGAGGGTTTCTCTTAATTAAAGCCTGGCAGTTCCCTACTCTCGCATGGGGAAGCCCCACACTACCATCGGCGCTACGGCGTTTCACTTCTGAGTTCGGCATGGGGTCAGGTGGGACCACCGCGCTATCGCCGCCAGGCATATTCCGTTTCATGAACCGTTGCACTACGATATCGCTATCCCGCACAACCATCCATTCCAATCCTGAACATTCGCTGAAATTTAAATTCGTCTCTCTCATCAAAACACCTTCGGTGTTGTAAGGTTAAGTCTCACGGTTCATTAGTATCGGTTAGCTCAACGTATCGCTACGCTTACACACCCGACCTATCAACGTCATAGTCTTTAACGTTCCTTCAGTGGACTCAAGGTCCAAGGGAAGACTCATCTCGAGGCAAGTTTCCCGCTTAGATGCTTTCAGCGGTTATCTTTTCCGCACGTAGCTACCGGGCAATGCCATTGGCATGACAACCCGAACACCAGTGGTGCGTTCACTCCGGTCCTCTCGTACTAGGAGCAACCCCTCTCAATCTTCCAACGCCCACGGCAGATAGGGACCGAACTGTCTCACGACGTTCTAAACCCAGCTCGCGTACCACTTTAAACGGCGAACAGCCGTACCCTTGGGACCTACTTCAGCCCCAGGATGTGATGAGCCGACATCGAGGTGCCAAACACCGCCGTCGATATGAACTCTTGGGCGGTATCAGCCTGTTATCCCCGGAGTACCTTTTATCCGTTGAGCGATGGCCCTTCCATTCAGAACCACCGGATCACTATGACCTACTTTCGTACCTGCTCGAGCCGTCACTCTCGCAGTCAAGCTAGCTTATGCCATTGCACTAACCTCACGATGTCCGACCGTGATTAGCTAACCTTCGTGCTCCTCCGTTACTCTTTGGGAGGAGACCGCCCCAGTCAAACTACCCACCAGACACTGTCCTCAACCCGGATAACGGGTCAAAGTTAGAACATCAAACATTAAAGGGTGGTATTTCAAGGTTGGCTCCACGCAGACTGGCGTCCACGCTTCTAAGCCTCCCACCTATCCTACACATCAAGGCTCAATGTTCAGTGTCAAGCTATAGTAAAGGTTCACGGGGTCTTTCCGTCTTGCCGCGGGTACACAGCATCTTCACTGCGAGTTCAATTTCACTGAGTCTCGGGTGGAGACAGCCTGGCCATCATTACGCCATTCGTGCAGGTCGGAACTTACCCGACAAGGAATTTCGCTACCTTAGGACCGTTATAGTTACGGCCGCCGTTTACTGGGGCTTCGATCAAGAGCTTCGCTTACGCTAACCCCATCAATTAACCTTCCAGCACCGGGCAGGCGTCACACCGTATACGTCCACTTTCGTGTTTGCACAGTGCTGTGTTTTTAATAAACAGTTGCAGCCAGCTGGTATCTTCGACTGACTTCAGCTCCGAGAGCAAGTCTCTTCACCTAACGTCAGCGTGCCTTCTCCCGAAGTTACGGCACCATTTTGCCTAGTTCCTTCACCCGAGTTCTCTCAAGCGCCTGAGTATTCTCTACCTGACCACCTGTGTCGGTTTGGGGTACGATTTAATGTTACCTGGAGCTTAGAGGCTTTTCCTGGAAGCAGGGCATCAACTACTTCACCACCGTAGTGGCTCGTCATCACGCCTCAGTGTTAATAGTCAACCGGATTTACCTAATCGACCCACCTACACGCTTAAACCGGGACAACCGTCGCCCGGATAGCCTAGCCTTCTTCGTCCCCCCTTCGCAGTAACACCAAGTACAGGAATATTAACCTGTTTCCCATCGACTACGCCTTTCGGCCTCGCCTTAGGGGTCGACTCACCCTGCCCCGATTAACGTTGGACAGGAACCCTTGGTCTTCCGGCGAGCGGGCTTTTCACCCGCTTTATCGTTACTTATGTCAGCATTCGCACTTCTGATACCTCCACCAGACCTCACAGTCCAGCTTCACAGGCTTACAGAACGCTCCCCTACCCAACAATACTTTCGTATCGCTGCCGCAGCTTCGGTGCATGGTTTAGCCCCGTTACATCTTCCGCGCAGGCCGACTCGACCAGTGAGCTATTACGCTTTCTTTAAATGATGGCTGCTTCTAAGCCAACATCCTGGCTGTCTATGCCTTCCCACATCGTTTCCCACTTAACCATGACTTTGGGACCTTAGCTGGCGGTCTGGGTTGTTTCCCTCTTCACGACGGACGTTAGCACCCGCCGTGTGTCTCCCGTGATAACATTCTTCGGTATTCGGAGTTTGCATCGAGTTGGTAATCCGGGATGGACCCCTAGTCGAAACAGTGCTCTACCCCCGAAGATGAGTTCACGAGGCGCTACCTAAATAGCTTTCGGGGAGAACCAGCTATCTCCCGGTTTGATTGGCCTTTCACCCCCAGCCACAAGTCATCCGCTAATTTTTCAACATTAGTCGGTTCGGTCCTCCAGTTAGTGTTACCCAACCTTCAACCTGCCCATGGCTAGATCACCGGGTTTCGGGTCTATACCTTGCAACTTGACGCCCAGTTAAGACTCGGTTTCCCTACGGCTCCCCTATTCGGTTAACCTTGCTACAAAATATAAGTCGCTGACCCATTATACAAAAGGTACGCAGTCACCCAACAAAGTAGGCTCCCACTGCTTGTACGTACACGGTTTCAGGTTCTATTTCACTCCCCTCGCCGGGGTTCTTTTCGCCTTTCCCTCACGGTACTGGTTCACTATCGGTCAGTCAGGAGTATTTAGCCTTGGAGGATGGTCCCCCCATATTCAGACAGGATGTCACGTGTCCCGCCTTACTCATCGAACTCACAACTTGTGCATTTTGGTGTACGGGACTATCACCCTGTTCCGTGCGACTTTCCAGACGCTTCCACTAACACACAAACTGATTCAGGTTCTGGGCTCCTCCCCGTTCGCTCGCCGCTACTAGGGGAATCTCGGTTGATTTCTTTTCCTCGGGGTACTTAGATGTTTCAGTTCCCCCGGTTCGCCTCATAACACTATGTATTCATGTTATGATAGTGCAACGGATTGCACTGGGTTTCCCCATTCGGGTATCGCCGGTTATAATGGTTCATATCACCTTACCGACGCTTATCGCAGATTAGCACGCCCTTCATCGCCTCTGACTGCCTAGGCATCCACCGTGTACGCTTAGTCACTTAACCTCACAACCCGAAGGTGTCTCTTGCGAGTCACTTTCTAAGTCGCGAAAAATTGAGAGACTCGCTCAGCCAAATTCGTGTCAGTGTATTACTCACGATTGGCTGAGGATTCAAATTTCAGCTTGTTCCGGATTGTTAAAGAGCAAATATTCCACAGTACACGGACTTTCGTCAGTACACTCTGAAATAGTTTTAGCACGATTAAAGATTCTTTCTTTATGGTGGAGCTAAGCGGGATCGAACCGCTGACCTCCTGCGTGCAAGGCAGGCGCTCTCCCAGCTGAGCTATAGCCCCATAAAGAACAGAGACATCTTATTGATTTACCGGCACCAATTCGCTTAACCACAGCAGGTTTCGTTGTGAATAACGCAGTGTGCGTTAGCACATGAGTAACGCAGCAGCGAAAGATGCAAGGGTAAGTAGAATTGGTGGGTCTGAGTGGACTTGAACCACCG